>JAAZEM010000205.1 GCA_012512265.1 Armatimonadota bacterium | reverse complement strand
TCACCGCATGAAGCGGGTAAGACCCCTGGAAGACGACCAGGTAGATAGGCCGCAGGTGTAAGCACGGTAACGTGTTCAGCCAAGCGGTACTAATCGGTCGAGGGCTTGACCAGCACCTAGCAATCATACGTTCCCAAGCGCCGTCGCTCTTCAGTTTTGAGGGTCGCTGATTGACAGCGAGACACTTTCCCGGTGCCGATACCTGAGGGGCCACACCCGTTCCCATTCCGAACACGGCCGTTAAGCCCTCCGGGCCGAAGGTACTGCAGCCACGCGGCTGTGGGAGACTAGGTAGCGCCGGGGATCCTTCAAGGGCTGCCGCAACTACTCGCGGTGGCCCTTTTGCTTGTACAGGGCGCATACCTACCGCCTTTGGAATTGCATGCCGCTATGAGGAGTTCAACCAGCATGGGAACAATGAGCCCCGCGATATCGTCTCGCTGTACAGCATCCGGGGCATGGGAGCTTTTCCGCCTTGCCTTCGTATCGCTCTTCGGGCAGTACCGCAAGGGAGCGTAAAGGAGAGGCCGTATCGTCACCCCGGATTGAGCCGACGCGGCGGGTCCGGGAGGGATATGCCCGAGAAGCGTCGAAAACACGCCGTACTGTGTACCTTCAGAGACGGATGTGAGGTCGCGTCTTCCGTATGGTGAGCAGCCGCCGGGCGTCTGTGTTGCTGCATGTCTTCTTCGGAGACCGACCGGAAGGACAAGGGAGATCGAGATGAAGAGAGCTGGCTTCACGCTGATTGAACTGCTGGTGGTGATAGCCATCATTGCCATCCTGGCGGCGATCCTCTTCCCGGTGTTCGCGCGGGCAAGAGAGAACGCGCGCAAGTCTACGTGCCAGTCCAACCTGAAGCAGATCGGCATGGGCCTGATGCAGTATTGCCAGGACTATGACGAGTGCTACCCAGACGCGCGATATGGCTCCAATCCGAGCCCATACCCGCTCATCTATGAGGCGCTGGTGCCATATCTCAAGAACAACATGATCTGGATCTGCCCCTCGAAGGGCGGCATCCAGCGCGGCGGTACGACGAGCCCGCTGAATTACAACGGGCGCACCTTCCCTGTCTATCCGAACTACGGCTGGAACTCAAGCCTGGCCGCCCGGTCGATGGCCGAAGTCACCGCACCCGCCGAGACCGCCGCCGTGGCCGATTGCTCGCATCCGCTCTGGGCCGCCGATGTGGGGCGTATCGCCTGGGCGAACAGCGACGACCGGATCCTCTATCCGACGTCGGGCACCACATCGTAGGACTACATGAAGGATGCCTACTCGCGGCATCTTGGTGGCGAGAACATCTGCTGGGCCGATGGGCACGTGAAGTGGATGTCCTCTCAGGCGATCTACGCGGCTGGCAACGCCAAGATCGTCCAGGTGGTCCGCTGAGCCGTCCGGAGTTCCGGATTGTCGGTGCCAAGGGTGGCTGGGCGCAGAGTGGCGCGTGGGAAGAGCATTCCCCGCGCGTCAGGATGGCCGCGGGAACCGGGTGAGCCGGCGTAACCCAGGGGCGTCCTGCCGCGTCTAACGCGGTAGCAGTGCGCGTCTCGACCGGGTGAGGGTCTCCGCGCCGGGTTGGATGGGCGTTCGGCGCGAGAGGTGGCGCTCGCGGGTAATGAAGAGGGAGTGGAGAGCAGCCATGTGGAGCAGGATCCTCGCCATCTTTGCCGGCGGGCCGTTGCGCCGTTATGTTGGGGGGCTACTCGCCGGCGCCCTCTTCTTCGCTGCCGCCCAGGGCGCCGGCGCGGCGCCCGCAGGACCGCCCGCGCCGGCAGATAGGCCTGGGCTCGTCATCCCCTTCGAAAGCGATACTGCGTTTGTGCCGGCGAACCCGGTCGACACTCATGTGCTTACCGCCCTGAAGAAAAAGGGGATAGCGCCGGCGCATCTCTGCTCCGACCAGCTCTTCATCCGCCGTGTTTACATCGACCTGACCGGCACGCTCCCGACGCCGGAGGAGGTCGTCGCCTTCCTGGAAGATTCGAACCCGAAGAAGCGAGCTGATCTGGTCAACCGGTTGCTGGAGCGCGAGGAGTTCGCCGACTACGCCGCCCTAAAGTGGTGCGACATCTTGCGCGTGAAGGCAGAGTTTCCGGTCAACCTGTGGCCGAACGCCGTCCAGGCCTACCACCGCTGGATCCGCGAGGCGATCCGGCAGGGGATGCCGTATGACCAGTTCGCACGGCTGCTCCTCACATCGAGCGGGAGCAACTTCCGGGTGCCGCCGGTGAATTTCTACCGCGCGGTGCAAAGCCGAGAGCCAGCCGCGATCGCCTCGGCCGTTGCCCTCACCTGGATGGGAACGCGCCTCGATCGCTGGCCGGAGGCCCGGCGCGCGGGTATGGCGGCGTTCTTCTCGCGCATCGCCTACAAGAGCACGGGTGAGTGGAAGGAGGAGATCGTCTTCCTGAACCCGGCGGCAACCGACCCGCTGGATGCCGTTTTCCCGGATGGCAAGACGGTGCGCATCCCGCCGGACCGGGATCCCCGGCAGGTCTTCGCCGACTGGCTGATCTCCCCGCAGAACCCGTGGTTCGCGCGCGCCGCCGTGAATCGCGTCTGGTCATGGCTCATGGGGCGGGGAATTATCCACGAGACGGACGATATTCGGCCAGACAACCCACCCGTGAACCCGGCGCTCCTGAGCTATCTTGAGAAGGAGTTTGTGGCCTCGAAGTATGACCTGCGCCACCTCTACCGGCTGATCGTGAACTCGCGCACCTACCAGCAGTCGCCGATCCCGCGCAGCAAGCAGCCCGAAGCGCACGCGTACTTCGCGTACTACCCGGTGCGCCGTCTCGACGCGGAGGTGCTGATTGACGCCCTCTGTTGGATTGGCGGAACCGGCGAGGGCTACGCCAGCCCCATTCCGGAACCGTTCACTTTCATCCCGGAAGAGCACCGGACGATCACCCTGGCTGATGGGAGCATTTCCAGCTCGTTCTTGGAGATGTTCGGGCGTCCGACGCGCGACACAGGTCTCGAAAGCGAGCGGAACAACGAGCCCACGGATGCCCAGCGGCTCTACCTGCTCAACTCCAGTGACGTCCAGCGCCGGATCCGGAACAGCCCGCGGTTGCGCCCGGCCTACAACTCGGTGGGGAAGAACCGGGCCGAGGCGATCCGCTCGATCTATCTGACCGTCCTCTCACGCGAGCCAACCGCGGAGGAGATGGCAACGGCGGACGCCTACATCCAGGGAAAAGGCACCGCGGCGAGGGAAGGTGCCGAGGATCTGGCTTGGGCGCTGGTCAACAGCAAGGAGTTCCTCTACCGGCATTGAGGTCACATTCGAGGGTGCCCGAATCGCCACGCGCGATACCGGTGCCCTGCGCGGAGGAGAAGGCGATGAGCGAGCAGCAAGCGAATGGGCGGATTACCCGGCGCGAGGTACTGCGGCGAGTCCTCATCGGTGGCGCGGGCCTGGCCCTCGCTGACCGCTGTGTCCTCCGAGCTGCCGAGAAGCCGGCGCGCCCCGCCGCGGTCCGACCCGCCCGGGCGAAGAGCGTCATCCAGATCTGGATGTGGGGCGGCCCTGCGCATACCGACACGTTCGACCCGAAGCCGGACGCCGGCTATGACTACACCGGCCCCTTCAACAAGGCGATTCCTACCAATGTGGACGGCATTCAGGTGAGCGAGTGGCTGCCGATGCTGGCGCAGCACGCGGATAAGTATTCGATTATCCGCAGCATGACTCACCACAACAACGGGCACGAGACAGCCGCCTACATCGTGCAGACCGGGCATCAACCTGGCGACCGGATCGTCTATCCCTGCGTCGGCGCCGTGGTCTCGCTCTTCAAAGGGTATGGCGAGGGCTATCAGGGCCTGATCCCGCCCTACGTCGTCCTTACCCGGCCGCAAGGCCGGTTCTCGGAATCGGGCTTCCTCGGCCCGCGCTACAAACCGTTCGCCACCGGCGGTGATCCGAACCAGCCGCGCTTCGTGGTGGATGGGATCGTGGCAGAAGGCGTCTCGGACGAGCGCCAGCGTAGCCGGCGCGAGCTACTCCACGCGCTCGATACCCTCGGCAAGGTGATGAAGGGCGACCCTCGCTTCGAACGCCTCGATGCCTGCGAGGAGAAGGCCTACGAGCTGATCCTGGGCGACGGCGCGAAGCTGTTTGACCTCTCGCAGGAGAAGCCGGAGCTGCGCGAGCGCTATGGGCGCAACACCTTTGGCCAGTCGTGCCTGATGGCGCGGCGCCTGGTGGAGCAAGGCGTGCCCTATGTCACCATCAACTACGGCGGGTGGGACACGCACAAGCAGCACTTCGAGACGATGCGCCGGAAGCTCCCCGAGATGGACCGCGCCTTCTCCGCGCTGCTCGAAGACCTCTCCAACCGGGGCCTGCTCGATACCACGATCGTGTGGTGGAGCGGCGAGTTCGGGCGGACGCCGCGCGTGCAGTGGGAAGCCCCCTGGAATGGTGGACGGGGGCACCACGGCGCCTGCTTCTGCGCCGTCGTGGCCGGGGGCGGGTTCAAAGGCGGGCACGTTGTTGGCGCCTCGGACGCGAAAGGCATGGAGGTCGCGGACCGGCCAGTGCACCCGCGTGACCTGATCGCCAGCATCTACGAGCTGCTGGGGATCGATCCGGATGGGCCACTGCCGAACCCGCGCGGGCTCGATGTGAAGGTGCTCCCGGCAGCCGCGGGCGGGGAGCCGGGCGTGGGCCGGCTCCGGGAGATCATGTAGCGGGTATCCGGGGGATCTCTGCTCGTGTTGGGGTGGACGTCAGGGCTGTGCCTCTCTCGCGCCTCCAGGGAAACCGGCCTCTCTCGTGGAATCGTTCCTCCACCAGCCTGCGGGCTCTGGGGGTAGCGGATGAGACGAGGCATATGGAGCGATTGGACGCGCGCGCTGGCCAGCATCATCGCCTGCGCTGCGCTGGGAATGGTCATGGGGCGAGTTGAAGCCGCTCGCGCCCGGCCTGTTGTGCCAGTCGAGACCGCGCAGGTCCGTGCGCGCTGGGCCGGCCACGTGCCGGTGCGCCGTGTCGTGGACGAGGCGACGGGAACCCCCTGCATCGAGTACGCGCAGAGCACGCCCCAGCGGCCCGGCGAGTTCTGGACCGAGATAGAGCGCGTCGATCTCGACCGGTATGACGTTCTGCGCTTCCGATGGAAGATGGCCGGCGATCCCGCCACGGCGACCGTCTCCATCGAGGGCTATCCCGCGCCCGATGGCCGGCGCAACTACTACCTGCTCAAACGCCCCAACCCACCTGGGCAGTGGCAAGATGTCTGGCTGGATCTGCGCCAGGACGATGATGGCGTGGTGCTCGAAAAGGCACAGGTGCCCGCAGGCAAGATCCGGCTCCGCTTCCAGGTGGCGCTTTCCGATATGGGGCAGCTTCCCGAGCGCCCTCAGATACGCTTTCGCGTGGCCAATATCCGCTTCGTGCGCTATCCCGTGACCCTCAGCGGCGACCTCGCGGCGGTGACGACGTTTCGCGATGGCGAGCGGGCGGGCCAGCGCTACCCGCTCACTCTGACGAACCGCACCGAGAAGCCGCAGAACGTGTCTCTCTGGAGTGAACCGGCCGATCTGCGCGACTTCTCGGTGGCGCTTTCCGAAGAGCGCGTCCGCCTCCGGCCGCGAGAGACGCGCCGCGTGATCGCCGAGATCAGCGTGTCGGCCGAGCGCGCGGAGGCCCTCCCGCCACTCGCCTGCGAGCAGGCGGGCGTCTTCGCGACGGTCAACGATGATCCCGATCTCATCACCACGTGGTACGAAGGGTTTCTGCTGTATCGCCTGGTGGGAGCGGTGCCGCTGCCGGAACGCCCGGCCCCGCGCCTGCTTCCGCAAGAGGAAGCTCGCGCCGGGTGGGAGCGACTGGCGGGCCGGGCAAAGCCCGCGGCGGTTGATCGGCGCCGGCTTGCCGAGGCGAACCAGCTGTTGGATGTCTCTCCGGAGCCGCCCGATATGCTCCACGGCAACCCGAACCACTACTTTGACCCGCGCACCAACTCCATCCTGCGCTTCCATGCCCCGGGCAAGCACTGGTCCGAGAAGGAGAAGAAGTATATCGATCTTTCCGAGCTGCCGGAGCAGGTGCAGCGTGCGGGCGCCTATGCGCACCATTGCTACCTCTCTTCCGGGGCGCTCAAGCTGGCGGAGGTGGGATGGCAGACGGGTGACCGGCGCTACTTCCGCAAAGCGGCGGAGATCCTCCTCGCCTACGCGCGCCACTACCCCCGCTATGCCTACGCACGGCCCGCTGGCGTTGCCTTCCGCTCCAGGGTGGGATGGGCCGTTCTCCAGGAGAGCTGGTGGTACCGCCCGCTACCCCGCGCGCTCGATCTGGTGCGTGCCTCGGGGGTCCTCACCGCCGAGGAGGATCGTGCCATCGTGGAGGGTGTGATCCTACCTGCGGCGATCCACCTGCGCACTCACCGGAGCGTGGCCAACCAGCAGGCGGAGTACAACAGCGGCGTCGGGATTGGGGCACTGGTGGCCGGGCATTGGCCGCTGGCTGCCGAGGCGCTGCACGGCGAATACGGCCTGCGCGCGCAATGGAAGCGCGACTTTGATGCCGATGGGTGGAGCGTCGAACGAGACACCAGTTACCATTTCGCGGCGCTGAAGCCGTTCGTGGAGATGGCGGAGGCCTACGAGAACGCGGGCGTTCACGTCTTCGACGAGGAGTTCAAGCGCCTCTTCGACGCTCCTGTGCTCCAAAGCCCCGATCTGAAGTCGCCCGGGTTCACGGATGGCTACGTCACCGCCTACGAGCGGTATCGTGACCCGCTCTACCTGCGCACGGTGGCGGTAGCGCGGCGCCAGCCCGTGTCCCCGCCGTCCGGCGGCTTCACCAACTCCATCCTACACGCATCGGGGCTCACCGTGCTCCGCGCCGGCGCTGACGACGCGTCGTTGCGCACGGTGAGCGTGAACTGGGGCAGCCCCGCGCATCGCGGCGGCAAAGTGATGCTCGATCCGAAGGCGACCTGGAAGGGCTTCCCGCTCAACGAGCGCGTTTTTCGTATCGCCTACGGCTACAAGCAATCCGGGTTCTCTTACACCGCCGCCGCGGGTAACTCGCTGGTGGTCGATGGGAAGCCTTCGTCCATGCTCCGCGTGGATCAGGTGGCGGTTCTGGATGGACCGATGCCTGCCGGACGCTGGACCAGCCCGCTCCACCGCCCGCTCTATCCAGGAGTGGGCTGGTCGCGGACCGCGGCGTTCTGCGGCGATACCTTCGTGCTGGTCGATCAGCTTGCCTCGGAGCGCCCGCGCTGCTTCGATCTCTTTGCCTTCCTCCCGCATGATGTCACCGGCACCGTTCCGGCGCAGACCGTGTGGAAGCCGTTTCCCGAGTTCGCCGGCCAGGGACATGGGTATGACAGCTTCGAGGAGCCCGAAGTGGCGGGCGAAGCTCCCCCAACCGGCTTTGACTACCGGCTGGACGCCAAGGATGAGAGGCCGCGCGGCCGGCTTACGCTGTTGAGCCCTGAGGGAACGCGCCTGTTTCGCATGAAGGGGTATATCCGCTGGCACCCGGTCCGCGTTCCAGTGATCGTCCGGCGCCTGGAGAATGCGCGCAACGCGTGGGCTGTGGCGGCATTCACCGGTCGGATGGAAGAGAACGCCCCCCTGCCCGCGATCCGCGTTCTTCCAGTCGAGCGCGAGGGGCGCGAGCTGCCACCCCACGAGGCGCTCGCCATCGAGGTGACCGATGCCTCGGGAAAGTACCTCCTCCTGACGAGCGAGCATGCAGGCGCCCACCGCGTTGCTGGATGCGCCCTCGAGGGGCCGCTCGCCACGCTCGCCCTGGAAGGCCCCTCGCGTGCATCGCGCGCTGGCCAGTAATCTGGGAAGCTGGCGCCAGTGCGGTGGCAGGCGGCGCTCCAAATCGGCGCGCCGCCCGAAGCTCGGTGGCATCCCCTGGGCGTGACGCCCGCTCAGGAACCCGTCATCAGCATCTCGCGTGCTTCGCTCTCTACCGGGGCCGGCTGCGCGCGGTGGTGCTGGCAGCTCTCGCCGCGCCCGCCCGCGCGTACCTCAATCTGCCCATCGCGCACACGCGTCTCGATGCACCGCTCCGGGAAGACAGCGGGGCCGTTGATCACGTGCCCGTCCTCCAGCGAGAACCGGGATCCATGCCAGGGGCAGACGATGCTATCGCCCTCCAGCTTGCCCTCGGCGAGTGGCCCGCCCAGATGCGTGCATTTCTCACCAATGGCGAGGATCTGATCGCCGCGTCGGAGGAGCAGGATGCGCGCGTCACCAACGTCGACGCGGCGTGGCTCTCCCTCCGGCAGGTCCGATTCGGCCATCACCCAGGTCCATTCTTGAGGCGGCTTCTGCTCCGTGGCGTGGTCCACCCCGAGATGGTGCTCGAAGACGAGGTGCCCGCCGAGGTAGGCGGAGAGGCCGGCGGTGGCATAGCCAAGGAAGGCGAGGCCGCGTCCAACCCCGCGGGCGCCGCGCCTCCTGGCGATGAGTGACGTGCCATAGAGGAGGGCGGCGCCGATGTTGAGGAGACCATGCGTCAACCCAAGCCGGCGCGGTTGCTGGTGGCTGATATGGCGCCAGTCCATCAGTCCGGCTGCCGCCGCGCCGAGCGCTCCGACGAGCCCGATGGCGATTGCTCCGGTGGCGCACTGGTCCACTGCTTCCGAGTTGCGTGCGGCCGCGATGGCATCCAGGGCGGCCGCTGCCGTCCAGGCGCCCACGGGTACATCTGTCAGCGCGGGGTGGAGTGGATGCCCAAGCCACGTCCCATGGAGCGCGTCGGCGACGGCTTGACCCGTGGCTCCCGTCTTCTCAACGGCGCCGCTTACCGCGCCCTGCAGCAGATCGGCCACCGGGTCCATCCACTCCTGCCTGGTGATCGCTTGAACCAACGCTTCAGATGCCATGCTCTCCTCCTATGCACAATGTATTGTCTGGAGCAGCCGGCGCCCTGGCGGGCGCAATGCTGATTCGCTATTCCCAAATCGCCTCCGGTTCAAACAGGCGCCTGGTGTAACCAGCCTCCGCCCAGCGCGGAAGTGGCCCGGGCGCCCCCTCCCCTAAACGCTTAATGTTTTCCTTACGGATGAGGGGGGCTTGCAAACAGGATTCCACTGCCTATCGTGGGAATATACCAGACGATAGGGCCAGGCCCTGGAAAGTGAGCCCCAGCTTTCTCGGGATGCGTTGCTTTGGGTGTCGAACGGAAGGTACAAACAGGCGACGGTGGGGCGCATTGCCAGGGCCCCGGCCTCATTTCCTCGGGCGTGGTCTGGCTTACCTGGTGCTCGTCTCCGCGGTTATCTCCGTTTCCCTGGAGATGGCTTGCAGGGTTCGGCGCGCGTGTTTCATTCTGTCATCAGGCGAGGGGTGGCTGGAGAGGAGAGCGCGTGTCTCATCGTGCACTTGCGTGCCGGCAGAGGGTTCGCGCGCGGGCCCGCCGAGACGCGACAGCATGGAGAGCATCGCCTGGGGGGGATAGCCCGCCCGCTTCAGGATACGGATCGCCTCTCGGTCCGCCTCCAGCTCCTTCCGGCGAGCTCCAGGAGCCGCCTTTGGCCCTTCCGCGACCACGATGCGCTGAGATGTTTTCCCATCCGGGAGCGGGTTCTCAATCACCAGGGTGAGACGGCGGTGTGCTGCTCGCTCCTCCATCACCTGCCGGGTGTGCCCGAGGGTGATGTGGGCGATCTCGTGGGCCAGTGCCGCGGCCACCACCTCCTCCGAGCGCGCGCTGTCCAAGAGGCCGCGCGTCACGTAGATCCGGTCGCCCGGGATAGAGAGCGCGTTGAACTGTGGCGTATCGAGCAGGCGCCAGGTAAGATGCCCTCTCGGGAGACCTGCTGCCTCTTCGAGGCGCTGGCCGATGGTGATGACCCGCGCCAGCCGCTCAGGATCGTGGAGCAGACCAAAATGAGCCTCTACACGCGTGGCTACCTGCCGTGCCCACCGGTCCTCGTCAGGCGTCGCTGCCGCCGCAAGTAGAGGGAGGACCAAAGCGCTGGCGGCCATCGCCAGCGTTGAGGCGATTCGGCGCGAGAGGCGCCTCTTCCCACGATGTGTCGCTCTCTGGGCGCATTCCATTTCAAGCAACGCATTCCCCACCGGCCGGTTTGCCAAACGCATTCTCGGAGAGGGCATCGGCGCCGCGCCGCACTGCTGCCCATCGCTAGCCTGGACCGGAAAGCGGTAGCGTGGAGCACGCCCTTATCGCGCGCCAAGGAGTGACGTGCCATCGAGATGTGGGATCCCGCTGACAACCACGCCTTCCGGACGAACCTCGACCCGCGTTAGCTCGATCGGGAGAAGAGTATCTGAGACATCCAGGACGGGATTGAGGCGCTGCTCCAGGTGGCGCACGATCCGCGCCGGCACGGGAAGCCCCGCGGCGCTCGCCCCGCGCGTGCGAAAGCCGATGCGCGAGTGATCGAGGAGCTCCAAGGTGCCGGAGACACGGAAGGAGGTCCAGAGGCCCATCAGAAGGTAGCGCCCGGTGACGGTGAGTTTTCCCTCCTCCAGGTGGATTTGGGCATCGCGCAGGTTCTCTTCGTCATTCTCCAGATAGCCTACCAGGGTCGCGGGATAGATGGTCACCTGGAAACGCGCGGCGCCCACGCTCTGCAGCGTTTCCTTCTCCAGGTTCACGCGCACCCGGTCGAGGACGACGAGGATGTGGTCGACCGGCCACGTATGGGCGACGCGCACCTGCCGTCCTTCGATGGTGATGGTACGGAGCCGGCCTTCCATGACGGAAAGGTCGCTGGACGCGCGGATATCGACGTCATACTGCTCGGCCGGCCCGATGATCTCAGGGAGACGCCGGCGCAGCTTGCCCTCGGCGGCTCGCTCAGCCACGCCCGTATTGCACCCGGCGGCGATGAGGGCAGTGGCGAGCAAAAGGAGACCGAGGAACCACGCACTCCGACGGCGCGAGGTCGTCATGGACCCTCCGGCGGGCGAGGCATCGAGCGCGCGGCGACGACCCCGGGCACTTCGCGAGACATGGCGACCTCGGTGCAGTCAAAGAACTTCGGGCATCGGACGCACTCGGACCAGACCTTGCGCGGGAACTCCGAGCGATCGACGACGCGAAACCCACAGCGGGTGAAGAACTGCACCTCGTAGGTGAGGCAGAAGACGCGCGGAATGCCGATTTGCGCGGCCTCCGCGAGGCAGGCCTCCACCAGACGCCGGCCAACGCCCTTCCCCTGGGCGGTCTCCGAGACGGCGAGGGATTTCACCTCGGCCAGATCGGCCCAGACGAGATGGAGCGCGCAGCAGCCAAGCACCTGCCCCTCTTCCTCGGCGACGAAGAAATCGCGGAGGTTCTCGTACAGCTCGCTCAGCGAGCGGTGGAGCATCCGGTCTCTATCGGCAAAGTGGCTGATGAGCGCCTCGATGGCCGGCACGTCGGCGATGAAGGCCTTGCGAATTTCCATTCCTGCGTCTTGTTACCTCGTCTCGAACAGCGTGGGCCGCGCCGTCAGGGCACGGCCCCGCTGCTACTATATCACCGGCGCAGGCCTGGTGTCAACGCAAGGCAGCGCGCTAGTCCAGCCGGTAGAGCGCCACGTCGTCGAGGTAGACCTCCTCGCCCTCGGCGAAGCCGTTCACAATCGGCACGAGGAGGACCGATTTCACCTCCCGGTTGCCTACCTTCGCCGGGATCTGCGCGGGCACAGCCAGAACGGTCCATTCGCCTGGCTTGAGCGTGGCCATCGTGCTGGGCGACCCAGGGATGTTCTGCCCCTTGGCGTCGCGGAACGTCACGGCGAGCTCCACGGTGCCCTTCGTTTGGCTGCCTGGAGGGGTGTAGGCAAAGGCGACAGCGCCATACCGTCCGGGCGTCACCGGGATCTGCATATTGGGGCCGCCGCGGTCTACCCCTTTGCACAACACGCTGGCCTTTCCAGTGTGTGCCGTTCCTTCGACACGGCGCATGGTCCCGGCCGTCTTGATCCAGAAGTTCCAGGGCGGTGCGTTGCGGTCGCCCTCTTCAAAGGAGGAGTTGGCGGAGATCGGCTTCTTGTCCGGCGAGGCCAGGGCAAGCATCATCCGCGCCTGATCCCCGGCGAGCGATGCTTCTGGGGCCGCGGCCAGCTGCTCCAGCCGCTCGCGCACCGGCTTCGAGCCGCGCGCCAGCCAGTCGAAAGCGCGCCACAAGGCGGTGCCTCCCCAGTCACGTCCGGAGAGAAGCGGGAAGCGAGCAGGGCTCAATGGGTGGGCAAGCACGGGATCTTTCTCCCACTCTTCCGCCAGCCGGATCCGCTTCTCCGCCATCTTGGTCTGGCGTTCTCCCTCGGCAATCATCGCCAGTGCCTCGGCCTCGGAAGCCGGTGGCTTGGCGTCTCCCGCTTCCACCTTCGGATAGGCGAGCGCGGACGCCTCGTAATACTCGAACGCTTGGAGGAGCAGGCGCGCCCGTGCTTTCTGCGCCGGGGTTTGCGCCTTCGCGACGACGGCCTCCAGGCGGCGCCGGCTCTCAGCGATCTCAGACGCCGTGACGTCCGCCAGATAGAGCGGCGAGGTGAAGTTCAGATATTGCCCGCCGCGCGAGAACCAGCGCGACTTCAGCGCGCGCTCGGTCCAGAACTTCTCCCAGTGCGCGTAGTAGGCGGCGAGCTCCGGCGCCACGGCCGGCCCAACGGCGCGATCGTACCACTCGCGCAGCAGCTGGTCGACATCCTGGTCCGGGTTCCACTGCAGCTTGAGCGAGATGTACAGCTTCGGGCCCTCGCCCCAGTTGGGGTAGGCTTCGGCGTAATGGACTTTCACCCCGCTGGCGCGCGCAAAACGGTAGTATTCCGCCATGCGGTGGAAGTAGACTCGCGGGAGGCAGAAGGGGGTGCCGTAGAGGTAGTCGTACCAGCCGACAGTTGGGCTTGCGCGGTGCCACGCCCGGGTCATCTCCTCGCCCTCGGCCCGGATCTCGGGGTCGGCCCACTTCATC
>JAAZEM010000204.1 GCA_012512265.1 Armatimonadota bacterium | reverse complement strand
GGCGCGGCGCTCGGGATCGCCCTGATTCTGGCGGCGCGGCAGATCCCCCAAGTTGGCGTGCGCCCCGGCCAGGTGCCGGAGCCGCTCCTCCCTGGCGTCGTCCGGTGGCAGACCGTCCTCGGCACGATGGGCGCCGCCATCGCGATCACGATTCTCGCCAGCGTCTTTCCGGCCAGGCGCGCGGCCCGCCTCGATCCGGTGGAGGTGATCCGGGGTGGCTGAGCCGATCATCGAGGCGAAGGGGATCCGCAAAGTCTATGGCGGCGTCGAACCGGTCGAGGTGCTCCACGGGATTGATCTGACCATCCGGGCCGGCGAATTCGTGGCCGTGGTGGGCCAATCCGGCTCCGGCAAATCGACGCTCCTCAACATCCTCGGCGCCCTCGACCGGCCCACCGAGGGGACCGTGGCCCTGGAGGGAGTGCCGTTCCAGGAGCTGGAAAGCGACGACCTGGCCAACCTACGCAACTGCAAGATCGGTTTCATCTTCCAGTACCATTACCTGCTCGATGAGTTCACCTGCCTGGAGAACGCCCTGATGCCAATCCTGATTCGCAAGGGCGTGCCGGATCCGGAAGATGTGGAGCGCGTGACCGAACTGCTGCGCCGCGTCGGCCTGGGCCATCGTTTGGGCAACCGCCCGCCGGCGCTTTCCGGCGGCGAGCAACAGCGCACCGCGGTAGTACGGGCCCTGGCGAACGAGCCGCGCTTGGTTCTCGCCGACGAACCCACCGGAAACCTCGATAGCATCAGCGGCAAGCAGGTGTACGACCTGATGCGCTCGATGAACCGCGAGCTGGGGATCGCCTTCGTCATGGTAACCCATGATGACCGTCTCGCCCGAGAGGCGGACCGGGTGCTCCGGATTCAAGATGGCTACCTAGAGGAGGCGTGAGCCGCCCACTGGATGGCTGTTACACAGGAAGTGGCAGGTGGGGAAGTTTCTGCTCGCGCGCGGGTTCGAGGCAGAGAGCGGCCCCAGGGTGGGGGCGGCTCTCTGCCTCTGGAAGGTGGGGCAAGCCGACGAGCGCAGGCTTACTCCATGGAGGCCGTCAGTGACGGCGTGCCTGGGGTCAGGAGTCGCTCTTCTTGGCCGGCTGGCGCTCCAGACCCATGATGTGGAAGCCGCTGTCCACGTAGAGCACCTCGCCGGTGATGCGGCGTGCCATGTCGCTGAGCAAGAAGAGGACGCCATCCGCCACGGCGTGTCGGTCCTCATTCAGATCCCAGGCGAGGGGCGAGCGCTGGAGCCAGGCATCGCCGATCGCCTGGAAGCCCGGGATATGCGTGGACGCCATGGTGGCCTGGGGGCCGGCGCTCACGCAGTTCACGCGGATCCCAAGGGGACCCAGATCCCGCGCCAGATGCTTGGCGACGGCCTCCAGGGCTGCCTTGCAGATCCCCATCCAGTTATAGTTTGGGAAAACCTGCTGCGAATTGAAGGAGAGAGTGACGATTGCAGAGCCCGGTGTGAGCACTTTCTGGGCTTCGCGGGCGACAAATGCCAGCGACGCCGCGCTGATCTCGAACGCCTTGAGCACATCCTCCCGGGGGGCATCGCCCAGGTTCTCGGAGAGGCACGTTTCAGGGCGGGCATACCCGATGCTGTGCACCAAACCGTTCAGCGGGCCCGTGCGCTCAAAGAGCGCCGCAATCTGGTCGTCATCGGTCACGTCGCAGGGGAGGATGTTGTAGTCGTCGACGTTCAGACCCTCTCGCTTGAACGAGCGGCGCAGAAGCACGTCACGGAAGCGCTCATTCTGAACGGTGTAGATGACCTCCGCGCCGAGTTCCACCGCGTGGCTACCAACCGCCCAGGCGAAGCTCCGCGTGTCGAGCAGACCCATGATCAGAATGCGTTTGCCTTTGAGCACGTGATTGTCCTTTCACCGCGTATGGGGCCGGGAGCGAGGCGCACACAACCCCAATTCATCCTTCGGCGGCGGGGTGCCGGTTCCTACCGATAAGGGAGATCTCTATGTCAGGATGCTACAAAGAAACAGCGCGGCCTGCCGTGGTGGCGGGCCGCGCTGAGAGAAACCATCCTGCTTTTAGGGCGTGTAGATGCGGCGCAACGCCTTGCGGAACTGCTCCGCGTAGGCAGCCGCCAACTTATCTGGCTTCTGATCGTTCGCGGCCGCGTCCTCGAAAGTCACCTTCATCACCAGCTCGCCTTCGACGGCGATCCAGGGCTCGCCCGAGGGCTCTCCGGGCCGGGGTGGGAGCACCGCCACGTTGATGTCGTGGAAGCGGCCCTTCTTGTGAATCTTCTCGAGTGCGTTCACCATGCGAGACATGATGCGGCTCGAGCGATCGCTCAGCGAATTGCAAACCGACTTATCGCGAAGCTGGATGATGGAGACGCCACCAATCGCCAGCCATCCCGCGGAGTCCACGGTGACAGCCGCAGGGGAAGCCGTGTTGCTCTGGGCAGTGGCAACGGCAGGGAACGCCAAGAGGAGAGCGATGAACAGAGACCGATACATATGAGCGTCCTCCGATTTCCACGCCAGGCTCCCGCAGGCGATGCAGGCGGCCAGACGAGGTGAAACCTGGGAGCGGCGCGTGTAACGCCAGCACTCGTATTATAGCAGCGGTGTTCAGGCACGTCAACCCTCTGCCCGGCGGCGTCTGCCCTACAAGAGGTGTTGCCCCCTACGCCTCATCCAGGCAGAAGGCAGGATTGGCGAAGAGCCCGGGCAGGCCTCCCGTGTGCCAGAAGAGGACTGGCTCTTCCGGGTCGAGACGGCCGGTACGCGCGTGGTCAATCAAAGCCGATAGCGCCTTCGCCGTATAGACGGGATCGACGAAGAGGCCCTCCGTGCGCGCGGCGAGGCGCATTGCCTCCAGTGCCGCCGGGCCGGGCACGCCATATCCCGGAGCCGCGTATTCACCCAGAAGCGTGATCTCTTCCGCGGTGGGCGCTGGCGCGATCCCGAACGCCTCCGCCGCGCCGGCCGCGCACGCCAGTACCTTGCTGCGCAGCCACTCCACCTCCTCGCCAACGGCGACTCCCATCACCTGCAAATCCGGCAGGAACGCGCGCGCGCCCAGGTGGAGCCCGGCGTGCGTGCCGCCCGACCCACTGGCCACGAAGAGGCGCCGGAAGCGAATCCCCAGCGCCTCCGACTGCTCGGCCAGCTCTTGCACTGCCAGCGCGTAGCCGAGGCTGCCGAGGGGTGTGGAGCCGCCGGTCGGAATCACGTACGGGCGTTCGCCACGCTCGCGGAGGCGCTCGGCCTCCGCGTTCGCCGCGGCCTTTCGCGCCCGATCACCCTCCGGCACGAAGAGGACGCGCGCTCCAAGCAGCCGGTCCAAGAGAAGGTTGCCCTGCGGATCTTCGGGCTCCGCGCCATTGAGAACGAGCACGGCGGACATCCCCAGGCGCGCGGCCGCGGCTGCCGTCATGCAGGCGTGGTTCGACTGGATCGCGCCGAAGGTGATGACGGTGGTGGCGCCCAACGCCTGGGCCTCAGCCATCAGATACTCCAGCTTGCGCGCCTTGTTGCCGCCGGCGGCCAGGCCCGTAAGATCGTCGCGCTTCACCCACAGGTGGCGCAGGCCGATCGCTTCTCCCAACCGCGGCGCGGGCTCGAGCGGCGTCGGCAGGTGTGCCAGCTTCATGCGAGGCACGCGCTCCCACTCCGATCTTTGCATCGCCTCTTCAACCTCCCGCCCCATTATACCAGAGCGCGCTGCCCCTATCTACTCTTGCCGCGCAAGCCCGCACAGGATCTTGAGGGGCGTTTGCGGAAGGGTGAGAGTATAAACGGAGACCTGGATCCCTGGGGATGGCGGCCCGCTCTCTTTGCAGACGCCAACGAGGAGAAGAGGATGTCACTCAGTCGTTTTGCCTTCGGCTTTCGGATCACCGCCGGCCAGCGACGCCGGTCCGCCCGACGGTGGCTGGCGCTCCTTGCCTTCCTGGTGGTGCCATCACCGTGCTCCGCGGCCGCGATGGAGTCCGCGGCGCGGTGGCTGTGGTACCCGGAGCAGGCGGCAACTGAAGGCGCGAACCAGTGGCGCTTCTTCCGCAAAGTGTTCACGCTCCCGGAGGCGCCTGTGGCAGCCAGCTTCACGCTCGTGGCGGATGACCGTTTCGAGGCGTTCCTCAACGGCGAGCCGGTGCCGAAGGTGGCCGAAGAGCGGAATCGCTACGAGGCGCTGCCGCTCCTACGCGCGGGGGAGAACCTGCTGGCCGTACGCGTGCAGAACGTCACCGGCCCCGGCGGGGTGATCGCCGCCCTGGAGGTGACCCTCGCCTCGGGCAAGGTGGCCCGCGTCGTCACCGATGCCAGCTGGCGGGTCTCTCGCGAGGGCCCGGAAGGGTGGAACCGGAACGGGTTTGACGACTCCGCCTGGGTGGCCGCCAGAGAGATCGGCGACGCTTTCATGTCACCGTGGTATGCCCTGGGCTACGGCGCCGAGGCGTGCGCCACTCCCGCCGAGCGGCAGGCGCGCGAGGAGCGGATCCTTCGCGAGGAGCAGGAGGAGAAGGCGGCCCTGGCCTTCCTGGAGAAGACGCCGCGTTCGCGGGCGAAGGTGGCTTACCAGCGCGGCTGGCCCGTTCTGGAGGTGGATGGCCGGGATGTGCCACCCGTGCTCTACAGCCCGCGTGATCTCGACCCAAACACGCCCCAGGGTGCGGCGCTCGTCCGCCAGTTCCGCGACGCGGGCATCCATCTTTACCACGTGGTTGCCCGGCTCGATGCCGTCTGGAAAGCGCCCGGAGAGTACGATTTTGCGCCCTGGGACCAGCTCCTCCGGAAGATCCTCATTGTAGACCCGGAGGCGCGCATCCTCCTGGGGCTCCGTCTGGATGCCCCTCGATGGTGGCTCGACGCCCATAAGGAGGAGTGGGTGGGCTATGCCACCGGCCCGGCGGAGAGAGGCCAGGACCAGATCGCGCGCTTCGAGGCCGCCTCGATGGCTTCCGAAACGTGGATGCGCGACACGGGCGAGGCGGTGCGCGTGGCGCTGCGCCACCTGGAGAGGGTGCCCTGGGGCCGGCGGATCATTGGCTATCAGCCCAACTACGGCGTCTATTGCGAGTGGCATTACTACGGCATGGCCCGGGATATGCCCGATACAGGCCCGGCAATGACCCGCCGGTTTCGCGCCTGGCTGCGCGAGACCTACAGGAACGAGGGTGCGTTGCGCATCGCCTGGAAGGATCCGGGCGCGCGCTTTGAGGACGCTCGGGTGCCTGGCCGCGAAGAGCGCCTCCGCGCCGCGCGCCTCATCTTCCGCGACCCGGGCGGCACCGACCGGCGAGTCATCGATTACTACCGGTGTCACCAGCGCGTGGTGGCCGATTGCCTCCTCGCCTACTGCCGCATCGTGAAAGAGGAGACGAAAGGGCGCGCGCTCACCGGCGCCTGGTACGGCTATCACTTCGGCATGGGCTATCCCCCAGAGGGGTGGCACATCCTCCTCGGCGAGATCCTGCAATCGCCACTCGTCGATTTCCTCACCTCGCCCTACGGCTATCACACGCAGGCGCGCGCGATGGGGGGCGACGGCCAGATCCGCACGGTGATGGAAAGCCTGCGGCTTCATGGCAAGCTGCATCTCTACGAGGCGGACACGCGCACCCATCTGGCCGATGACCGGATCATCCAGGCGCGCTCGCTCGAAGAGACGATCGCGGCGATCCGGCGCGAGGCAGGGCATGCCCTCATCCGTGGGAGCGGGCTCTGGTGGGTCGACTTCGGCGCCGGGCGCAATAAAGGGTGGTTCGACCATCCCGAGGTGCTGGCAGAGATTGACCGCCTGCGCGCGCTGGGTGCCCAGGCCAAGGAGTGGGACGGCACCTCCGTCAGCCAGGTCGCGCTCGTCTGCGACCCAGAGAGCATGTACTACCTGGGGTATCCGCCCACTCTGGGCTACCGGCTGATCACCGGCGTCTACACGGAGCTGTTCCGCGTGGGTGCCCCCTTCGATACGATCCTGTTGGATGATCTGGAGCGCCCCGGGCTTCCCGACTATCGCGTCTACATCTTCCTTAACTGCTTCTACCTGGATGATGCCGAGCGCGAGCGGATTACGCGGGTGGTCCGGCAAAAGGGCCGGACGGCGGTGTGGCTGTATGGCAATGGCTTCCTCACCCCACGCGGCGCCACGACAGAGGGCCTCGAAGCGCTGACGGGCTTGACGATGGAGATGGTGCCGGTCCAGACGCGGATGGTGGCCGAGATCACGGAACCGCGCCACCCGCTGGCGGCCAGGCTGCCCCGAAGCACACGGAGCACGGTGAAGGTGCAGGTCGAGGAGCCGCTTCCCGGCGCGCTGGCCGCGGCGAGCTGGGTAAACCCGCGCTCGGAGCAGACGATGGCGAAGGAGTATGAGCACCACTCGCTCCGCAAGGAGGAAGACGCCATCGTGTGGCGCTTCCGCGGAAAGGGCCCGTCGTGGACCGATATCCACTGCACAGCGCCGCTCCCGGCGTGTGATGCCCTTGGCTTGCGCGCGCGCACCCTGAGGGGCCCCTTCTCCTTCCGGATCGATCTGGTAGATGCCCGCGGGATTCCCTGGAGCGGCCCGCGGGTAGTGATCGAGCGCTCGACGTGGCAGACGCTCTCCTTCCCGCTGGCCGATTTCAACCTCGCATCCTATGCTCAGGAGCGCGCCGAGAGACCCCAGTTCCCGATCCGCGCGATCAAGCTGGTTGCCGATCTCCAGCCAGGCACGGACTACGCCCTGGCCATTGGCGATCTCCTGGCCCAAAAGGGAAGCGTTCGCACGGAAGAGGTAGCCACTCTGGGCGACCCAGATCTCGTGGAAGGCCCGCTCTTTGCCGTGACCGACCCGAAGGCGACAGTGCTCGGGCAGATCCCCCACGCCGGGCGCCGGTATGGGGTGGTGGCGGAGCGGCGCTTTGATGGGTGGACCTCCGTGGTCGTGAGCCTCCCCTTCGTCTCGCGCCACTTCCTGGCAGCGCTCCTGGAGCAGGCCGGCGTTCACCGCTACCTGGACGACCCGGAGGATGTGCTCCTGGCCAACCGGTCGCTCCTCCTGCTCCACACGCGCGCGGGCGGCAAGAAGCGCGTGCGCCTGCCCGGCCCGGAGCGCCTGGTCGACCTGACGACCGGCGAGATGCTGGAAGCAACGGATGGGATTGTGAACCTGGAGCTCGCGCCGGCATCCACCCGGCTCTTCCGGCGCGTGCCGCGCTGATGGCCAGGGGGCTACCGGGTCGAGGAACCGGCTTCCGGCCGCGACGGCGCCTGGGATTCCGACATAGGAAGATATAAGGAATCCGAAGCCACGGGGGCAGTGCGCAACCCAGCGCGCGGCGATAAATCACCGCGCTGCTTGCGAGCGAAGCCCTGCCGAGCTGGGTTGGGGATACTCCCAGATGTCTCAAAACGGCGGTAGCTGGGAGGAGAAGCCCCGAAGAGCTTTGCCGGAAAGCAGCGCGGAGCTTCGAGCTCCGCGCGTGCGGTCGGCCTTCTCCTTATGTCGGAATCTCAGGCGACACGCATAGGCGATTGACAGGCGCGGGCGTGTGTGGTAGAGTTTCGCAAGCAGCGGGTGGCGCGAAACCGTGAATGGTGGAGGCGTCTCTCGCCGCCACGGTGAGTAGGGACTATTCTTACTCGAAAGGAGCTGGCGAATGTTACTCGCATCTCGTGGAAGCGCAGCCAAGAGGGGCTTCACCCTGATCGAGCTCCTAGTCGTTATCGCGATTATCGCCATACTCGCGGCGATTCTCTTCCCGGTCTTCGCGCGCGCCCGAGAGAACGCGCGCAAGTCGACGTGTCAATCCAACCTGAAGCAGCTGGCGACATCCATGCTGATGTACGCCCAGGATTATGATGAGACGCTCTGCGTCGAACGCCATGAACGCTCACAGAGCTTCATCCAGATCATCGCGCCTTACGTGAAGAACGTGAAGGTGTTCGACTGCCCCAGCCAGCGGGCCACATCGACCTTGAACTACAACGGGGAGCGCAGCTATGGCTACGCCGAGGTGTTCTTTGGCGCCTCACTGGCCACCATCCAGCGTCCGGCGGATGCGGTGTTACTGGCGGACCAGACGCCAAACACGTATATGGGCGCGTGGTGGCTCTTCAGGCCATCCAGGGGCAACCGCGACGCCAATGGCGACCCATCCGACGGGAGCAAGAGCACTACGTGGACCACGAATACCCAGGTGTGGCTCAACTTCTGCGCGCGGCACAATGGAGTCGGCAACGTGGCCTTCGCGGACGGGCATGTGAAGGCGATGAATTACTCAACGCTCTATAACAACGGCTCCAACGCCCTTAACTTCAGCAAGGACTGACTTCGTAACGCGACCCGGGCGCTGCTCAGGCGCCGCAGCAGCGCTTGTACTTCTTCCCGCTCCCGCAGGGGCAGGGGGAGTTGCGCCCGATGGTGCCGGGGGCAGCGCCACGCGCGGCGTCTCGATGCTCGGGCCGCTCCGGCTTTCGTACGGCAGGTGCGGCTCCGGCAACGCCGGGGCCTCCCTTCCTCAGTGCATCCATGACCCCCGCGGGCGGCCGGCCCTGGGAAAACGCCTGCGCCATCCACTCCATCGTGGGGCCGATGTGGGTGAAGAACCGCTTCAGTCCAGCGCACAGGTAGTTCAGGCCCTCTTCCCCCGCGGGGGTGCGGAGGAAGCGGTTCTTCGGGCAGCAACCGTTGCAGAGGAAGCGGACCTCGCACTCGCGACAGACGCGGGGGAGGGCGTTGCGCTTGCTCGCGCCAAACTCGCGTTGGAAGGCGCTCTCGACCAGCTCGACGAGGGGTTGTTCCATCACGTTCCCGAGGTAATACTCGGGATAGACGTAGTGGTCGCACGAGTAGAGATCGCCGTTGTGCTCCAGGGCGAGCGCCGTGCCACACGTTGGCTCGAAGGCGCACAGCCCGGCGCGATGGCCCAGCCAGGCGCTGAAAGCGACCTCAAACGTCTGGATGTAGACCTTTCCCACGTCGTTACGCACCCACTCGTCGTAGATCTCGCACAGGAAACGGCCGTACTCTTCCGGGAGAACCGAGGCTTCGGATACGTCACGCGTGGATGGTGCCGCCCCGAGGCACGGGGCCTCTTCCGCCAGGCGCTCCACAATCGGGATGAACTGGATGAACCGGACGCCCTCCTCTTTGAAGAAGCGGTAGCATTCCAGAGGATGCTGGCTGTTGACGCGGTTGACGACGCAGAGGACGTTGAACTCCACGCCGTGCTCGCGCATCAGGCGGAGGCCCCGGAGGGTGTGCTCAAATGACGGACCGCCCTTCGCGTCCTGGCGAAAGTGGTCGTGAAGCTCGCGCGGGCCGTCGATGCTGATGCCCACCAGGAAGTTGTTCTCGCGCAGGAAGCGGCACCACTCCGCGTCGAGGAGCGTGCCGTTGGTCTGTAGCGCGTTGATCAGGCGCATTCCCGGAGGCAGGTACTTCCGCTGCAGCTCGACGACGCGGCGGAAGAACTCGATGCCGAGCAGCGTAGGCTCGCCACCCTGCCAGGCGAAGCTTACCTCGGGCACTTCCTGCGCCTCGATGTATTGGCGGATGAAGCTCTCCAACGTCTCATCCGACATTCGGAAGGAGCGCTCGCCCGGGTAGAGGTGGTCTTTCTCCAGATAGAAGCAGTAGGCGCAGCGCAGGTTGCACCGGGGGCCGATGGGCTTCGCCATCACGTGAAACGCACGCTGCCGGGCCAGGGGGTGGGGCAACGGCAGATGGGGAAGCTCACCCATTGAGATGCTCCACGCGGGGCCGGTCCCAGCCCAGCGCGCGCAATACATCCAGGTACTCCTGGGGTGTCATCTCTTCGGGGCGCTTCCCGGCCAGGGTGATGACGACGGCCTCAATCACGTTGGTCCCGAAGGACCGCCCGGAGAGGTTTGGGGTGGTTGTCACAAGGAGCGCGGCGCCCCGCGAGCGGAGGAGCTCCACATCCTTGCTTGTCACGGTGTTCGTCAGGATCATCTTGCCCCGCAGCGCCTCGGATCCCACGGGGAGGCAGCGCTGGATGAACTTCCAGTCGCCGGCGATCACATCGGCCCACGCGTACCACTTGCCGTACTTCGGCCGCACTTTAGTCTCGCCGGTGGGGTAGAGCCACTTGAAGGGCACGTAGCCGGTGATCATGGGCACGAGCAGCGCGGCCAGCGGGCGGAGCAGATTCCAGGGCAGCGGGATCGGGAGGTCGAGCCCGAACATCAGGTCGCCGAAGATGGTCTCGCGGGCAGTCTCGCGGAGTGCCCGCGCCATGCCCCACCGGGCGGTGGCCGCGACCATGAGCACCCGGCTTCGCGTGAAAGCGACCACGCCCTCCTGCTGGAGTCGGTGGACGAGGTAGGGCTCCAAGC
>JAAZEM010000203.1 GCA_012512265.1 Armatimonadota bacterium | reverse complement strand
TTCCGAACACGGCCGTTAAGCCCTCAGGGCCGAAGGTACTGCAGCCACGCGGCTGTGGGAGACTAGGTAGCGCCGGGGTCCTTCAAGGGCTGTCGCATCTACTCGCGGCAGCCCTTTTGCTTGTACCTCGTCCTTCGCCTACAACTGTGAGATCAGAGACAAGCCGTCGCCGGTGGACAGGGTCCTGGAACTGAGCGAGTTCTCGCTCATCCAGTTTGACGGCCCGAACTCATACTGGGTGACATCCCAGGTCGGCGGCATGCGGGAGTACTTCAAGCGGGTCCGGTAGCCACCGGCGCAGAGGCGCGCGCGTTTTGCCGGGGCCGGCACGGGGAACTCCACTAGGGATGGTTGGAACGCCACCCATAGATCCGAATTCCCGTGAGGCCATCGTTCGGCGGCGGGATGCGGGAACGCTGACATGGCGTGCCCCCGCGCTGATGCTGTTTGCGCGCACCGCGTTTGCTGTGGTCGCGCAAGCCGTTGTCGCCGTCATCTTCGCCCTGCGCGGGGCGCCGACTCCATGGCGTGACGCTGAGCCATGGCTGCCGGTGTACGGCACTCTCATTGACGCCGGATGCCTGGCGCTGCTCTGGTGGTTCACGCGCCGCGAGGGAATCGGCCTGTTCGAGCTGGTCGGCTTCGAGCGGGCACGCATCCTCCGGGATGTGCTGTTGGGCCTTGTGCTCATCCCTGTGAGCCTCGTGTTCATTTTCGGTGGCACCTATGCGGCGGCCTGGATCGTCTATGGCACGCTCAAGCTGCCGCTCCTCTTTGGAGACCTGCCATTTCCGGCTGCTCTCTATGGCGTGCTGGTGTGGCCCTTCATCTGGGGGCTGACCGAGCAGATGACCTATAACGGTTATCTGCTGCCGCGCTTTCAAGCTCTAGCCCGGAGTACGAGCTTGGCGGTCGCGGTCGTCGCGTTCGTGTGGTCCTTGCAGCATTCTTTCATGCCGCTGACACTGGATACGGAGTTCATGACGTTTCGGTTGTTGGCGGCGGTGCCAAACACGCTCTTCCAAACGCTGGTGTACCTGCGACTTCGCCGGCTGGTTCCGCTCGTGGTGGCGCACGCCCTGATGGATGGAGCGACCGTGCTCTTCCCCTTGTTAGCGAGATCATAACGCTTGGGGAACAGGTCGCTGCGGGTCATTAGGACAAGGGTTGGCGTTCGCACGCTCGCGCAAGCCAGTCGGATGAGCGCCATGACGGGCCAGCCTGATGGATCGGGGACTCCATGACGCTCAACGTCCTCTGGAGACGGGTGATCCGTCAAGAGTTGCTCCCGAGAGCTGCCGGAGGACGTACTCCCGGATCTCCGTCGGGCTCGGGGTTGGCGCGGTGCGCCGGCCGCCATCCAGCCACCGCCGCAGCATGGGGCGCATCGGCGTGTCGCATCCGGGGCAAGCCGGCGGTGGCATCTCCCGGAGGTCAACCTCCCATTCGCCGCAACCGGAACAGTGATACACTTGCTTGCGCCCCGAGAGCTTCCCGCGCTTCGCGACGGGCGCACCCTCCAACGAGACAATGTCTAGCGCGAAATCAACCGTAGGCGCGTTGCTCAGGTGAGTGCCCACGCCAAAGCCGACCGCGCCGGCCGCGGCAAGGGCTGGGATAACCTTCTCGTCCAGCGATCCGGAGACGAAGATCCGCACGTGGTTGAAGCCGCGCAGATCCAGCTCCCAGCGCACCTCGCGTACAATATCGACGAAGTTGCCTCGGCGCGAGCCAGGGGTATCCAGGCGCACCCCGTAGAGGGCTTCCCCCAGCGTTTCAGCGGCGATGATCGCCTCGGCTTTCTCGTCCCAGTAAGTATCGACCAGAGCGATGCGTGGCACCTCGGGCGGCATCGTCTCATCGAACGCGCGCCACGCCTCCGCCTGATCCTCGAAGAGGATCATCAGCGCATGAGGCATGGTGCCGGTGGGCGTGATTCCCAGGCGCTCCGCACTCAAGATGCAGGAGATGCCGTCGCAACCGCCCACCCAGGCGGCACGGTCGATCATGGGAGCGATGGCGGGGTGCATTCGCCGGGCGCCAAAGGAGAGGACGGAGGCGTCGCCCGCTGCCAGGCGGATCCGGGCGGCGCGCGTCGCGACCCCGGTGGCCTGGCAAAGGAAGCCAAGAAGGGGCGTTTCGTAAATGCAATAGGCCCCGTACGGCCCCTCGAGGGTGAGCACCGGGATACGCCGGCCACGCCGGTCGCGCGCCGGGAAAAGCGTTCCCTCCGGCAGCGCGTCGATGTCTACCTCACGCCCCTCCAGCAGGCTCAGCGCCTCGTCAAGGCCGCACAGAACCCCCCA
Organism: Armatimonadota bacterium; assembly: GCA_012512265.1. Lineage (GTDB taxonomy): Bacteria > Armatimonadota > JAAZEB01 > JAAZEB01 > JAAZEB01 > DUUU01. Next base: position 35,870 of record JAAZEM010000203.1, on the reverse strand, counting down.
CGGCCAGTTCTCCGGTAGGCCGCCCGTGGTCACCTCGGCATGGGCGCGCCGCTCCAACAACCCGCGTTGGCGCAGGACCTCCTCCGTGTGCCGGAAGTAGATATCTGTCGTTGCCCCCGCCCTGATCTCGGCTTCATCCGCGGTATGAAAGCTCTGCATTGGCCTCTCCCGCGGAGCCATACCCCTCGCGGGGGGTACGGAAACGAGGCCGCGCGGGAGGGCGCAAAGTGCGGTGGCGATGCGTCCAGGCGTTGGCCGCACTCTGCGCCCGATGCCGTCAAGCGGTCACGGTCACTCCGTTTCCACCCGCACAGCCTCTCCCTCATCATACACAATCTCGCCTTCGATGCTTACGATGACGCGTCGGACGGGCACTTGGCGGTTGGCTTTCTGCATCGCCAGTTGGACAAGGCGATCCGGGCCGTGGCAGCAAGGCACCTCCATCATGACGATGGTGATGCTGCGCAGGCCGGCGTGGGCGATCATCGCTGCCAGCTTCTCGACGTAGCCGTCGGGATCGTCTAGCTTGGGGCAGGCGATTGCCAGAGCCCGGCCATCCAGAAAGCGCGCGTGGAAGTCGCCGCACGCGAATGCGGAGCAGTCCGCGGCGAGGAGCAGGTCGGCGTCCCGGAAGTACGGCGCCTCCGGCCAGACGAGGTGGAGTTGCACCGGCCACTGACGCAGGGCGCTGGGTGTGCCTGGCGTTGGCTGGCCTGCCGACGGGCGTGGCGCAAACTGGCGCATCGCCGCGCCGGGGCACGAGCCGGTGGCTGCACGGCGGGCCGCTGGCGCAGCCGGGGTGTGCGCCGCGTTCACGTGATGGTCAGGCGCGGCATGGCCGGCTCCCGGCCCGCGCATCCGGGACACATGCGCCATGGCGGCAGCCTCGTCGAACTCTGGCGCCTCGCGCTCGATGATCTCGATAGCTCCCTGGGGGCACTCGCCCAGGCAGGCGCCCAGGCCATCGCAATACTCATCCTTCACCAGGCGCGCCTTGCCATCGATGACCTGGATCGCGCCCTCGGCGCAAGATGGCACGCACAGCCCGCAGCCGTTGCATAGCTCCTCGTCGATCTTCACAATCTTGCGAACTGCCATTTTCCCCTCCCTCTCGCGTGTGTGACCCCATAGTATCACACACGCGAGGTGAAGAATATGACTTTCATCATATGTTCTTGCTCAGGGAAAATGTCAGTAGTTTGCTTAGCGAAAATGTCACTAACACACAATGGAGTGGCGCCAGGGGATGGCACTCTCCCGAGCTCATACGCATGAATGCAGATAGGACATCTGCCGCGCCCTGGCCTTTGGGTTGGACACCGCAGGTTTGGCTTGCGCGGCAGATGGTTGCGACTTCGCTATCGCGCGCTGTCCAAGCGGCATCGTGCGATAGCAAAGTCGCTCTTTTCCATGGTAGAGACCGGGTGATTACCTCAACCCGGTTTTGCTGTCTCTGTTCAAAAGAACACACTCCATACTCTACTCTACGGCTCACCGTACGGGGTAACATTTTCCCTGAGCAACAACACAACAACCTGGGATTCCGACATAAGGAATCCGAAGCCACGGAGGCAGCGCGCAACCCGGCGCGCGGGGAGCAATCCCCGCGCTGCTTGCGAGCGAAGCCCTGCCGGGCTGGGCCGGGCTACATTCGCGGCGCAAGCGCAACGGTGCGGGCTGGGATGCGGAGCCCCGAAGGGGCTTTGCCGGAAAGCAGCGCGGAGCTTCGAGCGCCGCGCGTGCGGGCGGCCCTCTCCTTATGTCCGAATCCCAGCACAACAACATTTCCTGTTGACACCACCGGGAGCGCGTGGTATCATAGGGAGCAAAGAGGAGGATGGCGGCAACCGGTTGCCCACTACCGACACTGGCGAAAGGAAGCTGCTGCGCCAGGTCGGATCGACAGCGGGAGCCACAGGAGGCCCTTCGGGGTGGGATAGCGACGCCCCTGGTCGGAAGTGGCCGGCAAAGGAGCGCCGGCAGGCGGCGGCTCCCCCGGGCGGCACCCTGGTGGCGGTGCGGCCCGCGTCTTGCGCTTCTGGCGCCAGCGAGAGCCGCCACCGAAGTAGGAAACAATTGCCGTCAGGATACCCTGGGAGAGCGGCCATCCGGAGAGTGCCCGCGCCGAGCGGGCGGAAGCGAGAGGTTCTAGAGATGCAGAGCGATGTACCCCATCCGCAAGGCCTTTACGATCCGCGGTACGAGCACGACGCGTGTGGCGTCGGCTTCCTGGTGCATCTCAAGGGCAAACGCTCGCATCAGATTGTCCGCGATGGCCTCGCCGCACTGAACAACCTGAACCACCGCGGTGCGAGCGGCGCGGAGGTGAACACGGGCGACGGCGCCGGCGTGCTCATCCAGGTGCCCCACGAGTTTCTCTTGGAGCAGTGCGCCCGGCTGGACATCGCCTTGCCCGGCCGGGGCGAATACGGCGTTGGTACGCTCTTCCTGCCGCGCGATCCGAGCCAGGCGGCTATCGCGAAGCGCCTCTTCGAGCGCATCGTCGCCGAGGAGGGCCAGCGCTTCCTCGGGTGGCGCCCGGTGCCGGTCGATAACCGCATGCTCGGCGCCAGTGCGCTCTCAGCCGAGCCGCGCATGGAGCAGGCGTTCGTTGGCTGGGGGCCGAAGATCCAGGACCCCGACGCCTTCGAGCGGAAGCTCTACGTCATCCGCAAGCGGCACGAGTTCGCCGTGGAGAGCAGTGGCATCCCCGATGCCGAGCACGTTTACTTCCCCAGCCTCTCCTGCTACACGCTCGTCTACAAGGGGATGCTGACGGCAGAACAGCTCGCACTCTACTTCCCGGACCTGCGTGACGAGGCCCTGCAGAGCGCGTTCTGCATGTTCCACTCGCGTTTCAGCACCAACACCTTCCCGAACTGGCGGCTGGCGCACCCCTACCGGATGATCGCGCACAACGGCGAAATCAACACCCTGCGCGGGAACATCAACTGGATGCGTGCCCGCGAGGTGCTCCTGGAGTCCACCCTCTTCGAGCCCGGCGACCTGGAGAAGCTCATCCCGATCACCCGTGAGGGCCTGAGCGATACCGCGACGCTCGACAACGTGGTGGAGCTGCTGGTCAAGGCGGGGCGCAGTCCGGCGCACGCGATGATGATGCTGATCCCCGAGGCGTGGGAGAAGCACCAGACGATGTCGCAGGAGAAGAAGGACTTCTACGCCTACCACGCCTGCCTCATCGAGCCGTGGGACGGCCCCGCGTCCATCGCCTTCACCGACGGCAAGACGATCGGCGCCACCCTCGACCGCAACGGCCTGCGCCCCTCGCGCTACTGGGTGACGAAGGACGACCGGGTGATCATGGCCTCCGAGGTGGGTGTGCTCGATATCGCCCCCGAGAACGTGGCACACAAGGGCCGGCTAGAGCCGGGGCGTATGTTCCTGGTCGACATGGAGCAAGGGCGCATCGTCGGGGACGAGGAGCTGAAGCATACCCTGGCCACGGCCCAGCCCTACGGCGAGTGGCTGGCGAAGTACCGTGTCCGCCTGGAGGACCTCCCCGAAGCGCCCGAGGTGCCGGCGCCCGACCCAGAGACGCTCCTGCGACGCCAGCAGGCCTTCGGCTATACCCTGGAGGACCAGAAGTACATCCTCGGCCCAATGGCCAGGGATGGGATGTGGGCGCTGGGGTCGATGGGCACGGATACGCCGCTGGCCATCCTCTCGGACCAGCCCCAGATCCTTTACAACTACTTCAAGCAGCTATTCGCCCAGGTTACGAACCCGCCACTCGACTGCATCCGGGAGGAGTTGATCACGTCGCTCCGCTCCAACCTGGGCCGGCGCGACAACCTGCTGGAGCCGGAGCCGGAGGCAGCGCAGCGCATTGTTCTGGAGACCCCCATCCTCACCAACGAGGAGCTGGCGAAGCTGAAGCAGCTCGACGGCTAGCGGGGGTTCAAGGCCGCCATCCTGCCGATGCTCTTCCCGGCGCTGGAGGGCGCCGCGGGCCTGGAGCGCGCCATGGAACGGATGTACCAGGCGGCGAGCAAGGCGGTGGCCGAGGGCGCGAACATCCTGATCCTCTCCGACCGCGGGGTCAGTGCGTCTCACGCGCCGATCCCATCGCTCCTGGCGTGCTCCGGCCTGCATCACCACCTGGTGCGCGAGGGCCTGCGCACCCAGGTGGGCCTGGTGGTCGAGAGCGGCGACTGCCGCGAGGTGCATCACTTCTGCCTGCTCCTCGGCTACGGCGCCGGGGCCATCAACCCCTACGTCGCCTTCGAAAGCCTGGAGGACATGGTCCGGAAAGGCCTCCTGGAGGGGGTGGATGCCGCGCAGGCCATCAAGAACTACATCAAGGCGGTGTGCAAGGGCATCGTCAAGGTCATGGCCAAGATGGGCATCAGCACCGTGGCGAGCTACCGCGGCGCGCAGATCTTCGAGGCCATCGGCTTGAGCCAGGAGCTAATTGACAGGTACTTCGCCAAGACCGCGTCCCGTATCGGCGGCATTGGCATCCGCGAGGTGACCGAGGAGGTGCTCGCGCACCACCGGCGCGCCTATCCGGAGCGCGAGGTGAGCCCGCCGCGCCTGGCGTGGGGCGGGCAATACCAGTGGCGGCGAGAGGGCGAGTTCCACCTCTTCAACCCGGAGACGGTGTTCCGCCTCCAGCAAGCGACGCGCACGCGCGACTACGAGCTCTTCCGATCCTACAGCCGCCGGGTGAACGATCAGAGCGAGCGCCTCTGCACGCTTCGCGGCCTCATGGAGTTCCGCTTTCACGAGCGAACGCCCATCCCCATCGACGAGGTAGAGCCGGTCGAGTCGATCGTCCGGCGATTCTGCACCGGGGCCATGTCCTACGGCTCCATCAGCAAAGAGGCGCACGAGACGCTTGCTATTGCCATGAACCGCCTGGGTGGGTGGAGCAACACCGGCGAGGGCGGTGAAGACCCGGACCGCTTCTTCCCGGACGAGAACGGCGACAGCAGGCGCAGCCGCATCAAGCAGGTGGCCTCGGGCCGCTTCGGGGTGACCAGCGAGTACCTGGTGAGCGCCGACGAGCTGCAGATCAAGATAGCCCAGGGCGCCAAGCCGGGCGAAGGGGGCGAGCTGCCAGCGTATAAGGTCTACCCCTGGATTGCCAAGGTGCGCCACACGACGCCGGGCGTGGTTCTGATCAGCCCACCGCCCCATCATGACATCTACTCCATTGAGGACCTGGCGCAGCTCATCTACGACTTGAAGTGCGCGAACCCGAGGGCACGCATTAGTGTGAAGCTCGTTTCCGAGGTGGGCGTGGGCACCGTGGCCGCGGGCGTCGCCAAGGCCCACAGCGACGTGGTCCTCATCAGCGGGCATGACGGGGGCACGGGCGCCAGCCCGCTCACCTCGATCAAGCACGCGGGCGTTCCCTGGGAGCTGGGTCTGGCGGAGACGCAACAGACGCTGGTGCTGAACAACCTGCGCGACCGCATCATCGTCCAGACGGACGGCCAGCTCCGCACCGGCCGCGACGTCGCCATTGCGGCGCTCCTCGGCGCCGAGGAGTTCGGGTTCGCCACGGCGCCCCTGGTGGTGATGGGGTGCGTCCTGATGCGCGTCTGTCACATGGACACCTGCCCTATGGGCATCGCGACGCAGAACCCAGAGCTGCGCAAGCGCTTCCAGGGCAAGCCGGAGTACGTGGTCACCTTCTTCCAGTTCATCGCTGAGGAGCTGCGCGAGATCATGGCGCAGCTCGGCTTCCACACCGTCGCGGAGATGGTCGGGCGCAGCGACCTCCTCGACATGCGCAAGGCCATCGAGCACTATAAGGCGAGGGGCCTGGACTTCAGCAAGATCCTCTACCGGCCGGAGGTGGGCCCCGCGGTCGCCACGCGCCGGGTGAAGGCGCAGGAGCACGCGATCGGAGAGTCGCTGGACAGCGAGATCCTGGCCGATCCCAAGATCCAGCGGATCCTCGACCTCCCGGTGCATATCCGCTGGTGCCCGCCGGTGCAGCGCGATGTGAAGGGCGAAGCAGTGCCCTCCCTTGCCGGCATAGAGATCCCTCGCGCCGAGCTGAAGCTGCCCATTCGGAACGTCCATCGGACGGTCGGGGCCATCCTCGGGAGTGAGATCACGCGCAAGTTCGGGAGCGAGGGCCTGCCGGAGGAGAGCATTCGGATCCACCTGACGGGGTCGGCCGGGCAGAGCTTCGGGGCGTTCGTGCCGCGCGGCATCTCGCTCACGCTGGAGGGGGACGCCAACGACTACGTGGGGAAGGGCCTCTCCGGCGGCAAGATCGTCGTCTTTCCCCCGCGGGAGTCCTCCTTCGCCGCCGAGGAGCAGGTTCTCGTGGGCAACGCGGCTCTCTACGGGGCGACGCGAGGCCGTGCCTTCTTCCAGGGCCTGGCGGGCGAGCGCTTCTGCGTGCGCAACTCGGGTGCCTACGCCGTCGTCGAGGGGTGCGGCGACCACGGCTGCGAGTACATGACGGGTGGCGTCGCCGTCATCCTCGGCCCCACGGGGCGCAACTTCGCGGCGGGCATGAGCGGCGGCCTCGCCTTCGTCCTCGATGAGGCGGGCGACTTTGCCCTGCGCTGCAACCAGGAGATGGTGGACATTGAGCCCCTCACAGACCTGGAAGATCAGGCGATGGTACGTGCGCTCGTCGAGGAGCACGCACGGGAGACCGGCAGCCCCGTGGCTGCCCGCGTCCTGGCGCAGTGGGAGGCGCTGCAGGGCCGGTTCGTCAAGGTCTACCCTCGCGACTACCGCAAGGTGATCGAAGAGCGGAAGCGGGAGCAGGCAAGCGAAGCGCTGGCGGGCGCGTCGGCTGTCAGTCCGGCCTCTCCCGTTGTCGCCTGAAGCGGCAGGGTATATCATGCCCGACCGTGGCAGGAAATCGAGGAGAGCAGACAGATGGGCAAGCCAACCGGATTCCTTGAGATACCGCGAATGAAGGCGCCGCGCCGCCCTGTCGAGGAGCGCGTGCGGGATTGGCGCGAGGTCGAGCAGCCGCTCCCCACGGACGCGCTGCAGAAGCAGGCGGCACGCTGCATGGACTGCGGCATCCCCTTCTGCCACCAGGGGTGCCCCCTCGGCAACGTGATGCCGGACTTCAACGACCTGGTCTACCGGAACCGGTGGGATGAGGCGATCGAGCGTCTCCACGCTACCAACAACTTCCCGGAGTTCACCGGCCGGCTCTGCCCGGCGCCGTGCGAGGCCTCGTGCGTCCTCGGCGCTACCGCCGACCCGGTGACCATCAAGTACATCGAGCATGCCATCATCGAACGTGCCTGGCAAGAGGGCTGGGTTCGGCCCCAGCCGCCAGCCATCGAGACGGGCAAGCGCGTTGCCATCATCGGCTCCGGCCCTGCCGGCCTGGCGTGCGCCCAGCAGCTCCGCCGCGCCGGCCACCAGGTGACACTCTTCGAGCGCGCCGACCGCATCGGCGGCCTGTTGCGCTATGGCATCCCCCAGTTCAAGCTGGAGAAGCACGTTCTGGACCGCCGGTTGGCGCAACTGGAGGCCGAGGGCGTCGAGTTCCGGCCCGGCGTGAACGTGGGCGTGGAGTGCGACGCCGCCGCGCTACGCCGAGAGTACGATGCCATCGTCCTCGCCGGCGGAGCGACGCACGCACGCGACCTGAACATCCCCGGCCGTCAGCTCAAGGGCATCTACCAGGCGATGCACTTCCTCCCGATGGCCAACCGCTTTGCCATTGGCGATGTTGTCAATGAAGCGGGCGACATTCTGGTGAAGCCGGTGCCCCCCTATGAAGGCGACGGCCAGCCGGTCGCTCTCCTCTCCGCCAGAGGCCGCAAGGTGGTCATCATCGGCGGCGGCGACACCGGGGCCGACTGCCTCGGCACGGCGTTGCGCCAGCAGTGCGAGAGCGTCGCCCAGTTCGAGATCGTGCCGAAGCCGCCGGAGACGCGCGCGCCGCAGAACCCCTGGCCGCAGTGGAGCAACATCTTCCGCGTCTCCTCGGCGCACGAGGAAGGCGGCATCCGCGAGTACCAGATCAGCACCCAGGAGTTCCTGGGCGACGCAGAGGGGAACGTCTGCGCCCTACGCACAGTGCGCGTCGAGATGCAGATGCAGGCCGGCCGGCCGACGTTCGTGGAGATCCCTGGTACCGAGGAGATCTGGGAAGCCGACCTGGTGCTGCTGGCGATGGGCTTCCTCGGCCCTGAGAAGGGCGCCGTGATGGAGCAGCTCGGCGTCGAGTTCGACGAGCGCGGCAACGTGAAGTCGGACGAGTACCGGCAGACCAACGTAGAAGGCGTCTTCACCGCCGGCGACATGGCGCGCGGGCAAAGCCTGATCGTCTGGGCCATCGCCGAAGGCCGCCACTGCGCCCACGGGGTCGACCGCTACCTGATGGGCGAGAGCGCCCTCCCGCGCCCCCTGGCCCACGGCCAGGACAAGCGGCCATTTACTTAGCCGGGGCCACGGCTGGGGGATCCTACCGGGCTCTTGCCCCGGTATGCGGGCGCCTTTCCGGTGCGGCCTGCGCCTCGCGCCGTCCCTGCCGCGAAGCCGAGACTGCGCTCGCAGGGCGAGAGCATCTTATTGATGGCTATCCGACCAACACCTTCAGCAGGTAGTTGCCATCCAGGCCGGCCTTCTTGCTACGGGCCTTGATACCCCGTTTATTGGTGCGCTCCTGCTTGGGTAGGGTGAGAGCAACCCGCCGTAGCGTGGCCATGTTCGCCGGAGCATGATCCTGCCAGATTCGGCAGGCATCCTCTCCCATGCTTACATCCAGCCCCCAGTGCAAGCTGTTCTCGATGCACCAGTGCGACCGAATGGGCCGTATCAACTTCGCCGCGCCTCCCTCAAGGCTGCTGATGAAGTGGCGCATCTCGCTGGTCACCTTCTCACCGATGGTGCGGTCACCACGCAATTCGCCAGTTCCAGCAGCTTGAGCAGCCCGGGCAACGCCGTGATCCCGTTGCTCTTGCCGTCCACCTTGATCTGCCCCAAGGCAAGCCCGCTTTCCGTCGCCCAGGCGCTTACCATATGGATGGCAGCCTAGCCTGTGGCTATATCAAAGCTATGGCGCAGTGTCTTCCTGTCCAAAGCCCGGACCAGCCAAAGAGCACCCTGAGATTCCGATATAAGGAATCCGAAGCCTCGGAGGTAGCGCGCAACCCGGCGCGCGGCGATAGATCACCGCGCTGCTTGCGAGCGAAGCCCTGCCGGGCTGGGTTGGGGATACTCCCAGATGTCTCAAAACGGCGGTGGCTGGGAGGAGAAGCCCCGAAGGGACTTTGCCGGAAAGCAGCGCGGAGCTTCGAGCTCCGCGCGTGCGCGCGGCCTTCTCCTTATGTCGGAATCCCAGAAGAGCACCTCCAAGTATTGACAAGAATTCCAGTTTGGTGTAGAATATGAGTGCTTGAGGGCCGGGAACCGGCAATAATCCTCGGTAGCTCAATGGCAGAGCGCTCGGCTGTTAACCGAAGGGTTGGAGGTTCGAGTCCTCCCCGGGGAGCCAGATGAAGAGGGAGACGCGATGGCGTCTCCCTTTTGCTATTTGTGGCGTGCCCGCCAGGCTGGCGCGGCGAGAGATGGATGTGGGGCGAGCCTGCTACTGCCAATTCCCCGATGAGGCAGGGGGGAGTGAAGGCTGCCAGGCCTTTGGAGTGGCGTCTACGCCCGCTTCTGGGCTGCGCCAGGAGCGGGAAGTGAAGGCCGGCAGGTGCGCGAGGCCCTCGGAGTGGCCACAAATGATTGGAGGCGGGCCGCGTTTGGTGCGAGCCCGCCTCCAAGCCGGAGTGTTTCGCGGCTATCGTGCGAACTCGTGCCGGCGCAGCCAATGGGCGCAAAGGGCCGGCCACTGGGAGAGAGCGGGGTCGTTCTTGCCCAGGCCGAAGCCGTGCGGGCCCTGCTCGAAGATGTGCATCTCGAAGGGCACTCCCGCCTTGCGCAACGCATGCGCGAAAAGATCACTGTTTTCCCAGGGCACTCCGGTGTCTGCCAGGGTGTGGATCAGAAACGCCGGAGGAGTCTCAGCCGTCACCTGCCGCTCGTTGGAGAGCAGCTCCACCAGATCCGATGGCGCGTCTTCGCCGATCAGGTTCTTGCGCGAGCCCACGTGCGCGAACTCGCTGAAGGAGATCACCGGGTAGACCAGCACCATCAGATCGGGCCGAGAGCTGACGCGCTCGATCGGATCCTCGGCAGAGGGATCCCCAGGATCAAAGTGTGTGCCGGCGGTTGAGGCAAGGTGGCCTCCGGCAGAGAAGCCGAGGATGCCGATGCGGTTCGGGTCCAGCCCCCATTCGCCGGCGCGGGCGCGCACGGTGCGGATGGCGCGCGCGGCATCCTGGAGCATGCAGGGATGCGCGTAGCGCGGAGCCAGCCGGTACTTCAGCACAAAGCCCGCGATCCCCTCACGGTTCAGCCACTCAGCGATGGGATCAGCCTCGTGCGGCGCCAGATGCTGGTAGCCGCCACCCGGGCAGACAACGATGGCGGCGCCTGTCGCGTCTTTCGGGTCGGGCAGGAAGGGCGTGAGCGTTGGGATATCCTCTGGGGCTTCGCCCTTGGCGCCCGGCGCGCCACCGGGCCATAGGATGATTGGTTGAGACATGATGCTTGCTCCTTAGGGCCGGCCGAATTGCTCCTGGAGCCAGGGCCAGACGCGGGCGGAGTAGTAGCGGTGTCCGCCATCGCCCACGAAAAGCTCCAGGCGGTCAGGGCACCCGGCGGCGGTGTAGATCTCACGAAGCCGTGAATAGGCCTCTTCCACGCCTTCGATGGGGAAGATCGGGTCTTCGCGCCCGGCAACGATCAGCATCGGACGGGGCGCAACCAGGCCGGCCAGGTCGTACATCTCGATCAGGTTCGAGAGGCCGGGCACAAAGTTGCAGGCGCAGTGCGGCACCGCCTGGATGGAGGCGGCCCAGGTGCAGAAGTAGCAGCTTGGGATCGCAGCTGCAATCCGCGTATCCATGGCGGCGAGGAAGAGGGTTGCCGTGCCGCCGCCCGAATTGCCCGTCGCGGCGATGCGGTTGCTGTCGACATCGGGGCGCTGCTGCAGGTAATCGACGGCGGCCATCAGGTCCCACACGCGCATCCCGAGGAGGTTGCGCCCGATCTGCATCGCGAGTAGGGAAAGGCGCTGGCAGGAGCAGCCTGCATTCTTCTCGATATCCTCTTTCAACCGCAGCTCGCCGAAGCCGCGCAGGTCGGGGGCAAGGGCGATATATCCCTGGCGGACGGCCTGGACCGCGTAATCACGCTCCCCTTCCGCGATGAGGCGGCGGTCGTTCTCATCCTGGGGTAAGCCGGCGGGGATGATCTTGCCGGGCCCGTGCCCATGAAGGGCCAGCACTGCGGGCACCTTTCCAGATTGCCCAAGGGGGCGCAGGAGGAAAGCGGGAACCTCCAGATCCGGTTCCGTGCGGAGGAGAAGCCGCTCACGAATGTAGCCATCTACCTCTTCGCTCGATTCGATGCGCGCGTCCAGGAGACGTGGTGCCGAATGCATTTTCGGGATTCCCAGGCGCTCTCGAACCAGCGTGCGTACCTTATTCTGCCACGATGAGAGGTTTTCTGGATGTGCGTGGCAATAGGAAAGCGCGCGCGGCTGCGAGTCGCGGAGCCGCGCGAAGTGATCGTCAATGAAGGAAGTCGCCATATAAACTCCTCAATCAGTCCTGGGCCGGCGTGGATGCCTGCCCCAGCAGAGGGACGCCGCAGCGAGCCGGCGCGCCCGGAAGCGCGAGCCCATAGGATGATCGAGCGGACGCAGTGCACCTACGTGCCGCCTGGCTCGTTTTCATCCGGTGAAGATGCCTCCCGTCGGCAGCAGAGGGGAGACGCCCGAATCTCTCAGGCACGACAGACCACGATTGGAGACGTCAGAATGCACGAATGAAGATCCTCTCACCCTGCGATGACACGAGTGACCCGGCGATGAAGGGAAGCCAGGACGGCTGCTGTCCGATGGGACCATGGGATGAGAGCGGGTTCATCGACCATCCCAGAACAGAGCCTTCGACGTGCTGGCCCGCTTTCCTGCCGGATGTGGCGGAAGCAACCCGTTGCGTGCTCCCGGAATTGGCGTGCCACTGGAGCCCTCTCGGGCGAGGGCGTAACAAAAGCGTGTATCCTGTTGTCTACAGGAATGACGACGGTTGGCGGCCGGACCGCGACCGCCGGTGGGTGTGTGTTGTGTCGGCAGGAATGGAGCGGGTCATGAACGCTGAAGCAGGCGTACTGCAATCGCCGGATGAGTTGGCGCCCGGAGGGCCGCTCGTAGCGACCGGCGCTGCCGGCTTGCCATCTTGGCGGGTCTTTGCCGCTGCGACGTTGGCTCTCGCCGCCGCGGCGGTGTGGTTCACAGTGGCGTGTCAGGAAGGGCGTTTTGCCCGTAACGCGATGGGTCCGGATAGCGATCTGCTATCCGCGGCAGAGCTGGAGGATCAGCTGAACATTTAGGCGTCTCGATGGTGTGATACTCTCTTGAGAGAGCTCGCAGGGTCCAGGCATGCCAACCGCGGGTTGGCATGCCTTCCCGCGCCTGTCGAACTCGATGGAGGATCGCATTGACTTCATACGGCCAGGCACAGTATAATGAGGGTGTGGGCGGCATCCTGCCGCTACCATAGATGCGGGCGGTTGGCTCAGTTGGTTAGAGCGGCTGGTTTACACCCAGCAGGTCGGGAGTTCGAGTCTCTCACCGCCCACCAAGAAGGCCCCAGGAATGATGCTGTTCCTGGGGCTTTTCACTCTGCTAGCCAGCGGCTGGCTGCCCGTCGTGCTTCAGGCCGGAGTGCCGGCAGTCCCCCATGCCGGCTCCCCAAGCTGTCCGCGGGCTCCACCGGTGCTACGGAGCTGAACCCGGGTGGAGATCGCAAACGGCTTCCCCGGAGGTGCCCATCTGTGCTGGCATGATCGGTGCCTGGGCACGAGCCAGGACACCACGAACTGCAGGATCCCAAACTCAACCCAGGAGAGCACGGCCGGGGAAGGGAACCCCTTTTCGAGGAGGATGACGGATGATGGTGGAGCGACAGACTCTCTACCGTTGGGTGCGCAACGGCACTGTTTCGCGGTTGCGCGTGGCTTTGAACGCCGGCCTGGACCCCAACCACCGCAACGCTCGCCGCCGGACACTCCTGCACGTCGCTGCTGCCAGCGGCCAGGCGGAGGTCGCGCGCTTGCTCCTGGAATATGGCGCCGTCGTTGACGACCAGCCGGATCCGGGACAAACCCCGCTGCTTGAGGCCATCGTAAAGGGCCACGCGGAGGTGATGCGTGTGCTGATCGATTATGGGGCAGATATCTGGGTCGAGTCCAGGGAAGGCATGACGATGCTGCACGCCGCCGCGTTCTGGGGATACGAGGAGTGTATCCAGGTGCTAGTGGACGCAGGGCTCCCGCTCGATATGGCGGACGACGCAGGCATGACGCCCCTCCACTACGCGGCAAGATTCAGCCCCGCATTCAGGGCCGAGACCGTCCGCTACCTGGTGCAGCTGGGAGCGCGTGTGAACGTGCGGGATCGGAGGGGGCAGACGCCGCTACACTTGGCGGCCTCTACGAGCGACCCGGTAGTCGTGATGGCGCTCCTCGCGTGCGGGGCCAACCCGCGCATCCGGGATGATGAGGGCAGGACAGCGTGGGATGTGGCTGACGGGCGGGACGGGGAGGTCATCCGGGCCCTGTTGGAGGTCGCCCTGGCCAACGACCGCGAGTGAGCGCCCCGGCGGCATGATCCGCGACGGCGGAGGAACCGCGCCGGGCCCGTGGGGCAGCACTGGCGGCGCTGCGGTGGCTCGCCGACGGCCATCGCGACGGGGCCGCAGCAGCCGGATGGGTGATGCGCCAGGGGTGGACAGGGGTAGAGAGGTAGTCACTGATGCCAAGAGATTACCGCCGCCCACGTCATGGAAGCGATTCGCCGGCACGACGAGCATCCTGAGCGATACACGAAGGCCAGGCATACGTCTATCATCCACGAGGGGAAAGAGTATCCGGCAAAGGCCATTCGCGGGATCGCCTACGAGGTGTGCTTCGGGGAGAGACTCAGCCAGGAAGCATTTTCGGGAGGCCAAGAGACGGCGTGCTTCTTCCGGCGCCTGGGCTTTATGGTGGTAACGGGTAGCGATACCTCCCCTTCGTCATCCGGCAGGGGAGAGCATCGGCATCCCGGACCACCAAGAGCGGAACGCCGCCTCGATAAGGTTACCCAGAAGAACGCACTCCAGCGCCTGCTGCAGAAGCGTTTCGGCACCGTGGTTTCCGAGGGGGCGTTCGAGTGGCTACGCGTGCCTCGCCCGGAGGAGCTCGACCCTCTCTATACTCGCCTTCTACGGTACTGCGTGACTATCGCGGGCATGATGGCTTCATCCAGCCAGGGCGTCGCCTTACCGTCGATTTCCATGTCGAGGCGTTGAATCTCGTCATCGAGTATGATGAGGACCAGCACTTCGGCAAGGCGCGCCAGCTTACCCTGGAGAGCTACCCCGATAATCCGTGAGTGATCCTGCCCCGATTTCGTCGGCAGTCTGCTGTGGGGCACTGGCCAGGCTCTCATACTCATGGAACGTCATATGGCCGAGGGCTGAATGCAGCCGCTACCGGTTGTACCAGGTATCGATGCAGGAGAGGATCTCCAGCCGGGCTCCTTCCTGGACACGGAAGATACGGCGACGAATTAGCTCCGCCTTGAGCGTATGGGGATGACGCCATCGCGGCGCTATCTCAACGATTGTCCTTCCATAATGATGGCCTCGCAGCCGCTGGTTTTCGCGCCGCCTCCGTCTTGAACTTACCTGCCAATCGCCTACCCAGGCGGATGCTCGCAGACCACAGGCGACCGGGGTCTGGAGAGAGCGATCTCCAGACCCCGGCTTGTTACATGTAACCGCCCTTATTCAGTCATGTGCTTCGATCCTGACGATGCGATTCGTGTCGTCGTAGGCACGTGCTAACCTCCTGAGGTAGCGCGTAACCCATATCACCGTCGCCATGCTCTCCGGGTTACAGAGGCTGTCGGCGGTGTCGAGCAGTTCCTTTGCAAGATCCTCCAGGAGCAGCGTCTCCGTTTCACCCATACCGCCCATCTCGGGTGTCAGGAAGAGCGCCTCCGCCGTGCCCCGAATGAGATCGGCAGGGGTGACCCCGAAGATATTGGTCTCACCCAGATCAGCGAATAGCGCCATCATGATCTGGTCCGCAACCTGACGAAGCGAGCGAGCTTGTTCCTGTACTCAACTCATCCTTCCACTGTGAGCGTCACTAACCAGCCGCAGGAGCATGAGAGCGCCCGGAGCCAAGACCCAGCTGGTAAACCGAGACCCCGATAACATGAAAGCTGCTTCCGTGAACACCTCCTCTGCCAGGAACCGAACCGCTTCGACCGTCGCTTCGCTGCGGATGATGCGCGGGATTGCCATGCAGGCCCATCCCCCCGTAACGGCCCGACATGCAACGCCAACGCCTTTTCGACACAAATCCATCCGGCTACGCGTTCCGTCCGATTGCTGTCGTTCGCTTGTTGGTCTTAGTGTGATGGCGGGTCTCCCCTCCTTAAATCAGGAACAACAAGGGCCCCGAGCCGCTCTTCCGCCCCGCAGAACTACGAAGGACGCCCAAAAGCGTTCGCTATAGACGAATAAGACACCGGTCTCGGAGCCCTACTTCCTCACACAGACTCCTTGTATGATCGCGATGAGTGTAATGGCTATGAACTGCTGGTTACTTTTCCAATTCTTCGTGCCATCCTGTCACCGTAGCCTTGGGTTCACTGCGGCGCCCCCAGGGCGAAGGTGCTCGTCTAGTGCTTGTTTGAAGAGCAAGCTCTACCTATTATACGTTTCAGGGCGCGGCACTGTTTCAATTACCTCGCGTGAGTCTTGGCGCACGCTGGTCACCCCGATGGTGGGGGCACGGGAGTGATGCTCTCACGAAAGAGGCGGCCCATCACCATAAAGAATCATGAACGTTCCTTTGTTGGGGGAGGCTTGGGGCGAACGGGTACCGGGGTGGGTTGTTGCCTGGCCCGCCACAGCCTGGCATCAGGCCAGGACGCCCTGGCGGGGATCACCGACCTTCGTCGCAGGGCACGTGACCGGGTGATCCATCATCCGTCACCGTAAACGCCCGCCCAGTGCCGGATGGTGCGCGGTTGGCAATCAGGGCAGTGAGTATATGGCTCATGGACGCCCTTCGCAGTCGTAAGCCTCGTTGAGTGCGTCTCCGTGACCCCGCCTGAGCTGGGCGAGCGGTTCGTGCGATGGGAGGGTGGTGCTCATCTGAGACTGCCGGCGTGTGGGGTGGGGTCCACCTCGCGATGGCGAGCATTCCCCTTGGGGACTGCCGGCACGATCTTGCCCTCGAACCAGGCGTAGAGCGTGGGCAGCACGAAGAGGGTGAGCAACGTCGATGTCACCAGCCCGCCGATCACCACGGTCGCGAGCGGTTTCTGCACCTCCGCGCCGGTGCCGGTGGCGAGCGCCATTGGAATGAAGCCCAGGCTGGCCACCAGCGCCGTCATCAGCACCGGGCGCAGGCGCACCTCCGCGCCCTCGATGATGGCATCCGCCATCTCCTTCCCATCCTGCCGCAACTGGTTGATGTAGGAGACCATCACCAGACCGTTCAGCACCGCCACGCCGAAGAGCGCGATGAAGCCGACACCGGCAGAGACGCTGAACGGCATCCCGCGCGCGAAGAGAGCGAACACCCCTCCCGTCACGGCGAGGGGCACGCCGGTGAACACCAGCAGCGCCTGGCGCAGCGAGTGGAACGTGGTGAAAAGGAGGACGAAGATCAGGAAGAGCGTGACCGGCACAACGACCATCAGCCGTGCCCGGGCCCGCTGCATATTCTCGAACTGCCCGCCCCAGTCCACGCGATACCCGGCCGGCAGCTTCACCCTCTCGTCAATCTTCCGTTGCGCCTCGGCAACGAAGGAGCCGATGTCGCGCCCGCGCACGTTGGTCTCCACCACGACGCGCCGCTGGCCCCACTCGCGGCTCACCTGCGCCGGCCCTTCCACCAGCTTCACGCTCGCGAGCTCTGCCACGGGAATCCGCTGTCCGTTCGGAGCGGTGACAAGCGTGTTCTTGATTGCCTCGGGATCCTCGCGCACTGCCTTGGGGAAGCGCACGACCAGGCTGAAGCGGCGGTCCCCCTCGATCACCTCGGTGGCTTCCTTGCCGCCAATGGCCGTCTCCACCACCTCCTGCACGTCGTCCACGTTGATCCCATAGCGGCTGATCGCGTCGCGGTCCACCTCGATCTGGAGCATCGGCAGGCCGGTCACCTGCTCGACCTTCGTGTCCGCCGCGCCGGACACCTCGCGCAACACCGCCGCGATCTCCTCGGCCTTCTCGCGCAGGATGTCGATCTCTTCGCCGAACACCTTCACCGCCACGTCGGAGCGCACGCCCGAGATTAGCTCGTTGACGCGCAGTTCGATCGGCTGCGAGAAGAGATAGGAAATGCCAGGCACCTTGGAGAGCTCGGCGTTCATCAGGTTGACGAGTTCCTCCTTGGTCTTGGCGCGCTTCCACTGGCTGCGTGGCTTCAGTATGATGAAGTGGTCGCCGTGGTCCGGACCGGCGGCATCGGTGGCGATCTCGGCGCGCCCGGTCTTCGTGACCGCCGTCTCCACCTCATCCGGGAACTTCTCCATCAGCACCTTCTCGATGGTAGTGGCCAGGCGCGTGGCCTCGGAGAGCGACACGCTGGGCAGCTTGAAGGCCGAGAAGGCGATTGCCCCCTCATCCAGCTTCGGGACGAACTCCGAGCCGAGGAACGGGAAGAGCAAGACGCCGGCCAGGAAGAGTGCGGTGGCCTCCAGCACGGTGGTCCGGCGATGTGTTATCGCCCAGCGCAGCGCAGGCACGTAGCGACGGCGCACCCATCCCAGGACGCGATTCTCGCGCTCCACCGGCCGGTCGCGCAGGAAGAGGGCGCACAGCACCGGGATCAGCGTGAGGCTGAGGATCATCGCGCCGGTGAGCGCGAAGACGACGGTGAGCGCCATCGGCTTGAACATCTTGCCTTCATACCCGGTGAGCGTGAGGATCGGCAGGTAGGAAGCGATGATGATCATCTCGCCGAACTGCGTCGCCTGGCGCACCTCCAACGCGGCGGCGCGCACGGTCGCCAGCCGTTCGTCCGGGGTCAGCGCGCGCTTTAGCTCGCGCCGCCGCTCTGTCAGCCGGCGCACGCAGTTCTCCACCATGATCACCGAGCCGTCCACGATCAGCCCGAAGTCGATTGCACCGAGACTCATCAGATTCCCGGAGATGCCGTACTTCTGCATCCCCGTCAGCGCGAAGAGCATCGAGAGCGGGATCGCGGAAGCCACGATCAGCGCCGCCCGGATGTTCCCCAACAGCGCGAATAGGACGGCGACCACCAGCACCGCGCCCTCGAAGAGGTTCTTCTCGACGGTCCGGATCGTCTTCTTCACCAGCTCGGTGCGGTCGTAGAAGGGGACAATCCGGACGCCGGCCGGGGCCAGGCTCTTGTTGAGAGCCTCGACCTTCTTCTTCACATCGGCGACGACGGTCCGGCTGTTCGCGCCGCGCAGGAGCATCACCACGGCGGTGACGACTTCTCCCTGGCCATCCTTCGTCGCGCTCCCCTGGCGCACTTCCGGGCCGACGACCACCTCGGCCACGTCGCGCACCCGGATGGGGATGCCGTCGTGCGCCGTGATCACGATGTTCTTGATCTCTTCGATATTGCGGACCAGGCCCACGCCGCGCACCAGGTACTGCTCCGCGCCGTGCTCGATGTAGGCCCCGCCGGCGTTGCGGTTGTTGCGCCCCAGCGCCTCGAACACGTCTCGCAGGGTCAGCCCGTAGCTCACCAGCCGGTCTGGGTCGACCAACACCTGATACTGCTTCTCAAACCCGCCGAAGGGGTTCACCTCGGCCACGCCCGGCACCGTGCGAAGCTGCGGCTTGATCACCCAATCGGTGAGCGTTCGCAGGTACATGGCGTCGGGATCGAACGGCGTGAGCCACGGCGAGCTCTGCACGAGCCCCGCGTCCCTGCGCGTGCAGACCGGGCAGGGGCAGCCGCAGGGCGCCAGGTAGCGGTGGTGCTCCTCATCCTCCGCCCTATGGATCCCCTCCGCGCGGTGGATAGCGCTCATGGAGGAGTGGGCACCCACTCCGTTCGCCCCTGGGATGCGCTCCACCACGAACTGGTAGATCTCCCCCAGTCCGGTGCTCACCGGGGCCATTTCCGGGTGCGCTCCCACTCCGGGCGGGAGGTGCTGCGAAGCATCCTGCAGCCGCTCCGACACCAACTGCCGGGCGAAGTAGATGTCCACATGGTCCTTGAAGACGACGGTAATCTGCGACAGCCCGAACTTGGAGAGGCTGCGGAGCTCGGCCATCTCCGGCAGGCCACTCATCGCCAGCTCCAGCGGGAAGGTGATCAGTTTCTCCACCTCGAACGGCGACAGCCCCGGCGCGTCGGTGTTGATCTGCACCTGGACGTTGGTCACGTCCGGCACGGCGTCAATCGGCAGTTCGAGCGCCGACTTCACCCCAACGCCGATGAGCAGCGCGGCGAGGATCAGGACGAGCACGCGCTGCTCCAGCGCGAAAGTGATCAGGCGGTTGATCATGGAACGAGAGCCTCCCTCTTCCCTTGCGGCAGAGTGGGGTCAGTGCGCGTGCCCGGCGTGACCGAGCTCCTCCTTCTTTCCGTGAGACTTCACCAGGAACGCGCCTTCAGTGACCACTGTCTCTCCTGGCTTCAGGCCGTCGAGCACCTCGTAATAGCCGCCGCTCTCCGTGCCCAGGCGGACTTCTCGCTCCTGGAACTCGCTCCGGCCGGTGGCGACGAAGACGAACGTCCTCTCACCTTCGCGCTGAACCGCGCTGGCAGGCACGGAGAGCGCACCCTGCCGCCGGCCAAGGCCGATGCTCACCTTGACGAAGACGCCCGGCTTCAGCTTGCGCCGTGGGTTGGCGACCTCGCACCGCACCACCAGGGTGCGCGTTTGCTCGTCGATCACATCTCCCATATAGGAGACCTTGCCGGTGAACTTCTCATCTGGGAAGGCGCTCGCCACGATGGTGACCGGTTGGCCGGCACGCACCTGGCGCGCGTCCTTGGCGTACACCCGGGCTTCTACCCACACCGTGGAGAGGTCGAGGATCGTGAAGAGCACGTCCTGCGCGGTCACGACTTGGCCGCGGTTCGCGGCACGCTCCAGGACGCGCCCGCCAATGGGCGCGGTGACCGCCACGCTCGCACCCTCCCCATCCACCGGGGCCCGCAGGACTTTGAGCGTGTTGCGGGCGGCTAGCAGGCGTGCCCGGGCCTGGGCAACCGCCGCCTCCGCTGCCTGCGTCTCGCGCTGCGCGTAGAGGTCTTGCCTCGCTACGCTCGTCTCCCGGCGGAGCAGCGAATCCAGCGCCGCCAGCCGGTTCTCCAGCTCGACCAGCACCCGTTTCTTCTCGGGGGAGGTCGCGATGCTGAGGCGCTGCTTCGCCTGATGGAGCGCGGCCTCGGCCTCGGCGCGGGCCTTCTCCGCCTGGAGGAGCTCGTTCTCGGCCTGTTGGATCTCGCGGCTGGCATAGACGCCGGAATCGAGCAGCTCGCGCTCTCGCGCCAGAACCTGCTTCGCGATCCGCAGCTGCTCCTGAGCTCTCTTCAGCTCCGCGTCCGCCGCATCCCGCGCCGCCTGAGCTTCCTCCAGCTCCCGGCGGGAGCGGACGCCGGTATCAAACAGCTTCTTCGCGCGTGCCAGGTTCGCGTCGGCGAGGCGCAGCGCCGTCTCCGCCTGCTGACAGTCCCTCTCCGCCTCCGCCATCTCGCGGCGCGCCTCTTCCAGAGGCCGGTACTGCACCGCGCCGGCTGCCACGAGCGCCTTGCGCCGGCTCAACTCCTGTTCGGCAAGGCGGCGCGCGCTCTCGGCGCGGTCGAGCATCGCCTGCGCCGTCCGCACGGCAGCCTCGGCATCCCGGAGTTCGGTCTCGTGCTCCACGCGCCGGGCAGCCAGCTCGCTTGCGATCTCATCCCGCTTCTCGCAGATCTCATCCACCGATTTCTGCGTGAAGACTCCCGAGCGCGCCAGTGTGCGTGTGGTCGCCAGCTGGCGCTCCGCGTTGGAGAGTTCCGCCCGCGCTTCCTGGTACGCGGCTCGCGCTTGCGCCACCTCGATGCTGTCTATCACCGCCAGCACCTGTCCGGGCCGGACCGTATCGCCGACATGGGCGCTCACGCGTGTGATGCGCCCGGATACGAACGGCCCGACCTTGACGACGCGGTTCGCGTCGGGAACGACCTCGCCGTTGGCCTGGATGGCCGGGCCCGCCGCGCCATAGACGACCGGGGCCGTCTTGATGCCTCCTAGCTTGAGGCTCTCGGGCGGGAGCGTGATCATGCCCTCCTCATGGCCGCCCTCGCCGTGGAGTTCCTCGCCTTCCTCGTGGTGATGGCCCTCGTGGCTTCCGGCATGGCTCTCATGACCGTCGTGGTGTGTTTCTTCCCCCTCGTGGCGCTCCACCGCCGCGCGCGCTCTCTCCGGCTTGCCGGGCGCGCGGTGCCGCGCAACGGCATAGCCGGAGAGAGCGATCAGGAGCACGAGCCCCGGCACCACCACGCTCTGAAGCCTTTTCTCTCTCGTCATCGGTTCTCTCCCGAACGCGTCTCTTTCCATCGCGCCCGGCCCCGAGAGGGGTCAGCGAGCGGCGATCGGACTGGCAATCGCCCGGTCCAGCGCGGCGCGCGCGCTCGCGTAGGCGGCGCGCGCCCGGATCGCGCCACGGCGTGCCTCGACCAGGGCGCGCTGGGCATCGATCACCTCCAGGTAGGTGAGCGCGCCCTCCTGATAGCCGGTCTGGGTCATCTCGGCCAGCCGCCCGGCGTCGGCCAGCACGCCGTTTTCGTAGCTTCGCGCCACTTCTGCGGCCGCTTGCAGGCGGGCCAGAGCCTCTTCAACCTCCAGCGCCACCTGGTTTCGCTGCTGCTCCAGGCGAGCTTGCTGAGCCTGATAGGCGGCCTCCGCCTGCCGGACCTCGGCGCGCCGGCGCCCCCAATCGACGAACGGGAGAGTCACTCCCACGCCGATGCTCCCGCCATCCCGCGTGAGGCGCGCCCGCTTCGCTTCCAACACCACGTCCGGGCGCCGCGCCGCGCGCGCCAGCCGGGTCTCTGCCTCGCGTGCCTGCGTCTCGGCTTGCATAGCCGCCAGCTCGGGGCGCTGGCGTTCAGCGGTTGCACGCGCGGTCTCAGCGTCCGGGAGCGTTTCGGGGCGGGGCCATTCGCCTTGCAGGGTAAACGGAGTGGTGGGGTCGCGCCCCATCGCCGCGTTCAGCGCCGCGCGCCGGGCGGCGGCCTCTCCCTCGGCCAGGCGAAGCTCCTGTCCGGCGCGCGCCAGCTCGACGCGGGTGCGAATGACATGGCTCTGGGGCACGTCGCCCGCCTCGAACGACTCCTGCGCCGCCTCGTGAAGCTTCTGGAGGAGCTCTACCGCCTGCGCGGCGACGTCACGCTCCTGCTGCGCCGCCAGCGCCTCGTAGAACGCCGTGCGAACGCCGTAAACGATCTCCTGCCGGGCTGCTTCCCATTGCGCCTCCGCCGACGAAACCCGGGCGCGGGCGGCCGCCACGCGCGCGGAGCTCTGCCCGTTGACCTCCAGCGACTGGAATAACGAGAGCTGCGAGTCATCCACGGTGCCCGCCGGGGTCACTACCAGCTCAGGCGACGGCAGCGCCTTCGCCCCCTGAACTGCGGCGCGCGCGCCGTCCACCTCCTGCGCGGCCGCCCGCAGCGCCGGGTGCCCGGCGAGCGCCACCCGGATGGCCTCGTCCAGGGTCAGGGATGGCGCCGCCGGGGTAGCCAGAGCCGCCGTCGCCACGGCTATCGCCAGGAGATAGACCGCTGTTCTACACCCGATAGAACATAAACTCGTCATCGTTCACTTTCTGGAATCCAATCACATGGCTGGCCAGGCCAAGAGGGCCAGGCTTTCGACCAGGCAATGGAGCGATGGCAGGAGGGGCGAATGCGCTACGACCTGCACGATGCCGCTGGCAAGCCCGCCTGCTATCAGCACCGTGAGATAGCGCTGCCGGGCGGAGGTGGGCATTGCGGGCGCGGGCGCCAGAAGCCGCTCCACGCGCCGGGCGAGGAACGCCGCGGATCCACCCGCCAGCGTCGGCCCGGGCTGGGAGGCCCATCGCGCCGCCGCCAACAACGCCGCGGCCAGCTCCAGGCGGCAGCCGGTGCGCTCGACGGCGAGATCGTCGGCGGCCAGTTCGGCCGCCTCTTCCCAGGCGGAGAGCAGGGCGCGCACCGGGGGAAGGAAGCCAAAGAGCCGGCCACACGTGAAGATCAACAGCTGGGCGATATGGTCCCCACGATGCAGGTGCGCCGCTTCGTGCGCAATGGCGGCACCCAACTCCTCCGGCGAAAGCCGCTCTACCAGCGAGCGCGCAATGATGCACCGCGGCCGGCGCGCTCCCAGGACAAAGGCGGTGGGGCGAGGCAGGTCAGCCTCGCAGAACTCCGCGGTGCACTCCAGGCGTTCGCGCACGCGCGCCACGGCGGCGGCTGCCTGATCCGATAGTCCGAGTTGCTGCCCGTCGATTGCACGCTCATATTGCCGGAGCAGCTGGATCGCCCGCGCCATCTGGCATCCCGTGGCCACCAGCGCGAGGAGCGTGCCGCCTTCCAGTGCGAAGACGGCGAACCTGCCAGCCGTGGAGAGCGCGCCGGGGTCGAGGCAGAGATGGGGCACCTGGTGGAAAGCGAGCAGGTCCTCCACCAGGGTGGCCATCACGAAGAGGGTGATGGCGCCCGAGGCGAGGAGCGGGCAGAGGACCGCGAGCAGGAGCCGGTCCGCGCGCAGGTCGGGCGAGCCACGCCGGAACCAGGGGAGCCAACGCGCGGCCAGGGCGGTGCCGGCGAGGAGAATAGCAGCCGTTGCCAGGAAGAGCGTGAGGCCCGCCGGCGTGAGCGCGAGGCTACGCATCCTCTGCCTCCTCCCGCTGCCGGCGCAGCCACTCGGAGAGCCGGTCGTAAACATCTGGGGGAAGGGCGGCGTCCTCCTCCAGGAGACTGGTGAGGGCATCGGGGAATTCGGCCATCAGATCCGCCAGGACGCCGCGCACGATCCGCTGCTCCAGATCCGAACGGCTCACCGCCGCCGAGTACTGGTAGCCCTTGCCGACCCGCTCCCGGCGCAAAAGGCCCTTCTTGTAGAGCCGGTCGAGTGTCGTGACGACGGTCGTCAGCGCCAGCTGGCGCGCGGGCGCGAGCGCCGCCTGCACCCCGGGCGAACCGATTGGCCCGTGGGACCAGACCACGTCCATCACCGCCTGCTCCAGGTCGCCGAGGGGCCTGTGCCACCGATTCTGGGATGGCGCGGGATCTCTCTTCTGGGCCATTGGTGCTCGCCAGCTCCTCCCCACCTCACCTGTTGCTTCGACCAGGCGTAGAACCATGCTCATTCTATCGCCGGTCGAACAACCTGTCAAGGAAGCGCGGCGGCATTTGTTGTTGCTCAGGTAGTTCACCGAGGGTGTGGGCACCCTGGGCTGAGTTGTGTGGCCTCTTCGGGGCTAAAGGATGGCCATCTGCGGGACTACGGTAGAAGAGGTCCGGCATTCGAGCCGGTAGTTCCTGTGCCCGGAAGCGGATTCCTTATCTCAACCGCGTCGAGCGGGTCGGCCAAGCTCCTCGCCTTGCGGAGTCACCTGGAGATCGCCGAGCTGCACCGTGGCCACCTGGGCGATATCTGCCAGAGGCGTGAGCACCGTGAGCCCGGAGTCATTGGCGCTCAGGAGAATCCCGGCTGCCAGGGTCTCGCCGTGGGCGTCGAGGAGACCGCAGATGCGCTGGGGGGCATCCCCCAACACCTTAGGAAGGGTTGGCGGCCAGAGACTGACGCGTGAATAGGAAAGGTGCTGCTCGTGGGCGCTCGAAAAATAGGCGGCAAAGGAGCGCTTCCGGTTCTCGGCGCGCGCCTGGGGCGATTTGACGCGCACACCAGGTGCCACGGGGAGGCGCACCAACACCGGGCCACCCGGGCGAGCGAAGGGCCGGAGGATTGGCTCCAGCTCCCTGCGCGCCTGAATGGCGAGGATGCACCGGGGCCGCACCGCCTGGATCTTGTGGAACTTCAGCGTGGCAGCGAGACGTCCGAAGACCATCCCTGTCGTATCCACCACGATGAGGCGACATCCACGCGAGCGAGCTGCTATTGCCAGAAGCGATGTTCCGAGGACAACCGGCAGAAGATGGCGGGCAGGCGTGGTATCGCCCACGAAGTAGAGACGTCTTGGGGGAACCTGCGCCAGGTGCGTGACCGGGGTCTCGGGGATACCCAGGCCGATGGTCGTTGGCGGGCCGATATCCGATTGCCCAACGTCGGCATCGACGAGGGCCACCGACTTCCCTGCGTGCAACCCCCGGTTGAGGAGTTCGCGCGCCAGCATCGATTTGCCCGTATCCGTGGCGCCCAGAAGAAGAACCGTGCCCCCACGCTCCACCACGCGATCCAGCACGCGGCTGGTCTCTTCAGGCCAGGTCGCCTGGGGTGCATACGCATCGTCACTCATGATGACGGGGGGTTCCATGTGCGAGGCGGTGGCTCCTGCCGCGCGTGCTTCGCTCGCCGTGCCCGGCGAACCGCTCTCGGATGCGATGGAGCCGCATCGCTTTCGCTCACGCGGAACGCGCCTCCGACTGCCCGCGCCTGCGCGGTCGCAGACCGAATACCGATGCGGAGGGAAGGAGAGGAAACGCGGGAGGGGGCCTCTAATAGGGAACATTGTGGCCGGCCGCAGGATGCCGGCGGGGAGAAGATGCGGTGGAGCAAGAGGGTTTGAGCAGCAGCGGGATGAGGAAGCGCCGGCCGGTCGCGGCGGTGCTCGCTATCGGCGTCGCGTGCGCGTTCCTCCTCTGCGGCTATGAGTTCATCCGCAGCGTCTCCACCTCGTTCTACATCGATGCCTATGGTGCCCACCGCCTCCCGGTGGTGATGGGGCTGATGCCCGTGGGCGTTGCGCTCACGCTCTACGGCTACGGCGTTCTGCTTTCGTGGTTTGGTCCGGCGAGGGCGTTGCTCCTCACGTCCGGCTTTTCCGCTGCGCTCATCACGGCGTGCTGGGCTGCCCTGCGCGTCGGCTGGCACCCGGCCGCGGGGATCCTCTACGTATTCCGCGAGGCCTACATCGTCCTGATCATCGAGCAATACTGGTCGCTGATCAACAGCGCGCTCACTGCCGGGCAGGCGAAGCGGCTCAACGGGCCGATCACCGGCCTGGGCTCCCTCGGCGGGATCCTTGGAGGCTCGCTCGTGCACGCCTTCGCAACTCGGGTGGGCTCCGAGATGTTCCTCCTCTTCGCGGCGGGCTCTCTCATCCCCGCGGCGCTCCTCTCGGCGGTCGCCTATCACCTTGCCGGCGAGCCACAGCCGTCCCCGGAAGAGGCGGGCGGACGGCAGGGGCACCTGGCGCTTCGTCTCTTCGCTCGCTCTCGCTACCTGCTCCTCCTGGCCGCGCTGATCGCCCTCACTCAGGTTGTCTCCACGGCGCTCGATCTCCGCTTTTCCGGCCTGGTGGAAGAGGCTTTCCCGGTGAAGGATGAGCGCACGGCGTATCTGGGTGGCTTCTATGGAACTCTGAACGCTGTCGCCGCGCTTCTCCAGTTCGTGGTGGCTCCCGTGGCGCTTCGCTGGTTGCCACTCCCCATGATTCACCTGGGCATTCCGCTGGTCCATCTCGTCACCAGCCTGCTCCTCCTGGCATCTCCCTCGCTGCATACCGGAGCGGCCGCCTACCTGCTCTTCAAGGGGCTCGATTACTCGCTCTTCCGCGCCGGCAAGGAGATTCTCTACATCCCGCTCACCTTCGACGTGCGCTATCGCGCCAAGGAGGTGATCGATGCCTTTGTCTATCGCTTCTCGAAGGGGGCGCTCGGGATGCTACTGACCGGGGTGAACGCGGCGATCGGGTCGATTCCCGCCGCGGTCTTCCCAGCCGTCGCCGCGCTGGCTTCCCTGATCTGGATCCCGGTGGTCTTCCGGCTGACACGCCAGCCGGAAGGGAAGCGGTAAGCGCGAGGGGAGAGGCCCGCGACCGGAGGGCACTGAGCTTTCCGCCTGCCGCGAGCGAGGGGCCCCAGAGAGGGTGCAGGGAGCCGGCGTTGATGCTACCAGCTCCCTGCGGATTGGGAACATCATGTCACGAGCCGCGGCTTGCTGCCGCAGCCGTGCGATAATGCCGCGGGGGAGGTCGATCCGTTGCCGGCGGATTGCAGGGATGGCAGAGCGGGCGTTCTACTGTCATCCGCTGGCTCTCCCCCATAGGATTATCGGACGCTCGCCCTGAATCTTCAGGTCGAATCCGCAAGCGAGAAGGGGATCGCTGAAGACACGCCGCCTGCGCCTTCCTGCCCGGCGGCTGGCGGGAGAACTGTTGTTTGACTTCGGAGCGTGCCCCATGTTATAATCTCTGGTGGAGGCGGCCACATGGCGGCGACGCCGTGGCCCGATAAGCGGGGATGCAAGCCTGTTCTGCCCGGGTTTGCGGCAGAAAGGCTGCCCGGCTCCACCCTCACCAGTTTCGCAAGATCGATAGTAGCCACGACGGCAGGCAGTGGCGTCTTCGGTTGTGAAGCAGGCCCTGTTTCCGTGGTGTGCGTTCACCAAGGAGGCAAGAGAATGGCGGTCCAGTCCAATCAGCGAGAAGAGGCCCTCAACCGGGCGCTGTTGCAGATCGAGAAGCAGTTTGGCAAGGGGTCGGTGATGCGCCTGGGCGAGCGGCCTCGGCAGCAGGTGGAGGCCATTCCGACCGGCTGCCTGCCCCTGGACATGGCATTGGGCGTGGGAGGACTTCCCCGTGGCCGGATCGTCGAGGTGTATGGCCCAGAATCGAGCGGGAAGACGACGGTCGCGCTCCAGGTGATCGCCGAGGCTCAGCGCCAGGGCGGGATCGCGGCGTTCATCGATGCGGAGCACGCGCTCGATCCGGTCTACGCGGCTAATCTGGGGGTGGATGTCGATAACCTCCTCATTTGCCAGCCGGACTATGGCGAGCAGGCGCTGGAGATCACCGACGTCCTGGTGCGCAGCGGCACCATCGACGTGGTGGCGGTCGACTCGGTGGCGGCGCTGGTGCCCAAGGCTGAGGTGGATGGCGAGATGGGCGACTCGTTCGTTGGCGTCCAGGCCCGGCTGATGAGCCAGGCGCTTCGCAAGCTGAGCGGCACGCTTTCGCGCACCAACACCGCCTGCATCTTTATCAACCAGCTTCGCGAGAAGATCGGGGTGATGTTCGGCAACCCTGAGGTTACCCCCGGCGGGCGCGCGCTGAAGTTCTGGGCGAGCGTGCGGATCGAGGTGCGCCGCATCGAGACGCTGAAGCAGGGCACCGAGGTCGTAGGCAATCGCGTGCGGGCGAAGGTGGTGAAGAACAAGGTGGCGCCCCCCTTCCGCGAGGCGGAGTTCGACATCATCTTCGGCAAGGGTGTCAGCCGGGCCGGTGGCCTGCTCGACGTGGCCGATAAGATGGGCGTGCTCACCAAGTCGGGCACCTGGTGGAGCTACGGCGACGAGCGGATCGGCCAGGGCCGCGAGAACGCGCGCATCTTCCTCGAGGAGCACCCCGAGGTCGCCGCGGAGATCGAGGCACGCATCCGCGCTTCCCTGCAGCCGGTGAGCGTGGAAGATCTGCCGGTCTCCACGGCTGATGAGGGGGAGATTGACCCTGCTCTTGAGTGAGGCGTGATCTGCTGCACGAGGCGCCGGCACCCAGCCGGCGCCTGGACCTCTCTCATGCGTGGCGTG
The DNA here is from genome assembly GCA_012512265.1 of Armatimonadota bacterium. GTDB lineage: Bacteria > Armatimonadota > JAAZEB01 > JAAZEB01 > JAAZEB01 > DUUU01. The sequence goes on along the minus strand of JAAZEM010000203.1, from coordinate 7,126 downwards.
GGCTTGAGCTCCAACGCCCATCGGGAGCGCCCCTCCGCCTTCCTTCCTCCCGCCATACCGCTCATCCTGCGGACGAGGATGCCCTGCTCGCAACCCTCCCGGCTTGGGGCGCCTCGCTATGCCCCCGCGTGTGGCTTCCCCAAGTGGGTGCCGGTCAGATGCCCATCTGCGTCCGCATCCTTCAGTTGGGGTATCGTCCCGTTCGTAATTCGCGTTCCCGGCACGTGGGCTCGCGCACGTGGAGAGTGGCGACGAACGGGGGAGGAGTCGATAACGGGAGGGCGAATCAGGTGGTAGGCCGGTCCGTTGTCTGAGGCGGTCAGGCGTGCCGGCAGTCTCGAACTGGCGTCCAGTGGCCCCTCCCAATCGTTCGCGGTGCGGCACGATGCTTGCGGGCTACAGGTGCGGGGTGAACAATGACGCGAAGGGAACAGGCGGGACGCTGGTAGGTCTCGTGAGGCGTGCATAACCCATGGACAATCGCATGCAGACGTACAACCAGCCCCCATCCATTCTCGAGCAACCGGGGATCCTCACACTGACCGAGGAGCCGGTGCTTCATCCGGCCATTTTTGGGAAACCGTATGTCCTCAATGCCGGAGTCGCCGAATACGAGGGGAGCATCATCCTCTTGTCGCGGGCCCAGGCAGCCAGCGAGCCTTCCTCGATCTGGATGGCGGTGCTGGATCCCGATGGGACCACGGTGCGCGAGGTGATCCGAGAGCCCGTCCTCGGCCCCGGCGCGCGCTGCGAGGTGTCGCCCCACGGCGTAGAGGACGTGCGCATCACCCCGATGAGCGATGGCTCCTACATCATCACGGCCAACTCGCTGTGGCCGGATGAGATCCATGGGGGATGGTGGATGCCGCAGATCGCCATCATTCGCACCTGGGATTTCCAAGAGTTCGAGCTGATTGGCTTCCCCTTCCCGGGATTGGCCACCAAGAACTCCACCCTCTTCCCGGATACCGATAGCAATGTCCGCTACCTGCTCCACCGGGTGCAGCCCGACATCTGGCTAGCACGCACCACCGATACAACCCTCAGACATTGGCCGGATCCAGGGCGGCCGATCATGCGACCCCGGCAACACCTGGTGGAAGCCGGGCTGTTGAAATGGATTGGGGCTGGTTCCCAGCCGATGGAGACATCGGAGGGGTGGCTGATGGTCTACCACTCGGGGATGTGGATCAGCGAGGACCACGGCCAGAAGCTCTACCTCCTCTGGCTGGCGCTCCTGGACCGCGATGACCCCTCGAAGATCCTGGCGCAGTCGCGCGATCCGATCTACTGGCCCTTGCTTGGCGAAAACCCGCGCGAGGAAGATTGGTATTCCGGCGTCTCCTTCACGTGCGGCGCCCTGATTCGCGAGGCGGAGCTGTGGGTCTACATGACCCTCAACGATAGCCGCATCCACCTGGGCAAGATGCCGATGGAGACGGTCTGGCGGTTGCTGGACCGAACCACCCCTTCGGATGAGGCGGCTGCCAAGCCCCATGAGGGGTGAAGCGGCCACCGCGCCGGGTAACGACCGCGCCGGCCATGCCGAACGAACACCGATCGGGCGGCACAAGACGCCTTTGCTGGCTCGATGTCGCTTGTGCTGCACGCCCCGTCTCGGCGCGATAGCGGGCTTCAACCGGTTGTGGCATCTCCTGGCCTGACGCGGCCCGGCAGGCCGGGTCGCCATCCGAACCCTTGCCAGGCGAGGACTGGGAAGCCTTGCCCCACCCTACAGAACCACCGCGGGCGATCCGACAATAGATTCAGGAGAGATAGGGAGTACTCGTCGCCGGGCACGTCCCTTCTTGAGGCGATACCGGTGAGAGAAGAGAGAGGCCGATCCTGATGACGCGCGTCTGGATCACTCGGGGAAGCCGTCCGCAAGCAGGCTACACGCTCATCGAAGTGGTGATGGCAATCCTGGTGATCTGCATCGCCCTGCTGGGGGTGTTCCAGATGGTCGGTGGCGCCATCGGCACGACCGCCGATTCGCGCAACCGTGCCCTGGCAATGCGCTTTGCCGAGAGGCAGTTGGAGGCAGCCCGGGGTGAAGTGGTCTCCAGCCTGAGCACGAGCACAGGCAACACCCATCCGCAACTCTCCCAATGGCTGGGCGCGAGCGCGAGGTGGGATCTCACAGTTATGGATGTTGGCCCGCGGCTCAAAGGCATCACGGTCACCGTTCGATGGCGAGATGGCACGCTTGATCAGGAGATCTCGCTTAGCACGCTGGCGCATACGGCGGGCATCGCGTCGATTGGAGCGCGCTGAGGGGGTGGGTGCCACTGAGCCAGGGGCCCGCGAGCAGGATGGCGGCCTCTCTCGCGGCAAGGCATCTGGAGGAACTCGATGAGCAGCGCGCGCAGCCGCCATAGCGCCGGCTACACCATCACCGAGGTGATCATCGCGACCGCGATTGCCCTTGTAGCCGCGGGCGTCATCCTCCAGGTGTTGATCCTCACCGTGCGCACGACGCAGCAGACGTCGGCCCAGGCAGACGTGCAGGCGCAGGCGCGCGCTGCCTTGATGGGGTGGGAGCAACAGCTTCGCGACGGCTATGCCGTCCTTACCACGTACACGCCACACGAAGGGCCCCGGGCCAACCAGGAGTACATCACGCGAGTTCTGGCGAATGAGCAGACGCTCGTCGCGGCCGTGCCCTCCATCGATGCCAACGGCGCGCCCTGCACCTGGCGCGGCCGGAACGTCGTCTTCGATTGCATCATCTGGCAGGCGCTCAAGGAAGGCAGCGGCGAGGCCGCGCGGTGGACGCTCTCGCGGCTGATCTATCTCGATGCTTTCCGCATGCCAGATTCCTACTTCTCGCTCCATGAGGAGCACCTTTCGCCCGATCTCTTTTTCAGCCTCGCATGGGGCGCCGCGAACTACGATTGTGCGCTGTGTGGCCGGAAATCGAAGAGCCACCCGTTTGACGATTGCCCAGGGGGCCCCCATCCCACCTGGCCGCCTCCAGACTCGTCAAGCTCTTCCTCCAGCAGCAGCTCGGGCGGGGATGATGGGTCGTCGAGCAGCAGTAGCTCGGGCGGGGAGGGGGGCAGTTCGTCCACGAGTTCAGGCGGAGTGCCCTACACGGTGCCGGATCCGCTGGGCCGAGACGCGGAGCTGAGCCCCGTGGTCCTTTTCAGCGGCGCGAAGTCGCTGGCTATCCGGTTCTTCAATGCGCAGGGCCAGGAGATCTTCTCCAACGGCACGGCGGGCCTACCCGAGAAGACAACCACATCGGATCTGCCTCTCGATGTGCAGAGTAAGGCCCGGATCAAGCCCGCGGATGTGGCGTTTGTGCAGGTCGAGATCCAGTACGCCCAGGATGCGGACGCGATGCAGGCAGGGCGCGATGAGGTGACGCAATCGGATACGCAGTCCGTGACCATCCGGCTGCGCAATCGTCCGTCCTGGTGAGGGAGGGGGCCATGCCACTGAAGAGTTCGACCCCGCGTGGTCAGCGCGGCGTGGCGCTCGTGCTGGCCGTGGTCGTGACCGCGATCTGCATCGTGATCGTGGCCGGCTTGATGCGCTATGTGCTCAGCGAGTACCAGGCCGCGCATCTCGACTGGCGCCAGGTCCAGGCGCTCTACTGCGCCGAGGCGGGGGTAGAGTACGCTATGGATGCCCTGATCAAAGGCGAGGCCGTGACCAATGCCGAGGTGTCCCTGGCGAATCTCGGGCTCGAGGGCGCGGAGGGCAGCTTTCGCGTCTCAACCCAGCCGGTGACCAGCGCCGGCGTGCCTGACCCCGAGGGCGATGTGCGCGTCCTTGCCACTGGGTTCGTCCCCTCCGAGGCGGAGTTCCTTGCCGGCAGAGGCGTCAGCCGGAGTGTGGTCGCCGTCGTGGGGACCGGCGAGTGGGACTTTGGCAGCGACGCCGTGCGCTCCCGAAACGGGGTCGAGTACGGGTCGAATGACGATCTCACCGTCGTGGTGGACGAGGATGGCAACGAGATCCATGGCGGGGACTACGCCAACATCCGGGTCACCGGCGAGGGTGGCGGGGTAAGGAATACGAGTTCGAATAAGGCGCACGTCGCGGGTTCGGTGACTGCGCCCGGGGAGGTGGATCTCATCGATAGCAGGACGGCGGGCGTGAGCGAGAACAATCCGGAGAACTGCATACCGGATGCCTTCCCGGACCCGGCGGCGCTCGGCTATGATAGCAGCAACCCAGCCCAGCTGATCTGGCCGCCCCCCCCAGGCACCTGGTCCCACTATTTTTACCAGGAGGCGCTCGCGGGGGGCACATCCTACTTGTGGGACACCGGTACCATCCAGGCCCCGAGGTTTATCAACCTGTGGGGGATCGGAACTCTCTCGAATGTCAGGCTCAGAGGCCCCGGGGTTATCTTCGTGTGGGGGGATCTGGGCGGGGGCATCGTCAACGGCCCCCCCGCCGCGACGGTGGTCGCCACCGGCACGCTAGAGACCAAAGGCAATGAGTCCTACCGGTGCGATCCGGGGGATGAACCGGTAGCGCCCCCGCTTATCCTCTTCGGCAGAGACAAAGGGGGGTGGTCGGCACAGATTCGTGGCAACTCCACATGGGATCTACGTGGGCCCCTGATCTCGTTCCATCCGCAAGGCGAAGTGTGGCTCAACGACTCCGCTATTGGCTGCATGGGCGCGCTCATCTCCAACGGCACGGTGCACTTCAAATCGAGTAGTGCAAAGCTGGGCTTCCCGTCATTCCTGCAGAACCAGCGTTTCGTCGTGCACGCCGGGAAGTACGTGCGCTCCTACGTGGCTCAGTAGGGGGCTTATTCCCTCCGGAGCTCGCCTTCCTGGTCCATGACGAGTGTTTCGCCGCCGGGAAGCGCGGCCCGGATCGCGAACGCAGTGGGGGTAGGGGGCTCTTCGCTGAAGACCGCGTTCCCATAGGCCGGCACCGGCTCGCCTGTCGCGCAACCCTCTTCCACGACGCCTTGCTCCGCGAGCTCCGCGAGGGATGCGTAATGCTCGTGGTGGGTGTGGTACTCCCTTTGCGCCTCATAGAGCCGCCGGAGGCAGGCGGCCGCAGCTCTCAAGGCTTCCTCGGCGTCCTCCACCGCGGGACCCGCCTCGTCAGGCGCCAGGCCCTCCTCGTGGGTGGTGGGGACCCCATCCCGCCGCGCGCTCCACGAGGTCTCCGCGTGCGATGCGCCGGTTCTGGCTGAGTGCATGGAGAGCGTCTTCTGCACCTGTAGGAAGGCGAACGCCAGAAGAATCGATAGCAGGATGCCCATGCTCGCGGTGAACAGGAGCAGCCGCCGCATGCGGGTGCCGGTGTCGGTGGCAAGCTCCAGGCGCGCTGGTAGCACATCCAGGTCGGGGAGTGCAATCGCGCGGTCTTCGGGCCGGGGAAGCAACTCCAATGCTTCGCGGGCCTCCTGGCATTGCGCATCGGCATCGAGACAGGCTTCGAGTACCCTCCGCGCTTCGTCGTAGCTTTGCCGACGTGCCAGCACCTTGCCGAGGGCGCACAACGCTGGAGCATCCCCTGGGAGAAGCTCGACGGCGCGCCGGAGCGAGGTTTCGGCGAGAGTGAGGTTGTCGCACGCCGCATAGGCGCGCCCGAGATGAAAATGCGCCTCGCCGCTGTTCGGGTTCATGGACGTGGCGAACTGGAGCAGCTGGATCGCCTGCTCGGTCTGCCCGCTTTCGAGGGCTTCGATCGCGAGGGCGAGGTTGCTACCTCCCCCATGGGGCGGTGAGTGCTCCATGCGCGTTTCTCCTTCAGGAAAGCGGAGCCAACAGCAAATCCCCGCCGCGCAACGCGCGAGCGGACCTGCTGGCTTCCTGTCGGGCTGGGCGTATCACTCCGGAGGAGCGCCGCGGGCACGCGGCCTCCACCGCGTTGCTCCAGGACTTCTTGCCCGCCCGTCAGCTTTCCTGCCCGCTCGCCGGGCGCATCACCTTCAGGGCCGCGTATGCGACCACGCGATCATAGTCACCGGTCACTTCGCCGGAGGTGTGGTAGGCCAGCCTCTGCGCCGAGACGGCTCCCATCCGGCGGGCGGCTGCCAGCATCGCGGCGACGGGCCCATAGCCGCAGGTGGTGATCCCATGCGTCTGCACCTGGCGGAAAAGGCCGGCAGGGTCGAGGTGCTCAATCATCTCGAGGGCCCTTTCATCCTGGGTGCGCGCGCGCGAGGCCGGCTCGTGGTGCGTGAAATCGCACGACGCGATGACGACGGCGTTGCGGCCCGCCATCGCCGTGGCAATCGCCTCTCCCAGCTCTATCGCGGCGTCGAGCTCATACCGCTTCATGGAGATGGGCACGATGGATAGCCCCGCCCCGTAGAGGAGCTGCAGGAAAGGGAGCTGCACCTCGATCGCGTGATCTCGCAGGTGGGCCATCGGATCCGCGTGCGCCAGCGGGGTGGCCTCCAGAATGGCCGCCGCGACATCTGCCGCAACCGGCATGTTTCCCAGGGGTGTCTCCCATCCTCCCTCGGGCCATACGGCGTTATCGGCGCCCAGGCCATGATGGTTGGGGGCGAGGATGATGGCAACTTCTACCAGGCCATCCTCTGCCAGGTGCTGATACGCGTGTGCCGCGACGTGCCCGGAGTAGACCAGGCCGGCGTGTGGGACAACCAGACCGAGGATCTGGCGGGGCCCCTCGGGGGCGGCCAGCGGCAGGCGCCCAGGACCGGGAGCATCCAGAAAGCAGCGCTGGATCTGCTGCTGCAGCGCGTCGGCAGTCCCTGGATAGAACAGGCCAGCGACGGCAGGCGCGCGCATTGCGGGCATCGCCATCTCACACCCTCCTTCACAGGCTGTGGACCCGTTGCGGCGTATGGAGCAGCCATGCGCGGTCCGGGTCAATCTCTACACGGGTGATGGTTCCCCGAACCGGAATCTTCACGCGCGTGAGGGAGCCATCCAGATGCAGAGTATGCCGCGTCTTGCCGGCGCCATCGGTGACCAGGAGCTGCATTTCGCCACGGTAGGGCGCGCCCTCCTGGACGACGGTGAGCACGGCGGGCGGGCCCTCCTTCGCTACAGCAACTCTCAGGCGCGGCGCGCCAGGCCGGCGCAGCCACTGATCGAAAAACCAGGTGAGGGGCTTCCCATGCACTTCGCCAGCCAGGGCCTCAAAGTCGGCGATTCGCGCTGTGCCGGCTCCATAT
>JAAZEM010000202.1 GCA_012512265.1 Armatimonadota bacterium | reverse complement strand
GAATCGCTTTGTTATGATGGAAAGAGATGGTGCGACGTGGCAGGGTGAGTGGGACGAGATGACGCTGCAGGACAAACTGGCAATTCTACCGGACCGGCCGGGGTCATATCTGATGAAGAACGCGGCCGGCGATGTGCTGTACGTAGGCAAGGCGGTGTCGCTGCGCAACCGTGTGCGCTCCTATTTCCACGCCTCCGCCGATCACACGCCGAAGGTCCGGCGTCTCGTGAGCGAGATTGCCGACATCGATTGGATCATCACAGATACCGAGCTTGAGGCGCTCATCCTTGAGTGCAACCTGATCAAGAAGTATCGCCCGCGATTCAACGTGCGCCTGCGCGACGACAAGCACTACCCGTACATCTGTGTCACTCTGACCGAGGAGTACCCCCGCCTGATGCTGGTGCGCGAGTCCAAGAAGGATGGCAACCGCTACTTCGGGCCCTACACCGACGCGCGCGCCGTCCGGCAGAGCATCGCGCTCCTCAGTCGCATCTTTCGCCTCCGCTCCTGCCACCATCAGGTGACGGGGAACGAGCCCGAGAAGCTGTGCCTCTACTACCACATCAACGAGTGCAGCGGTCCCTGCGCAGGGAAGATCAGCAAGGAGGAGTATCGCCAGACGGTGGAGGAGGCGTGTCTCTTCCTGGAAGGCCGGCAAGATGCCCTGTTGAAGCAACTGCGCCAGGAGATGGAGCGCTCCGCGGAACGCCTCAACTTCGAGCGGGCCGCCCGCCTGCGGGATCAGATCAAGGCGCTGGAGACGATTCGGGAGCGACAGAAGGTGCTCTCCACCACCCTCGTCGATCAGGACGTGGTCGCCCTGGTGAGCGATGATGGCCAGGCGTGCGCCCAACTCCTCTTCATGCGCAATGGAAGGCTCGTCGGCCAGGAGCACTTCTACCTGGAGGGCACCACGGATGAGGAGCTCAGCCAGGCGACGGCGGAGTTCTTGAAGCAGTACTACCAGGACGCAACCTATGCGCCCAAGGAGGTCCTGGTCGAGCGCGATATCGCCGAGCACGATATCATCGAGGCGTTCCTGCGCCAGAAACACGGCAAGAAGGTGCATATCACGGCGCCCTCCCGCGGCGAGAAGAAGCGGCTCGTGGAGATGGCGCACACCAACGCCCTGGACGCGCTCCGCCAGCTCAAGGTGAAGCTCGACTCAGACAAGGCGCGCAATCAGGAGGCGCTCACCGCGCTGAAGGAGGCGCTCGAGATGGAACGAGTGCCCCTACGGATCGAGGCCTACGACATCTCACACATTCAGGGCGTTGAGACGGTCGGCGCCATGGTGGTCCTGTATGCCGGCGCGCCCAGAAAGTCGGATTACCGGCGCTTCATCATCAAGAGCCTGGGGCCTAATCCGGACGACTTCGCCGCGATGAAGGAGGTCGTCGGGCGTCGCCTGGCGCGCGGCAAGATGGGCGATGAGAAGTTCCGCGAGATGCCCGACCTGCTCCTCATCGATGGCGGGAAAGGGCAGCTGAACGCCGCGCTGGAGGCGATGCGCGAGATGGAGGTCGAGATCCCCGCGGTTGGGCTCGCGAAACAGTTCGAGGAGATCTTCCTTCCTGGGCAGCCGGAGGCGTTGCGCCTGCCACGCCACTCGCCGGCGCTCCACCTCTTGCAGCGCGTGCGAGACGAAGCCCACCGCTTCGCCATCAGCTACCATCGCAAGCGCCGCTCCAGGCGATCCACGCGCTCCCTGCTCGACAGCGTTCCTGGCATCGGCCCGAAGCGCAAGCGCGAGTTGCTTCGCCACTTCGGCTCGCTCGCCCGCATCCGCCAGGCCACTCTCGAGGAGCTCGCCGCCTGCCCCGGCATGAACCAGCGCGCCGCGGAAGCCCTCTATCACAGCCTTTGCACCGCCGGCACCGAGACCGCCGCCGCGGACGCCTGAGCCCGGTGACAATGGCACGCCTCTTGCAGCGCTGGTCTCCGCGTTCGGGGCGCGCGCGTGGCGGAGGGGGCCAGGAGGAGCGCGCAACCCGACCGAAGGCACTTCGGACTCGGTGCTGTTTCGGGAAGGCGAGACTGGATCGATGGGCGAGCTCCCCGGCAGACGCGAAGAAGGCAGGCTCCCGGCCGCAGCGTCGTCGCGGGCTCAGATGCCTGCCCAGACGACACCCGAGCAAGCTGCGTCTTCCACGGCGGACTTCCTGTACTTTCTGGCTGGAGATGCCCAGCTGGACCCGCAGGGCTCGGCGCACCTTGCCCTGATCCGCGACCTCCTGGAGCCCTTCGCGGCAGGAAGAACAAACCAGGCGCTCACGGTGATCTGCCAGCGTGTGGCCGCTTTGATGGGCGTGCCGCGATGCTCGCTCTGTCTCTGGGACGAGCCCAGCGGATGCCTCGTGCTCGCGGCCCAGGCCGGGCCGTCCGGCGCCCTCTTCCCGGCACAGCCAGCGTTCCCCACCTCTCCGGAGTGCCTTCCCGACTGGGTGCGCGAGATGGAGCGTCTCGGCTCTAGCATGGCGCCACCTCGGCCATCGCGCTTGCAGCGCCGCCGCCGGCGCGCCCGCTCGTTCCCGGATACGACGAGCCCGCCCTGGGATGCCTATCCGGTGCTTGGCATCCCCCTCTCGGCAGCCGGCAGGGCGATCGGGTTCCTCTTCTGTGTAGGCATAGGCGAGTCGTCAGCCTTCACGGAACGCCACATCCGCCTGGGCAACATTCTGGCGGCCACCCTGGCACCCGCCATCGGCGCCGCCTGGGCAAACCGCCGCGATCCGCCGGTGGACACTGCGGACGTAAGAAGCGCACGCCTCGCTTTGAGCGGCAGCCTCGATCCAGACGAGGTGCTTCAGATAGTCACCGACATGGCCCGAGAGCGGCTGGGCGCTCAGGTGTGTGTTGCTCTCTCCTTCCAGGATGCACATTCCTTCCGGGTGTGCGTCGCGGCCGAGTGGGAGAATGCCGAAGTTGGCATCGATCTCACCGGCGATGGCCTGGCATCCCAGGCACTCCGCCTGGGCCGGCCGGTCTGGATACCGGACCGCGTGCGCCCGCCCCGTATTCTCCCCCGCGAGATTGCCACGCGCGTTCCACTGCGAGCCGGCATCGCGGTGCCGCTCCGGGAAGGCGACCGGGTGACAGGTGCCATCCTGGCGTACCATTCCCTCTCCCGCGACTACTCGGCGGAGGAGGTGCACCTGCTCGCCTCGCTTGCCGCGCGAGCCGGGGCCGCCCTGCGCAACTGCGCCCTCTACGAGCACCAGCGCCTGATGACCGAAACAGTGCGGCGTGCCCTCGCTCCCAGGCTTCCGCCCGCCATCGAGGGGGTGGACGTGGGGCATCTCTACCTCCCGAAAGCCGACCAGATCGGTGGGGATCACTACGACCTCATCCCGCTGGGCGGCGGGCGTCTCGGGATCGCGATGGGTGACGTGGCCGGCAGCGGCCTGCGCGCAGCCATTCACACCACGATGGCGCGCTATATGGCGCGTGCCTTCGCGTTTGAGACGCCTCGCCCCGGAACGATCCTTCAGAAGCTGAATGAGGCGATCTGCACCGAGGGCCACTCCGAGGTCTTCCTCACGCTTTTCTGCGGGGTGTTGCACTCTTCTGGACGGCTGCACTATGCCAACGGCGCGCACCCCTATCCGATCCTGCGCCGCGCCGGCCGGAGCGCGCCCCTTTTTCTGGAAACGACGGGCACCGTCGTGGGGGTCATCCCCGATCAGCACTACGACGAGCGTGAGGTACGTCTCCACTCCGGCGATATCCTGCTCCTCTACACCGACGGGGTCACCGAGGCGGAACATGGCGGGGATCTCTTCGGGTTCGAGCGCCTTGAGGCCGCCGTGCAGGAATGGCAAGGCGACCACCCCCAGGAGTTGGTGGACCACATCGCTCGGCGCGTACGCGAGTTCGCCGGCGGACGCATCCGCGACGACCTGGCCCTCCTGGCGATCCGCTGGAGGTAAGATCCGCAGATGGAGAGTGGTTTCCACAGATGGGCACAGATATATAGATAGGCACAGACAATCTGAAATTAGATGAATTGCTGGGCCGGTGAGAGTCCTGACGCAGCGGCGATTGTCCGGGCGGCGTTCATTCCGCTGCGAACCGCGCCCTCCATCGTGGCCGGCCACCCGGTATCGGTCCAATCGCCGGCCAGGAAGAGGTTGCGCAGTGGCGTCTGCGCCGGAAGCCGCAACGTATCGCATCCCGGTAGGGGCGCGAACGTGGCACACCGCTCCTTGAATACGACGGCGTGCAGCAGGCGCGCGTATCGCGCCTCGGGCAAGACGTCGCGGATCTCCTCGAACAGCTGCCGGAGGAGGTCTTGCCGGGGCCTGCTCACCAGGGCATGCGCGGCGCTGGTGACCAGAGCCAGGTGGAAGCCTCCATCGCGGGGCCCGAAATCGTGCGTCTTGTTGAAGAACCAGTGGATGGAACGCCCGAGGAGCACCGCGTGGGGCAGGGGGGTGACCGGCCGGTCCAGCCAGAAATGGGCGGCCACGATGGGGGAAGGCTGCATGCCCCGAGGACGCGAGAAGAACGGGTGTCCGACCAGCTGGGGCGGGAGAAGGCGAAAGAGCGCGGGGTAGGGCACGGCGCTGAGGTAGTAGTCGGCGCGCAGCCGCGTTCCATCCGCGAGAAGGACGCCGGTGACTGCGTCGCCCTCCACCTGGAGGCGGGTGGCCTCTGCCCGGTAGAGCAGACGCGCGTGCCGCTGAGAGAGGTAGGTCTCCGCGGGTGCCGCATGCATCTGTGTGAGCGGGCGTTTGGGCACGCCTAGTTCCCATCCGTCGCGGCGCGCGAGGAACGTCTCGCGGAGAACGAGCAAAGCGTAGCTCGCGCTGACGCGCTCCGGCTCCTCGTTCAGCGCGCTCGCAATCACTGGCCGCCAGAAGGCATCGACCGTCCGTTCTGTCTGTCCGCGACGCTGTAGCCAGTGGGCGAAGCTCTCCTCCGAGGATCCGGCCCCGCCCGGTAGGGCACCCAGGAACGCCTTGGCGATCGCGAGCTTATCACGGAGCGTGAGGAAGCGGAGCCGCGCAAAGCCGGGCGCCAGGTGTAGAGGAGCGGGGAGCCTGGCGGCGGCCAGGGATGAGACGGCCCCTCGCTCGTCAATGAAGGCGATCTCGGGATCGAAACGAACCTGGTCACGCACGCCGATGCGCGCGTAGAAATCGAGCAGCGCCGTGCAGCTTCGCATCAGCACGTGCTGGCAGTTATCAACCGGCTCGGGCAGGCCACGGACCCGTAGGGAGGTGGCCATCCCGCCAAGGAGAGAGCGGCGCTCGATCAGGGAGACCGCGAAGCCCAGATCCGCCAGGGCGCACGCCGCCGAGAGGCCCGCCAGCCCGCCGCCGATGACGATCACGCTTGCGATGGCCGCGTCTCCCCTCCGTTGCGATAGCGCCACCACGCCCGCAGGGCAATGGCGATCTTGTGTGACTTCGGCAGGGCGATCCGTCTGGAGTAGACATCAAAGCCGCTGCGCTCCATGCAGTCGAGGAGACCCTCATACACGCCGGCCATGGCCATCAGGCAGGCGCGGCTGTCCGGCGAGACACACGGGAGCAGGCGGTCGACGCTCCGGTAATAGCGGCGGGCGCGCTCCACCTGGAACGCCATCAACGCGGCGAAACGCGCGTCGCGCACTTGCCCGGCTATCTCCCGCTCGCCATAGTTGAAGCGCCGAAGGTCCTCCTCTGGCAGGTAGATCCGCCCCCGGGCGGCATCTTCGCGAATGTCGCGCAATATGTTGGTGAGCTGGAAGGCGATTCCGCACTCCTCGGCCGCGAGTTCCGCGCCCTCGCCCTCGTATCCCCAGACGTGCAGGCAGATCAGGCCGACGGTGGATGCCACCCGGTAGCAATAGTCGTAGAGCGCCTCGAAGGTGGGGTAGCGGCGGACCGAGAGGTCCATCTCCGCGCCATCCAGGAGCAGGTGGAAGTAGCGCCCAGGGATAGCATAGCGAGCGACGGCGTCGCTGAAGGCCGGGAGGCAGGGATCGCCCGCGCATTCACCGCAGAGCGCGGCATCGAGGGCGCGTCGCCACCGGTGAAGCTGGCCCGGACGCGCGTCGGGAGCGGCCTCATCGGCACTGTCGTCGCAGCCGCGCAAGAAGGCGTAGATGGCGTAGAGCGCGCGTCGCTTCTCGCGCGGCAGGAGGCGCAGCCCCCAATAGAAGCTCTGAGCACACCGGCGGGTCACCCGGGCGCAGTGGCGATAGGAGTCCTCCAGTGACCTGCTCACTTGGCCGCCCCAAATCCGATGTCCTCCAGGAGAGCGCCCGCGATTAGTGCCGCCTTACGCGCCCGCGAGAGCGACGGGCGCCGGGTGAGAACATCATAGCCCTGGCGCTCGATCAGGCGGAGCACCTCTTCGCCGCCCCGGGCAAAGAGCCGGATATCACTACGCACTCGCCGATCGACCATTCCGATCAAGGGGGTGCCCCGCGCGAAGAGGTCGCGCGTTCTCTCCACCTGGCAGCGGATCAGCGCGGCGAACTCGGGGGTAAAGAGCCGCCGGGCGATCTGCTCTTCACTCACGCCAAAGCGCTCCTGGTCCTCACGCGGGAGGTAGATCCGGCCTTTGTCCAGGTCGACGGTGACATCCTGCCAGAAGTTGGCGAGCTGGAGCCCGGTGCAGATGCAATCGGAGAGGCGCATCCGCTCCTCGTCGCGATAGCCGCACAGCATGAGCACCAGCCGGCCCACCGGATTCGCCGAGT
>JAAZEM010000201.1 GCA_012512265.1 Armatimonadota bacterium | reverse complement strand
GGCGAGCTCTGCTTCCATCGGAGCAACGTGGTTCAGGGCTACTGGAACCAGCCGGGCCGCCTGGAGGAAGCGATCGTCGATGGGTGGTTCCGCACGGGCGATCTCGCCTGCATCGATGAGGACGGCTATGTCTACCTCAAGGGGCGGAAGAAGGAGATGATCATCGTGGCCGGCGAGAACGTCTATGCCCTGGAGGTGGAGAACGTTCTCTACGCACACGATGGCGTGCTGGATGCGGCGGTGATTGGCATCCCGGCGACAGGCGCGCGCGCCTACCTGGGCGAGTTGGTGAAGGCGGTCGTCGTGCCCAAGGAAGGCGTGACGCTCACTGAAGTCGAGATCAAGCGCCACTGCGCCGAGCGCCTCCCCACCTACAAGGTGCCGCAGGTAATCGAGCTTCGCGATAAGCTGCCGCGCAACGCCTCGGGAAAAGTGGTCAAGCGAGAGCTGGTATAGCACGAAGTATTCACCAAAATACTTCAAGAAGAGAAGTCTCTTGCCTGGTGGCACGCCGTTGCCGCCACAAGCGCCCGGGGGCAGAGTGTTTTCGGAGGCAGTGCCCACGAACCCACGCCACGCCTGGCAAAGAGACTTCTTTTCATTATTCTGATGAATAATGCGGGCTAGCTACGCTCCGGCGCTGGCTTTCCCCGGCAAGAGGATCGGGTGGTGAGCGACCCCCGCGTCCCGGAGGAGCGCCATCGTGTGCTCGTGGCAGGTGAAGAGGAGCACCTGCGTCTTCTCGGCAAGCCTCGCAACGATCCGGAGCGCCCGCTCGTGGCGCCGCCGGTCCAGGTTGACCAGGGCATCATCCAGGACGACCGGGAGGGGGAGGCGGTCCACGGCCTGCTCAATCGCGGCCAGGCGCGCGCAGAGCATCAGGGCATCGCGCGCCCCCCGGCTGAGGCGCTCCTCATCTCGCTCGATCACTCGACCGTTCTCCTCGCGCAGCACGCGGACCGCGCCATCGCTCGCGATGATCCGGCCCCAGCGCCCCCCGGTGACCTCCTCGAAGAGCGCGCCGGTCCGACGCACCGCTTCCGGCTGGCGCTGTGCCTCGAAATCGCGCCGGGTGAGCGTCAGCAGCGCGTGTGCGACGGTCCGGGGGGCCCATGCACGCCGAAGCTGGACCACTCTCGCGCGGGCCTCCTCGCGCCGGGCCTGGGCCTCCGCCAGGGCCTCATCCTGGCGCAGCTTGCTGATCGCGTCCTGGAGCGAGCCAATTGACCGCTGGGCCTCGTCACGCTCCTGGATGTGCGCGGCCTCGGTTTCAGCGAGCTTCGCCGCTTCCTCCTCCAGGGCGGACCAATCGGCGCTCTCCAGGCGTCCCTGGAACTCCTGCCACTCCTCTTCGGAGCGCGTGCCGCGCAGCTGGCTCTCCACCTCTCGGAGTTCCGAAGTGAGCCTGGCCCACTCCTCATGAGCCCGCGCGCGCCGGAGGAGGTCGTTCTCATCCGTCGCCTTCGCTCCTCGGAGCACCTCTTCCATCTGCCGCGCAGCCTCGTCCGCTTTGGCTTTGGCCTGCTCGCACTGCTCCCTGGCTTCCCGGTGCTTTTCAAGCAGGTTGCGCCGGCGGAGGTCATTCTCGCGCTCCTCTTTCAGGCGTTCTCGCCACTGCCGGGCGGCGTGCAGGCCCCAGGGGTCGTCCGCCGGGATCTCCTGGCCCAGGGTGGCTGCCAGAGTCTCGGCTTCTTCACGGAAGCGCTCCAGGCGCTCGCGCAATCTCTTCGCTTCCGCGCTACGCTCGTCGTGCTCCCGGAGCCGGGCCTGAACAACTCGCGCCCCGTCCAGGTAGGTCCGGGCCGCGCCCGGCTGGAACTCGGGCGGGAGTCCGAGGGATTGGAGAAGCTCCCCCCATGCCGCCTGGGCTTTCTCCGTGGCGTCTTGCGCCCGGTGCTCTTCCGCTTCCAGGCGTTCCAGCTCTTCGGCGGCGCGCTTCTGCCGGGCTTGCGCGCTCTGGAGCCGCGTCTCCAGCTCTTTGCGCCGGACCATCGCTGCCTGCGCCTCTTCGCGCTCTCGGACGAGCTCCTGGCGCCGCGCTTCGACCACCGCTTCCGTGACCTCTTCTGGCAGCTGGGCCGCGGCCGCCGCTTCAGCGAGCCGGGTTTGAACCTGATTCGCGGCCTCACCGG
>JAAZEM010000200.1 GCA_012512265.1 Armatimonadota bacterium | reverse complement strand
CGTAAGAACCAGCACCGGCTAATCCAGGCGCTGAAGGGAACAGGCCTCAAACTCGTGCTCATCGGCAAGGAGTGGCACCAGGAGTATTCGGCGCTGTGCCGGCGAGAAGCGGATGGCAACGTCCTCTTTCTCCCCCCGCTGGCCCACGACGACCCGTTGCTTGCCAGTGCCTACGCCGCGTGCAGGGTCTTCGCGCTGCCGTCGCTCGTGGAGACTCCGGGCATCGTCGCCCTCGAGGCGGGGATTGCTGGCGCGCGCGTCATCACCACGCCCATCGGCGGCGGCCGGGAGTACTTTGGCGACCACGCCCTCTATGTGAATCCCTATTCCGTGAGCGATATCCGCGCCAAAGTGCTGCAGGCATGGAACAGCGCCGGCGATGGAGAGGCGCTGCAGCAGCACATCTTGAGGCACTTCACCT
Organism: Armatimonadota bacterium; assembly: GCA_012512265.1. Classification (GTDB taxonomy): domain Bacteria; phylum Armatimonadota; class JAAZEB01; order JAAZEB01; family JAAZEB01; genus DUUU01. Next base: position 2,553 of record JAAZEM010000200.1, on the reverse strand, counting down.
GGCGGCGGGTGGCTGAAAAGACGCTGGAAGTGTATGAGCGTGTCCTTCAACGGAAGTGAGCTTCTCCTTCACCCTCCCACCTTTGTGCGACCGGTGCCTGCCAGGTGCGGCGCTCACCGCTTGCATCCACTCCGAGCCCTACCTGGGCGAAGGGACGATGGGAAGAAGACGACTTTCGCGCGCAAAGTGCAGCGATCCCTGGAGGAGTATGGCGATTACCAGAGGCACCCGTCGCTCTACCCTGGCGTGCCAGCCTTCGTGAATATGATCCCGGACGCCATGCTGATTGCCCGCGACCGCTTCCGGATGGCTGTCGCGACACCCTGCTCAACCCCGAGGCCAACTGGGCGTGGATGGAGCGCTGCTGGCGATTCGCCAGCCCGGCGCAGATGCTCGCCAAGGCGGGCGCGATCCGCGCCCACCATCGTTTCAGCACAGTCCGGTTCCTGGCCTACGTCCTGATCCACCGCGCCGTGGAGGCGCGCCGGAGTATCCGCGGCCGGACGATGGATGGAGAGATGACAACAGCCAGTAGCCCAACGACAGCGACGCGGGTCCCCGTGGCGGTCTGCACCATCGCACACAACGAGGAGGCGAATATCGCCGCCTGCATCGAGAGTGTGGTGGGCTTCGCCGCCGAGATGGTGATCCTGGATGCCGGCAGCACCGACCGCACCGCGGCAATCGTGCGCGAGTACCAAGCGCGGCACCCGGAGATCATCCTGGTCTCCGGGGAGAATAACTCGAACCTCAACGTCAACAAGATGCGCTCGTTCGAGCCGGTGACCCAGCCGTGGATCTTCTTCCTCGACTCCGACGAACGGATGACCCCGGCGCTGTAGGAGGAGATCCGGGCGGCCATCCAGAACGAACGCATCAACGGCTATCTCGTCGGACGGAAGAACCTCTACTTTGGCCGGTGGCTGCGCTGGGGAGGGTACTACCCCGACGCCCAACCGCGGCTCTTCCGCCGTGGCAAGGGTCGCTTCCCCATGAAGCACGTGCATGAGTTCCTGGAGATCGACGGCAACGTGGGTGCCCTGCGTGAGCCTTTCATCCACCTCTCCTACCAGACGGTGGCCCAGTTCATGCACAAGTTCCAGTTCTACACCACCTTCCAGGCGGAAAAGTGGGCCGAGGCAGGCATCCGTTGGTCGCCGCGCAACCACCTGAAGTATGGCGTCGTGCGCCCTGCGGGAGTCTTCTTCCGCCAGTACTTCCTCTGGCAGGGGTTTCGCAACGGCTTTGTAGGCTTCTTCGCAGCCGTCATGTCGGCAGTGTATGAGTTTGTCGCCTACGCCAAGCTGGCGGACACTGTGGAATCGAGCAGGCAGGGATAGACCGATGCGTGTTTGCCTCGATGCCACTCCGCTCGATACGGCGCACCGCCACCGGGGCATCGGACGCTTCGTCCAGGGCCTGGTGGACGCGCTGGCGGGCGCACCCTTCCCCATCGTGCAGCTCCGGCGCTCGTGGGCCCCGGCCAGCCCCAAAAACCTGATGGAGGTCCGGCGCGCCTGGCGACCGCCGAAACCCGGCGTACGCCTGCAATGGCTCTGGAACGAACTGCGCCTGCCGGGCGAGGTGCGCGCAACGGGGTGCCACGTCTTCCACGCCACCGACCCCCAGGGGCTCACCCCCGGCCGTGGCTACGCTACCATCGCCACTGCCTATGATCTGGCGCACCTGCGCTTCCCGCGCGAATACTACGACGGCGCCAGCGTCGACACACGCCTTGGCCTGCGGCGGATGGAGGCGAACTACCGCCGGGCTGACCACCTGATCGCCATCTCGGAGGCGACGAAGCGGGAGTTCGTAGAGCTACTCGGCATCCCGCCAGAGCGTATCTCCGTCGTCTACCCCGGCTTCGACCCGGCCCGGTTCGCCCCGGGCGAGGCCTCGGCGACCCACGGGATCCCGGTCCCCGAGCACTTCTTTCTCTATGTCGGCGCGGCAGACCCGCGCAAGAACCTCCGCGGCATGCTGGAAGCGTTCGCCCTGGTGAAAGAGCGCGTGCCGGAGAGCTTCGTTCTGGCGGGAAAGCTGCCCCCTGCGGAGGCCACGGCCGTCACGGGCTGGATCGCCGCATTGGGTTTGGGGGAGCGCGTGGTGCTTCCAGGCTACCTGCCGGACCCGGTGCTCGGGGCCCTCTACCGTGCCGCGACGGCCTTCGTCTTTCCCAGCCACTACGAGGGCTTCGGGCTGCCGATCCTGGAGGCCATGGGGTGCAGCTGCCCCGTCATCACGAGCACCCAGAGCTGCCTTCCGGAGATCGCCGGCGACGCAGCGGTGACCGTCCACCCCGACGACACCGAGGCGCTGGCAGACGCCCTCCGGCGAGTCTCGGAAAATGAGAGCCTGCGCGAGCAACTGCGAGCCAGGGGAAAGGCGCGCGTTGCCCAGTTCTCCTGGCAGCGGTGCGCCGCCGAAACGTTGAAGGTCTATGAGCACGTCGCTGGTCGTGAGTAACCGTCCCCTGCGCATCGGCATTGACGGCCGGGCGCTGCAGGGCCAACGCTCTGGTGTGGGCCGCTACGTCTGGGAGCTGTGCCG
>JAAZEM010000199.1 GCA_012512265.1 Armatimonadota bacterium | reverse complement strand
ATGATCGGCATCATCGCTTCACCTCCGTAACGGGCAGCTCGGCCGCGGGGGCCAGGGCATTGGCCGCGGGGCGTCCATCCACGCCCAGCGCGTCCGGCGGCGGCGAGGGCGGCCCAGCCAGGCGGGCGAGCCATGCCGCCAGCGCAGCCCGCTCCTCGGGCGTTCCCATGAAGGGCGGCATGTAAGGCTTCAGCGTACTCAGGCGCGAAAGCTGGTAGTCCGTGTACGCCTCATCCCAGCCGGCCATCAGGGGAAGCACGCCGTTATACCCGCGCAGCGTGTGGCAGCTTCTGCACTGGAGCCGGAACACCTCCTCGCCGGCGGCGAGACGGTTATGCGGAGTCACTTCCTTCTCGCTGCTCCATAGCGCGCTCTTCAGCACCCCTGTGCGAGTCACCGCGTCACTCTCGGTGGCGCGCACGTGGTTGAGGTACATGTAGTCGTAGATGATGAACGGCTTGCGCACGGCTTCGCGCACCATCTCCGTGGCCCCGGTGACCATGATCCCGAGGACGAGGAGCAGTGCCGCGTAGCTGGTGCCAAACTGCTGCGGCCGCAGGTAGGGCCCGAAGAGACTGAAGGCGACGATGATCGCCGAGAGCGTCACCCCGAGTGCCGTGAAGATCATCACGGGCGCCGCGCCCCCCATGGGGAGTTGGCGCGCAAGCGGGGGCAAGCTCGCCATGAACCAGAGCGCGCCCACCGGAAGAACCGCCGTTCCGGCCAGTATCCACTTCGCCGCGTAGCGCGTCACCCGGTGCCGGAACTCGCCTTGCGCCATCAGCGACGATGTCAGGAGCGAATAGAGGCCCGCTAGAGCGACGCAGACGCCGGTGCGCATCAGGAGCGAAGGGAGCATCGCCGGGTTGAAGTAGGCCGACCAGAACGACTGATTCTCCAGCCACCGGCCTGGCGTCACCATGAAGGTGAGGATGCCGTTAATCACCAGCAGGCTGAGCCACGCGCCAGCGAAATAGATCCATCCGAAGATGAGGTGAGTCCGCGGTTCCAGGCGGTCCCAGCCATAGACATAGAAGAGGGCTGCGGCGATCTCCACGACGAAGAAGGTCCATTCAATCGCCCAGCCCCAGACGAAGATGTGGATCAGTGCCGAGGTACCAGTCGGGTGTACCAGGCCGATGGTCCACCAGATACCTACGCCGGTGACCGCGCCGAGGACGAGCGTGAGGAGCACGAAGAAGGTAGAGTGCTTCCGTGTATAGGCGAGGAGCTCTGTGTCCCCCTCCCGATAGGCCTTGCGCTCCGTCAGGGCAAGGAAAAGCCCGCCGCCGACCGCAAAATGGGAGATGAAGACGTGCAGAACAGCGATCGCTGCGATCAGCATGCCGCCCCCAAGCAGCGGCACATCCCAGACAGGGTAGTTCATACCCTTCGATCCCCTCTCAGGTTCGATATGCGGGGTGCAAGTCCCATTTTAGCAACCGCTTATAGCTTCGTCAAGGGGAGATGCGGCTTTGAAGCGACCGGGGGCTGCACGCGCGTGAGGGCTGCGGAAGACCACCACCCGCATGGGTTGGGCAAGGTTACCTGGCTTTCCCAGGTCTGGAGAGAGCGCGCCGGAGCCAAACGAGGGTGGGATGAGTATCCCCGAAGCCCACCTGGGGCTGCTGCGGGCCTCAGCTCCTCGGGACCACCGCCCTGAGCGGAATCGTCACTTCGCTGAGGACACGCCCGGCCTCGCGCACGGTGACGCGAAGGATGTGCGTGCCCTCCCTGGCGGCGCACAGTTCCACAGGAATCCACCGGCTCTGGGGATTCTGGCGCGTCACCGGACCCTGGTAGAGGAGATAGGACGCATCGCTCTGCAGGACGCCGGGCCCGCCAACCGACAGGCCGGCGGCCGGGTAGAGGCGCACTTCGCCATCGGGGAGGTCGCGGCCAGGCTCCACGAAGAGGTAGACAATCGCCGGCCGGCCCACGACGACCGGGTACTCCACAAACGAGCGGATCTGCACCCCCTCGCCCACTGGTTGCGGAAGTCTGGCAGCAACGTGGCCATCCGGCCGGGGAAGCGCCTCGGTGCGCGAGACGCCAACGCCGACGTGCAACGGGTTCGCGGGCGCGTTCCACCGGTCGAGGTTGCTGGCCCCCACCACGAAGAGGAAGGCGGTGGCCGCCAGGCCATAGCCCCAGGTGCGTGCCTGGCTGGCCGCACCCGCGACACGCCACTGCAGGCGCACTCGCTCCCACCAGCTCATCGGCTGGCGCACGGCACGCAGTTTCTGCGTCAGCCGCGCGCGCACTTCTTCGGGGGCATCCTCCATCGGCAGCAGTGGCGATCGAAGCAGGCGAACAGTCTGGCGCAACGTCTCCAGATCTCGCCGGCACTCCGCGCACCTCTGCACGTGGCGCTCAATCGCCTCGCGCTGGCCCTGAGCCAACTCGCCATCAAGATAGGCAGTGAAGCTCCGTTGGTATCCCTGGCATCCCATGAACTCGCCCCACAGGTCGATCGGCCGGGCCTCGTTGCACAACGCAGGACCGCCACGCGACTTCCAGCATCAACCGGGCAGAAAGCAGCAGGGTGCTGCTCACTCGACTGTGCTCACAGATTTAGACGAGCTCAGAGATCGAAAAGTTCCTTCTCCGCGAGCAGCCGGTCTCGCAGGCTCCGGCGTGCGCGATTGAGGCGCGACTTGACCGTGCCCACGTTGATCCCGAGAATGGCGGCGATCTCCTCGTAACTGTGCTGGTTCATCTCATACAGGATCAGGATCTCGCGCTGTGTTTCCGGGAGCTGGGCAATCGCGCGGCGGACGGCGCGCCGGCGCTCGTTGATCTGAACCGCCTCCTCCGGGGTTGGGGCGTCATCTTGCACGTCGCGGGCAATCGAGCCATCCTCCGTCTGGATGTTCTCTTCGAGGGACGCATAGGGGCGCGCGCGCCGGCGCTTCATCTCATCGAGGTAGACGTTGCGCACGATGCGGTACAACCAGGTCGAAAAGGCGGAGTCGGCCCGGAAGCTGCCAATTCCCCGGAAGGCATGGAGGAACGCTTCCTGGTAGATATCCTCCGCATCGTCTCGGTTGTTGGTCATCCGATAGGCGAAGTTATAGATCTGAGCGGAGTAGCGTGTGACCAGTTGATCGAACGCCTGGCGGTCGCCTTGCTTGCTCCGGGCAATGAGCACCGAGTCATCGCACTGGTCCAGGCTAGACCGGGAGGGGCCTTCGGGCTTCCTTGGAGCATCACGCGGCGAGATCATCTACCCCAGTCCAAATCTTCGTGGTATCGGCATTGTAACACAGGGGCAGGGGCAAGTCAATACTCTCCTCTTCTCCCCCTTGGGGCTCTAGCCCATGACCAGGCGGGCCAGAATCAGGCCCAGACCAAAGAGGAAGCAAATGGCAATCGCCACCTGCAGCCAGGTCATCGCGTGGCGGATCGAGCGCACCAGCTCTTCTTCGGAACGCAGGCTCACGAGGAAGCGGCTCTTCCCCTCTGGAGGCCGGCACACGCGCAACTCACCCGCCACATCGCGGACGGTTCCCAACAGATAGGCCTGGTGACCGACGGGTGTCAGCCATTCCTGGAAACGGTATCCCAGAGTGCGCCGGCCGCCGCCGGGGCTGCTTCCCAGAAAGAGCGAGAATCCGCCGAAGGAGATCTGGCCTCCCGGGTGCTCGCCCGGCTCGAAGCGATCCACGACCTGGGTCGTTTCGATATCCGCGCCCTCGGGATCAACGCGGATGGCGCCGGTCGCATCGCGAAGGAAGAACGGCACGGAGCGCTCGTTGCTGGCCATGGTATCGCATCCACGCCGGGTGCGCAGTTCGCGCCTCCCCGTGCGCGCGTCCGTCTCCCAATACTCCTCTTCCCACTCGCGATCCACGCGCATCCGGTAGTGGACGCACTCCTGGCCGGCCAGTTCGGAGATCAACGGGCGGTCTGCTTCGATCACGCCGCTCAGCTCGGCCTGGTACTGGAACTGGCCGCCGCCACGCTCTCGAAACTCGCGCAGGAGCTCCTGGAGACCGGCGACCGTTGTCGTCTCGGTGCCGAGGATATCGGTGAGCTTCCCTTGCTGCGCACGCAGGCCAAGGACGAGCCCTGCCCCGATCACCAACAGCGCGATCCCCGCGATTAGCATGGCGACCTCCTCTCGACCAGATCCGACGCGACGCGGCTATCCGGTGATGCCGCATCGCTGCCGCGTCCCCTAATACCGTGCGGGCGTCTCCTTCCCATCACCTGTCTGCCAGTACTCTCCTCACTGCTCCCTCGCTGGGAACGAGGAGCGGCTTCCGCACCGCACCGGGCCGCCTCTTCACGCCGGGCAGGAAGTGAGCACGCGGTGATCACTGTTGGGCTCAACACGTCGACCCCGCGTCGGATGCTCAGAGGCGCCGGATCACGACCGAGACCCGGCCCAGCACGGTCAGCTCGCTCTCCTGGGTCAACGGGATTGCCGTCGTGCCGCCATTGCGCACGCACAGGCACCCATTCTCGGCGGTCACCCAGCTTAGCTCCGCCTGCTCGCCTTTTTGTGTCACGACAACGTCGCCACTCGAGGGCTCGCGCCCGCGAGTCACGAGCACGAGGTCGCCATCCCGGATAGCCGCGTCGGCCAGGCCATTACCGACGACGCGGAAGAGTACGCTCTCATCCTGGCCCACCCACTCCGAGGGGACTAGCATCCTCTCAGGCAGGGGCTCGTCGTGGCCCTGCGCCTCGCCGGCCACGGCATTGCCGCCGACTGGAACTGGAACAAAGGGGCGAGGGGGGGATGTGAGCTGTATGGAGCGATGACGGTGGTTGGTTGGCTTGAGATAGCCCTTGCGCTCGAGGGCTTTCAGATGTTGATGGACGGTGCAGGTTGAAGAGACCCCGATGCGATCTCCGATCTCTCTGACGGTCAAATGTTGACCTTCGCGTACTGCATCCTCGAGGATCTCCAACACCTGCTTTTGCTTCGGAGAAAGCCCTTTCATAAAGATCCGGGGGTGCAGGGGGAGGAAAGCCTCCTGGCTCCTCACCCCCTCATTCCCCCGCTTCTGGGGGGAGCGAGGGGATCGGTGGGATGGATAGCCCCCTGCAGTTCCCGTCCTCCTCTCACGTTTCATTCTGTCGTATCATATCTCGCGCAGCACCGTCCTTCGGCTTTTCCGAACGGAAGCATTCTCGCGAGGGCACTTCAGGGTTACACTGTTGAGGGCGAGCCGTGAAGGCTGCCGACCCCCGTCGCCTCATTGAGCAGGCGACCAGGGTGTTCTCCGCTTTCTGAGATGGGGCGCCCCAGAAAGGGGAACATCGGTCCAAGTGTCAGATGGCCATCTCGATCCGCGCAACAAACCGCTGCTACGACCCGGTGGCGCTACTCTCGGGATTTGGCCCGGAGTACTCGCCGGCAGGTCTGCGTCTCTCCTTTCATGCGGCTGGCGCGGATACCCGTAGGGCCTGCTGCCAGGCGTGCTCATTGTATCATACGTATGTTAGGCACGTCAAACCGTGCCCCTCAGACGTGCGCTCTCCGATAGGTGGCTGATGCCCATTACAGGCAGCGTCCGCCCCATCGGCGGCACGGGCCGAACCGGCGCGGGGGTACCGGGGATCGCTCGCGGGGCCGCACGGTGGGCGGGCTCACGAGCCGAGCGGTGTCAGCAGAACGCGGAGGATCTCAGAGTACATGCGGGCCCGAGCGACGGCTCCACGCGCCAGGCCCAGCTTCTCCTCCTTCATGGCGTGCGTCACGCCCTCGATCGCAACATGGCGCACGCGGTAACGGCTCGCCCGGGCGTGCCGCGTCAGGTGGGCCTCAATGCCCGAGCGTCTCTGCTCCGGGCCCGGGAGCGTCGTGAACACCTCTCGGACCAGCGCCCGCTGCCCGGAGATGTAGGGGACCAACACCTGCGCTAGATCGGTGAAGACACGCCCGCTCCGGAAGATCCCAACGGACATATCCATCTCGCCGGCGACAACGGGGTCGAGCAGGTCGAGCACGTGTTGTTGCTTCAGGCCAACGAGGTCGGCATCCAGGAAGAGAAGGACAGAGGCATCCGTCGCGGCAACACCCGCGGCCATGGCCCCGCCCTTTCCCTGGTTTGTCTCAAGACGGATGACCCGCACCCCGTCTACGGCACGCGCGACCGCAGCGGTATCATCCGCGGAGCCATCATCGACAACCACGATCTCGGCGAGCTGTGGCAGAGTGGTAACAACTTCAAGGATCCGCGTGATGCGCGGCGCCTCATTATAGGCGGGGATAATAGCGGCACTCTTCAACGCTGGTATTCCTCAATGGTCCGCGATCTGTACATCGGACGAGCGCCGAGGCTGAAGCGCCTTACGCGCCAGATCTTCCTTCTCGATAAGGGCGCGTATGCGGGATATGCGCTCGGAGGTCGAAGGGTGGGTGGACAAGTACTTATTGAGACCGCGGGTATCGCCCGTCTCCTTGAGGAGGCGCTCGAAAAACCGGACCATACCGTAAGGATCGTATCCAGCCCGGCTCATGAAACGCACGGCCTGAGCGTCGGCGGCCCGCTCATCCTGCCGGCTGTTTCCGCGAAGCGCCAGCTCTACCGCGATCTCTGCGAGGGTGTTGATATTTGCATTCTCTGTGACGAATGCGTTGAGCAAGAACGTCGCCCCGTACACGCGCTCCATCTGCTTGGCCATATGGCGTTCGGTGGTGTGCGCCACTTCATGGGCGATCACAGCGGCAAGCTCGTCGGGGTTTGCGTTCGTGGCGTTGATCAGGCCCCGGTTCACATAGACGTAACCGGGAACAGAGAGGGCGTTGATCTCGCGCTCTTCCAGCACACGGAAGGTAAAGTCGACATCGCTGCGCGAGCTGCTGGCGGCGATGCGGCGCCCAATCCGCTCGACCAGCCACTGCAGCTCTTGATCCTGGCAGACGCGGAAGCGCTGCTCGATGACGCGTGCCGCCTCATGTCCGAGGCGCATCTCCTCCGCGTGCCCAACCAGCTTTCCTCCGCAACCCGCCGGGAAGAGCGCGAGCAGCGTAAAGATCAGAAGCCATCGCCGCGGGCGCATCCAAACCTTCATCATACCCTCCGCGGGAACGGCCAGGCCACGGGCGAAGCCGGGCAACCGGCACAGCCGGTCACTCCTTCGCCTGCGTGGTTTTCGGATCCGAACTTGTCTTCTTCAAGCGTGGGAGTAACTCCTCGATGCGCCGCAGCATGCCTTCTGCGCCCTCACGAACCTGCACCGCCAGATCGTTGCCACTGCTGATCTGGGCCGATTCGGTCACGAGCTCCATGCCTTTGCGCATCTCTCTGCGGGCGCCCTCGATATCGCCCTTTCGAATCAGTTCCTGCGCTCTCTTCGAATGCTCCTCGGCACTCTTGAGCAACTCGCGACTGCGGGCTTCGCGCGAGTCCTCCTCCTTCTTCGTCGAGACTTCGGCGCGCAGGCTCACCACCTCGGTGCGGAGGCGGCGCACTTCGAGGAAGCTATAGAGCGAGAGCCCCAAAGCCACCAATATGAGCCCTGTTGCAATCACACGCATACCTGCATCCTTCGAGGCTACACGCCATCCTCTGGCAGCCTCACCCGGAGCCGCGCGCCCTCTTCGCGCCCGCCCGGCACCTTGCCTCCGAGACGCCCGGACGCCACGCGTGCCAGCGTTCTGTGCAAGCAAGCGCCAGCTCGCTGACGCTCCTCTCGCTCTCTATGGCCGCGATTATACCAGAACGGGCGCGTTTGTGTAAAGCTGGCCTCAGAAGTCCGCGCTAATGCTGGCGACACTCTCTGTCGCGCGCTCACCCTCGCGGCCTACAAGAACCGCGCCATTTAGCGTATAGCCCTGGCCACGATAGCCCAGCCCGAAGGTTGGCGTGCTGCGCAGGAGGCCGGCACGCGCCACCCAGCGCCGGTCGAGGTGGTGCTCCACGCCAAACCGGAGTTGCCGGCGGATCTCATCGGTTGCATCGAACAGATCGAAGGTGACCCGCGTCCGATAGGTCCGGCGGGCAATCCCCAACATTCCGGGGGCCACCTGGGGGTGCAGCTTCATCGCAAAGCCCACGTTGATCAGCCGCGGCGCCCGGGCGGCGGGGGCGGTATAGGTGGGGGTGATCACCTGCTCGTCCATGATGCGCGGCTCATTCACATTCAGCACGGCAAGGCCAAGCGCCGTCGTATCGGTTAGCCCATACAGCAAGCCGAGGTCTACGTTGAACGCTTCCTTAGCGCCACCGAGACGCTCATACCGGCTATACTTGACATTGGCGCCGGCAATGAGGCGGTCGCTCAACGCGTGCCCCATGCTGTACATCGCCGTGTTCTCTTTTGTGCTGTAGGTATCGCTATCAACCCGCAGGTAGCTCAGAGCACCGGTGAAGTCTCCCTCATCGGATTGCCCGTACGAGACGAAGCGCAGGCTCTTGGGCGTCGTTCGGAACGAATCGCTGTAGATGATGCGGCGACCTTCCAACAGCGCGGCGGCAGCCGGATTCCACAGGACCATGCAGAGGTCATCCGCCACGGCCGTGACCGCGCCGCCCATGCCCAGGTCGCGCGCTGTGCCAGTATCGTAGAGCTGGGCGGGCTGGACGTCCGCCCGGGCGGCTACCGGGAGGCACGCCATGAGGGTCAGGGCAGTCAGAACGACTCCTTTGTGCATCGTGGTCTTGCTCCTTATCGTTTGCTTCCTTCACTCCCCGCCGGTGGCAAGCGCCGGCGCAATCCTCTCCGGAGGCGCCGCCGGCGGAACCGGAGGCAGCCCCCTCGGCTTGCCCTGCAGGCCCCGCTCCCCACGGCGGGCTTCACCCCCTGGATGAGGCCTGAGCGACGACATGGGCACCCCTGCCTAGTTCGCCACGCACGCGGATCAACCTGCTTGCCCGCTTCCCTGGGCCTGCTTCTATCTCAGAAACGGAGTGCCGTCGCCGCCAGCTCGAGGCGGATGGCGTCGTCCAACGTAGAGTAGCGCAGCGCCACATCTCGCGACCCAAACTGGCGCACCAGGTAGACATCTAGGTTGGTCGTGCTCCGCGGATACCCGGCCAACAAATCGCCTCCATACCGTGAATACGTTGGGCGAAGCTCCACGCGCCAGTTGCGCAGCGGGGAATAGACCAGGGATCCATAAACCGACAGGTCGCCCCGCGTCGGAAGCAGCGTGGCGGTCAGCGAAGTGGACCACCGGTTCCCGCTGGCGGCCATCAATTGCCCCGTGAGGCTCTGCCCGGACGTCGGGCCATAGTAGTCCGTAGTTCGCCCGGAATAGTAGTAGCTATACCGCAGAGTTGCCGTCGCGTTCTTACCCAGGCGCTTCATCAAAGTGGTGGATGCCTGCGCGTTGGGGCCAGTGCCATTCGACGAGAACGTGTACCCGGAGCCGACGTAGAACTGAAGGCTGGTCGTCTGACCCAGGCGTATCGCCGGCGGATGGAGCTGGAGGTCCACTCCCTCCTCAAGGTACGACTCATCGCCCCACTTGTTCCACGCCACGTTGGTGCTCCAGTAATACCGGATATTCGGCCCCTTGATCACCCCCGGGCGCATCCGGAAATAGAGCCTGGATTGCATTGAGCCCGGCGTCTCCGGGAGAAAGCTGCCATATGCGCTCCAGCTCAGGTCACCGAGGCCCATCGAGTGGTGCAACTCCGTGCGCGCATAGAGATCTCGGTGCGCCGGCGAGTCGAGGCTAACATAGGTATGCGTGCGAGCTCCAAACTGCTGCTCATGGCGCCAGCGGAGCCCCCAGTCCTTCGTGGTAATGTGGTTCAGCTCCACGGCGCCGTGTGTCCCCTGGCCGAAGCTATAGCGTTGATCGACCGCCAGGTGCCACCCTGGGCGAGTGACATAGCCATCGTAGCCGTAGCGCGTCTGCCTGCGGAGGCGAATCGAGCCGTTGGATGTATCCGTCACGCTGTAGTAAAACGGAAGGTTCACCGAGATGCCGCCCATGCTGTCGAGGCTGACCAGGTGATCCGCATCGGGGCCATATGGGTTGAGCGAGAGGACGTAGAATGGAAGCCAGATGATGTGCGCCCCAGCCACGCGCAGCCCGAACCCGGAGAACTGCACCTTATCGCCTGGGAAGAGCGTGATCTTCCGCGCGGAGATTAGGGCCTTATCTGTCTCGGCATCCTGGAGATCGAACACTCCATCGGGCGTCGGCCCCTCGGCCGCAAAGAGATCGAGCGCGTAGCCGCTGACCATCTGGCGCCGGATCGTGCCATTCTCCTCCACCGCCAGCAGCCGGCCCTGCATCTGGGGCATCTCCAGCATCAGCCGGTCCGCGGTGACCTCGCGGCCCGCGCAGCGCACGCGGATGTTGTTCTGCGCCACCACACGAAGAGAGCCGACGTGCAGCTGCAGGCGATCCGCGATGATGAACACCCCGCGATACGTCAGGCGCACGTCACCCGCGGCATCGATCAGATCTTTATCTGGAACGTAATGGAGCGATTGGGCCTGAATGCGGGCAAACGGAGCAACCTGCTGAGCCGCCATCGCTTCGCTGGAGAAGGTGACGCGCACGCGAGCAACGGCGCGCGTTCCCGCCGTCGCCGTCACCTCGGCAACCGCAGGCTCCGCGCTGCTCCGAAGCATCACCCTTACCACGCCGGAGCGCGTCTCGGCCGTAGGGCTAATTACGCCCGCCGTCGTCGTGAACCGGACGATGGTGCCATCAACGACAAATGCCCCCTGCCGGTCACGTACCTCGGCGAGCAACGTCGCTGACGATTGGCCGTCTGCGGCGATGACCTCCGGGTCCGCTCGGAGGAGGATCACCTCCGGTTCGCCCGGCAGACCCTGAGCCAGGCCCGGGGAGCGCGGGATCACCAGGAGCACGAGCAAGCAAAAGAAGAACGAGATGCGGCGAACGGCTCTCATGCTCTCATGTCGCAAGGGAAACACCAGCGCACCCGGCACCGGTGGGAAGATAGTCAACTGCCTCCGGCTATGAGCGCGAGCCGGACGCCTGCTTCCGCCCGCCACGCTCACTCTGAAGGATATCTACTGTTGTAAGCATTCGCCGCCCCGGGCCCCGGCACCTTCTCCAACACCAAACAGAACGCCAGCCCCCTTCTGCCCGGCCCTGTCGCCGATCCACAGATCGCCCTGGGCCCACCCCCTGCCCCATCCATACCCTGACAAACGCCGAAGGGGCCGGTCGAATGACCGGCCCCCCAGCCTATTCCATTCGGAGCCGCCGCGGACGGCGGCCCCGCCTATCCTCGCTCCGAGTGACCTACGGCGTCACTTCCACCGTATCCGACCACGGACCCTCGTGGATGAAGTCCACCGCCTGCACGCGATACACATACGTGGTTCCCGCAGTCGCCGTAGTATCGTAGAACTCGGTCATCTCCGGCCCGACCGGGAAGAGCTGCTCCGTCTCGCCCGTCAGATCCTGCTTCTCGCGGCGCGAGACGGTGTAGCGTGCCAGGTCGCGGACCGGGTTGTTCTGCAGATCCCGCAAGGCATCCCACCGGACCAAGACGATCCCGTTGGTAGCGGTCGCCGGGCGAATCGTGACCTTACCAGGAGGCACGTTCATCACGCGCACCGGCCCGGCCACATCGCTGACCTCGCCTTCCACCACGCCGGCCACGCTGTAGTTCACCAGCGCCACCACGCGGTAGTAGAAGTCCTGATCATGCGCCTCGGGAAGCGACACCGACCCGTTCAGGAACTGATCCAGGAAGCTCGGTGTCGCCGACGCCGGTACGGGCACCGGGGTCACCAGCTCGAACGGGCCTGCGGCATACTTGCTGCGATATACCCGGTAACCGGTAATCGCGGGCGCAGCACCACCCACAGGCGCAGACCAGCTCACCTGGACGCCCATATCGAGTAGATTGCCGCTGCCATCCCGGTTGGTGACGGTCACGTTCAGCGGCTTGGGCGGCACCGGGTTGGGCACAGCCCGCACCTCAGCGCTCGGGGTACCCTCGATCCCCAGCTTATCGACGGTGGCGATCCGGAACCAGAACGCCTTGTCATTCTCCAGGGCCGGGAGCACGAACTGCGTCAGGATGTACGACGACTCGGTGGCGGCGACAGTCGCCTTGCCCGTGCCATCGGCCGGCGCGAAGACGCGCGTGTATGGCCCTGCCTGCTGGTCCGAGTAGTAGATCACGTAGCCCAGCGCCGAGGGATCCGTCGACGGCGTCCAGTTGAACGTCACCTGCGGCAGGCCCTCGACGGTGGCGCCGCCGGTCGCCGTGAAGTTCGCGGGCGGCGCAAGCCGACGCACCACCATCACGGGCGTCTGATCCACCTGCTCGCCGGCTTCGCTCTCCAGGATGCCGTTGCTGCTATCGAGCATTGTGGCCGTCACCGAGTAGCGGAGGCCAACGCCTGCTGGCGCCCTGCGGTCCTCGAAGCGCGGCTGCCCCTGCAGATTGGCCAGAGGCACATCCTCGACCATCGTCCGCACGCCCGTGTTCACGATGGTGCGATAGATGCGGTAGCTCCGCAGCACGTGCCCGACGCTGCTCAACTCACGATTGTCCGGCGGAGCCAGGCGCGTCACCGGGCTCCACGTGATCACCACGCTCTTATCGCCACCCACCGCCTGAACGTTCGTTGGCGCCGCGGGCGGGATAGCGGGCGTCGCCGAGACCGGCATCCCGGACGGGCTACGCGCGCTCTCCACACCGGACGTGTTCACAGCCGTCACCTGGTAGTAGTACGTCACCAGGTTCTGCGCTGCCTTATCCTGGAAGACGATGCTGGGCGGGTCCACGCTCGTGACGGGCACCCGGCCATGCAGCTGCGGCGTCAGATTCGGCGAGTCGCTGCGGTAAACGCGGTACTCCAGGAGGTTCGACTCGCTATTCTTATCCCAGACCAGCGTCACCAGGTTGTTGCCGGCGGACGCCAGCACGTTGCGCGGGGCCTCGGGCGGCGCCGTCGGCATCGCCTCGGCGGGTAGCGACAGCTGCCCCTCCCAGCCGGCCGTGTCGATCGCGGTCACGAAGTACTGGTAAGTCGTATCGTTCGTGACCTGCGTGTCCACGTACTGAAGGCCAGTCACGGGTTGATCCGTGAGGCGCGTGCGCGTCGTCGGCTGCTCCGACACCTGGCGATACACATGGTAGCCGGCGATATCGACCTCAGCCAGCGGGCCCCACGTGATTGTCACGCGACCGTCTCCCGCCTTCGCGGTGACGTTCTGCACCACGCCAGGGCGCCGGTTCGGCGTGGCAGAAGCCTCATCCGAATACGGGCTCTCGCCCTGCGCACTCACCGCACGGACCACGTAGTAATACGTCGTGTTGAAGTCGACGCTGTTATCCTCGACCGAGGTCACGTTCGCCGGGATCTTATCGGCGCCGGGCAGAAGCTGCCACGGGCCGCCGCGGCCGATCTTCCCCTTGGGGAACTTGGTCCACAGGTTGCCATAGGCCGCCGGCGCGCCAGCGCGCGAGCGCTGCGCACTCCGGTAAACCTGATAATGAAGGATGTCCGGCTCCGTGTTCGCCCGCCAGGAGACGATGATCCGGCGCTCGCCCTCAGGGGCCGTCGCCGTCACGCCCGCCGGGGCCGAGGGCCGCAGATCCGTCTGGGCGGCCACGGGCTGCATGCTCTGCCAGTTGCTCTCCAGCCCGGTCTCGCTCACCGCCGCCACCTTGTAGAAGTAGGTAGCACCGCCGGGTAGTCCAGAATCCGTGTAGGTATTCGCTGACGCGGGCACCTCGGTCACCCGCTCATAGCCCTCATTCGGCTGGGCCGACCGGTAAACGCGATACGCCGTCACGAACTCTTGGGTCGCCACCGGCCACGTCAGCTGCACGCTGCGCAGGTTCCTACTCACCTGCACATCCCGCACCGGCTCCGGCTCACCGGGGCCCATCGCCCGGTCGCCATTCATTCGCGACCCTACTTTGCCTCCGGCCACGCCAGCCACCTGATAGGCATAGCGCACGCCTGCGACGATGGGCGGCTTGTCCTCGTACTGCTCCTGCTGCGCCTGGGTAGCCGGCACCTCGATGATCTGCTGGTACGAGCCAGCTGTGCGGGCGTCTGTCACGGCTGCCCGGTAGATTCGATACGCCTCGGCCCCCTGAACCCGCGGCCACGTCAGGCGAACCCCGTCGCGCGTCGCGCTCACCAGGACGCCTGCACCCGGCGCGGATGGTCCATCATCATCGCCACCCAGAAGCGAGATCGCCAGCACCGCCAGGGCAACACCACCGAGAGCCCAGGGCAGCCACTTCCGGCGCGCTCCGGGCTTGCGAGGCTCCTTCGGCTCGCGTCCTGCGAGCTTCTCTTCCAGGCGCTTCGCCACGTCCATGCGCGCCCGATCCTCAAGAGCCCCGCGCAGGCCCTCGCCCTTGCCCTCGCCATTCACCGTGACGGTGAGCGTCGGCTCGCCGGTCGCTGCGTTGTAGAGGTACGCCGTTACCCGCAACGCCACGCGGTTCTGATTCGCGTCGTACTCGTAACCGTCGGCATCGATTTCGCCCACGAGAGCCGTCTCGGCGCCGAGGATTCGCGCGATCTTCACCGCGGTGGTGGAATCAGGAACCCCGGCCAGTTCCTGCTCGAGGAGCTGGCCATCCTGAATCGCTCGCTCGATGGTCGCGTTGTAGGGCCGTGTTGTTGAGAAGCTAACGAGGTCGAACGCAGGCGATTGCTCCATCGCCAAGCGGATCTGCCGGGTCAGCGCCCGGGCCAGCCCCTCGCCGCCCTCTTTGCTCTTGTTGTCGAACTCGAAAACGACGATCGTTCGCTGACGCGAGGGAGCGGCCTGCGCGGCCGGTGCCAACGCCCTGGCCATCAGGCCTTCGCCCAACGGGAACGTCATCGCCAGTACCAGGAGCGAAGCGACGCATCGCCTGATCCGCCACCTAAGCATGCGTTTCATCCAGCCTGAACTCCCTTCGCGCTGGCGCGTCGGAAGCGCGGCCGCCCCGGGGGACCGCCTGGGGCGGGCCGCCACTTCCACTCTCACCAGGTCACCACTGCTATCGGTCTCACTGCTCGGGCGGTCTGCCCTTCAGGTGTTGTTGCCGTAATCTGCACCAGATACAAGCCCCGCGGCAGGCGAGAGCCATCCGCGCGGGTGAGGTCCCACGTCACGGTGTTCATCCCCTGCTCCACCGCGCGGCGGTCAGCCACCTTCTTCAGGCGCTTGCCGTTCGGCGCGATGATCTCCACCGTCGCCACGGAAGCGCGGCTCACGGAGAAGGAGATGCTCCGGCCCCCTCGGGTCGTCCCGAAGGTAATTCCATCGATGCGCAGCGCGCCCTCCGTGCGCGGCTGCACGATGAGGCGAAGCCGGCGCGTGCCGGTATCCCCCGGGTTGAAGGAGTAGCCCGATGCTGTCCTCAGATAGACGCGCTTGCCCGCGGCATCCACATCCTCGAGGATGACATCCAGCTCCTTGGGCAACTCCGCAAGGTTGGGGCACCGCACACTCACGGCGCGATCCCGTGCATTCGTCTCCACCACGAAGTCGAACACTAGTGGCAGCCCACTCGCGCTCGGGCGGAAGTCGGTCGCGTAGCGGCCGGTTCCGGCCTGCCCCGTGAAGTAGAGATCGATCTGCTGGCCGAGCGTCGGCGGCGGGCTCTCCAGACCGGAGATTGCCAGCGCGCGGCCCTCGCTCGTCACGCCGGCGAAGTTATAGCTATCGGACTGAACGCCATTTCCGGCGACCAGTTGGAGCGTCCACTCTCCCGTGCGCCCGCGCTCGCGGCGTCTCGTCGGTTCCTCGGGCAGGCGGGCGCTGCGCGCCATCGGCGGCGCGAAGACCAGCCGGCCAGCCACGTTCGACTTGACCCACAGGCCCTGCCACGGCAACACGTCTCTGCGCGCGCCAGGCACGGTTGCATGCACGAGCACGTACTGCGAGCCGTCGAAGATCCATGCGTGGTCGAAGATCTTCCGTTCCGCCGGAGGCGCCATGACCGCCTCCGAGAGCGACATCACCGTGCCCTGCTCATCCTGGAACGTCACGCTGCTCCAGGAGATCGGCAGTAGGAACGGGTTCGCCACCTGGTTCCAGCCCTTCTGAACGGGCACGCTCACAGCGGCGTTGTGCGGAACCGTCTCTCCCACCGTCCTCGCGACGATGCCTCCCTTGGTGTTCACCCAGAAGCCGTCACCCGGCTTGACGGGCGGCATCGTCCCACCTGGGCCAAAGTCATAGCGACCCAGCGCCACGTTCCAGCGCGCGAGTTGGAAGTCCGTCCCCGCAAAGATGTCGCTGATCTGCCCCTGGTCGGGCGTGACCGGCACGCCGATCATCGACAGCCCAGCCGGAATGCTCACTTCGCCAGGGCTCACGTCTACCGCCACCTGCTCGTATCCGCCACCGATGCCGCGCGCGGCGTCACTCTCGAACTCGGCGGTCACCTGCCACCGGCCGCTTCGGACCGGAACATAGGCATCCGTGAACCGGCCCTCGCTCGTCGCGGTGACGGTGTTCACGTACATCTCAACAGGCTGGCCATCCGCGCCCACCCACGCATAGGTGATCTTGATATCCGTGGAGGGAATCACGGGATCGAGCGCGCCGCTGACCCGCATGGGGGTCAACCCATCGAGCGTCAACTGCTCCGGGGTGAGCGTCAGGTTCAGGCGTGTCTCGGGAAGGACCATGGGTCCTGCGAACGGCCTGCCGTTCTGATCCGAGAGCGTGGCGGTATCGAACCCGTCCTCGGCGGTGAAGCTATGCATCAGGCTTCCTGCCGGAAGCGTGGTTGTCGTCTGGAACAGTGCGCCCGCTGCGTCGCGAACGTCGCCCTCGACGTAGGTCATCGGGAGCTTCTGGTTGCCCACGATGACGGAGACGCGCGGCAGACCCGCTTCCTTCCAGTTTGCGGGCGCGTCAGCGTCGCGGCAGCGCACGCTAAAGGTGAACGGAGTACCCGTGTGTCCCGTGGTCGGGTTCAGCCTCGGGAGGCTACCGCCCACCTCGGTATCCAGCATGAGCGTGGGCACCACGTTCGGGCCATGCGCACCACCCTCATTCGGGTAGCGAATCGGGTCCTGGATGCCAGGAACGCTCACCAGGAAGTAGTAGCTGTACGGCCCACTCCCCGCCGGGCTCGCACCGGTGTACGCGAACACCGCGCCATCAGTGAAGTCCGTATCCGCCGGGTTCTCCTGCACCATCGGCCGGCTTTCGGGGTTGCCGTCCTGGTTCGGGGCGACCACGAGGATGGAGGGCACCAGGTTTTGGCTCTGGCGATAGGTAAGCCGGTACGTCACCTTGCCAGGCTGGCCGGGCGTCGGCGAGACGCTCTCCCCTGTCAGCACCGGCAGCTCGATCGCCATCACGGTAGGCCCGTCAGCAACCGGCGTCTCCACGGTAGTCACGCCGTCGCTCGCCGTAAATCCATACCGATAGACGCCGGGCTGATCCAGCTTCACCGGCAGGGAGAAGAGCCACCCGGGATTCGCCAGGGCCGCCCTGGAAGCACCTGCTGGCGGGGTCATCGCGCCCTGATTGGGCAGATCCACGAGCGCGCCCTTCGGGTCGAAGATTCGGAGCTGCACGCTCTGTGGTTCGATGCTCCCCGCGTGCGAGTACAGAACGCTGAACTCGTACGTCTGCGCCACCACTGAACGCAGAGGCGTCACTGCCTGCGGCGTGAGCACCGGCATGCCGACCACCGGGCCCGTGAATGGCACCTTATTCGCGTCGTCGGCATAGAACTGGCGCACGCTGTCGCCATCCGACGCCTCGAAGTAGTAGCTGTAGGTGCCCGGTGCGTTGAACGTGTACGGCGTCTCGTTCCTCCACACCACCCCCTGCCCCGCAACCGTCCCAGGAGCTGGGTTCGGATCCTCCGGTTTGAGCTCCACCGTGTCAAGCACGGTCGCCTGGCCGCCACTCGCGGGGTTCAGGATGTGCACGAACACCCTATCGCCGGGCTTGTCGCCCTCATGTCGGTAGCGCACGCTGTAGCGGAAGCCGGTCCCGGGCTTACCCGCGCTGGGAGAACCCTCCGTGGTGCCATCCGTGCGCTGGACGCTCGCCTCGCTCAGAGTCGGCACATAGATGCTCGGCCCGGTCCCCTGGACCTGGACCTCGTCCGTCGGGTTGTGCAGATCCTTCGCCCGGATGGTGAAGGAGTGCGCCCCTGCCCCGATCTGCCGGCCGTTGAGCGTGACGGTATAGATGACACCGGCTGCGTAATCCGGATTCGGTTGGGCCGGATCGCGCACCATCTGATGGACGTCCTGGCCGTCGATCACGAGCTCCAGGAGGTCGCCCGCGGGCGTGTCACGCTCGTTATCGCCGTACCTCACGCTGAACTTGAAGTTGTCGCTCAGCGAACCCTTGGCTCCCTTGCCGGGATCCGTGGCGTTCTCGACCTTGACATCGAGCAAGAACGGCTTGCTATTCAGGAAGAACGGCTTCCCAGGCCCAGTTGGGTTGTTGGGGTCCACATCCAGCAGCGTGGCCGTCTCGCCAGGCTCGGGGTTCTGCGCGTTCTTCCAGTTATCCGTGAACTCAAAGAAGTACTCGCGCCGTCCCTGGAACGCGCCCACGGTCGGGTCCGTCGCCGATTGCAGGCGGTAGCGCACCCCCTGGGTGAAGTCCGACGTGCTCGGATCCCGCTGCATGACGAGGACCAGGCTCTTCGCAGCATTGTCCGGCTCACTGGGATCCGGGAAAACCAGGTGCGGCGTGCTGGGGGGATCGCCATCGAGATCCCGATACACCACCTCAATGGTCCAGCTCACGGCGCCCGTTTTCGGATTGACGGTCGGCACCGCGCGGTGCTGCGATAGCTCCGGCGGGTGGTTGATACGAAGCGTATTCGCGATATGGCTCACCTGCGCGCGCGTGGTGAGCGAGGTGCCGCCATCGGAATCGCCCGGCCATTCCGCCGTTCGCCGGCCATCGCTAACACGGAAGTAGTAGCGGTAGACGCCCGGCTCAAGCGCGGGCGCCGCCAGACCCGGTAACTTCACGCCATACTGCGCGAAGAACGCAGACGAGAGCGTGGGATCAGAGAAGTCCTTGTAGAGCGGGTCCATGCCGTTTGCCCCGCTTGCAAGCTCTGTGCACGCAATGGGGGACCGTGGGTCGGGCACGAAGCTCCCATTCTCATCCTGGCGGAAGAGGTACATCTGGCACACGGTCGGCGGCAGGCCCTCGGACTGCGTGTAATAGAACCGCCACTGAATCTCATCCGTGGAGCGAAGCCGACTGGGGCGCGCGCGATTCAGGTCATCTCCGAAGAGAGCCACACGCCTCTTGTTGCCACCGCCATTGTCACGGAGCGCCGCCACCGGCACCGGAATCCCGATCAGCCCGAGGCCAGTATCCCCTCGCAACTGTACCTGATCCACCGTGATCTGGGGATCCACGCGGATCTCAAACGGCGGGTGGAACACCTGGCGCGGGGGCGAGGCTGGGTCCGTTTTCGGCAGGTTAAAGTGCGGCTGCTGGAACCAGCGCCGGTTGTACACGTACGGATCCACCCCGGCGGCAAACTGCCAGCCGCCGCCGTCGTTGTATACGACGGTGCCCCACGAGCGATTTGCCCCCATCGACCCATACGCTGGCAGGGTTGCAAACTGAATGTCGTTGCTCGTGAAGAAGGAGTACTTTCGCAGGCCCGCAGGGAGCGAGACGAAGCTCCGCGTGCGCGGATCGTACACCTGCTGGCCGCTCTGCAACTCCTGGCGGCCCGTGCGCCCCGCGTTGAGGTACTTCTGACCCGGGTTGTCGCTGAACGGGCTGAGCGCGAACTGCAAGACGGCCGCGCCGAACTCGAAGAACCGCGGGATACCGACCGAGACCGAGTGATCCGTCGCCCGGCAGGTGTACTTGAAGATGACACCGTTGCGCCAATCCTCGGCGGTTGGGTCTCGCGTGAGGAACTGGGGCTGCAGGTCGGTGTCGATCACCATCATCCGAGGCGCGTCCAGGCCTTGCGTCAGCGCGGGAGGATCGCCCGCGCCGTAATCCCGGAACCAATCAACGGCGCCGCCTGATGCGCCGGGACCGACGAGTACTTGGCCATCCCCATTGTCATCGAACACGATGAAGACGCCAGAACGGAAGGTATTGGGCGCAACGCCCGTGGGGAGCGTGAGGTCCGGCGGCGTCACGAAGCGCCACGGATCATCCGTGCGCCGGGGCACATTGTACTGGTCGAGTTCCAGATTGTTGACCGTGTTGTGGACATTCGGACCAAGCCGATCGAACCGCCCCCGTCCGGTGAACGGGCGCGGGGGCAGGCCCTCCGGGTCCATGTACTTCACGCGGAACGTATAGGTCGCAGAGGCTGAGCCATCTCCGTAGTTCGCCGGATCCGCGGGCTCGATGGTCACACCCCCGGCTTTCTTGGGGATTTTGAACTGATCGCTATTCCCCTGAGCATCGACGGGGATCAACACTTCGCGGCCACGCCCGGTGATCGTGAACCCGAGGATAGTAGAGACCGCGGTCGCCGTACCCGACTGGGGCACAGCATAGGCCGAAAAGGTTACCTGATGAGCGGTGGGGAGAGAATCGTCGTCGTTGCGGAA
Organism: Armatimonadota bacterium; assembly: GCA_012512265.1. Classification (GTDB taxonomy): domain Bacteria; phylum Armatimonadota; class JAAZEB01; order JAAZEB01; family JAAZEB01; genus DUUU01. The sequence goes on along the minus strand of JAAZEM010000199.1, from coordinate 11,217 downwards.
ATACCAGCCGGGGATGCTGACCCGATAGTAGCCGCTTCCGTAGTTGTCGGTGGAATAGACCCTCTGCATCGGGATACCGGCACAGCGCACATAGCCGCGGTACCCATCCGCCAGCCCGGTGGCCGGGTTCGGCTGGAGCGACTCGGTGCTAGGCACCGTGACGGTGATCGTGAACGTGAACAGGCTGCGCGCGGTACCATCCACCCAGGCATTGGTAGGCGCCTCCCGGCAGTTGGGAAATACCTGCGGATTGGAGAGCGTGACATTCGCGCGCGCGGAGCCCATCGATGCCAGGAGAAGAAGGGCAGTGCACAAAAGCATGCCCCCAACTCGCGGGAGGGCGGGGTGTTGGTTGCGGCGGCAATCTGCAGCCACGGCATCCACGGCGGACGCGAGCCGCATCACCCAACGAACGGCTATCTTCACCGGCCTCATTGAGCTATTCCCTTTCCAGGGCGACAAAGGACTTCGATGGGAATGGGGCATCTCACAGCACCACGCTTCGACCCAGGGTAGAGCGCTAGTTGCACCCTCCCCTGTTTCCTGGATCGCGGACTTCGAGAGTAGCAGGTGACCATGGTTTGAGTGGTTTCCGGGCACTGCCCGGGGCCCTCGGGCGAGGAAACCCGGATGGAATTATACCATACGCTCGCTTGCCCTGTCAACGCGCGCCTCATGGTTGTTGGGCACACTCGCCGGGCGCTCCTCTTTCCTGCGGCGGCTGGACCGAGAGCGTCCTCGCTTCCCCAGCGCCCCACCGCTCGAAAGGATCACGTCCTCATCCTGGGCAGCCGCGGTCTCCGCGTTCAGCCCGGACTCCGGGCGATCCGTCACCTACAACTGCGCCGCTCGCGCCCTCTCCCCGGCATCCTTCAGCGCCTGGGAGATCTGGGCTATCGCCTTCTGGCTCTCCTCATGCACGACGTGCAAGTCACCACGGGTTTTGCCACACACATCCAGGCACTCATCGATGTACTGACACAGCTGCGCCTGCAGCGCTTGTCGCTCCTCATCAGAGTAAGCCTGGCGTCTGGCCACCTGGTTCTCCATCCTCGCGCGGCATGGGGCCGCCCGGTTATCCGCGGTCAGCTCGCGTTCCGCATCGAGCCCATAAGGACTCGCTCCGCGTGCTCATCACGGCACCGTGTGGGCTCGCCATCGGGGTTTCGCCGTCAACGGGCGAGGTTCCCCCGTATGGAGCAGCATCCACCGCGGTGCCGGCCTTGCAGGGAACCAATCCACTGCTGCTGCAGCCCGATTCTCTCTCACGTATCTACGGGAGCGGGCCGCGAGGCCCACTCCCGTCGCTATAGTTCGCCGTGCTGGGCCGTCTCTCCTACCGGGCCAGAACGAGCATCCGGACGCTCCGCGCCACCTGGCCCTCTGGCAATGTGGCGGTCACCTGGACCAGGTAGACGCCACCCGGCAGCCGGGCGCCATCCTTGCGCGTCTCATCCCAGAAGAGAGTCGCACGGCAGTCGGATGTCGCCTTATTATCCGCCACGACCGCCAATTCCTGGCCCGATGGGCTGAGGATCGCAACGTTCACCAGAGCATCCTGGCTCAGCGTGACGTTGACTGCCCGTCCGCCGCGCGTCGGCTTCACATCCACCTGCACCACGCGCAGTGCACCCTGAGCCCGCGGTCGAACGATCAGGCGCATCTGACGCGTCCCGCTCTCGCCCGGGTTGAAGGTGTAGCCGCCGCTCGTTCGCAGATAGGTCCGCTTACCGCCAGCGTCCACATCCTCCAGCAGCACTTCGAGCGTCTTCGGGATGCGCGACAGATCCGGCGCACTCACGGTCACCGGCCGGTCGAGCACATCCGTCTCGACGGTGAAGTCCCACGTCTGCTCCCCAGCCACCGGGCTGCGGAAGTCGGTCGCATACCGCGTGCTGCTTCCGGTGCTCTGGAAGTAGAGGTCGACGTAACCGGCCAGGCGCGGTGGCGTGGAGATGCGCGCGTGTGTCGCGGCGCGCCCCTGCGCGGTGACGCCGGCATAGTTGAACTCATCCACCTCGCGGCCGTTGCTGGCCCGGAGTTGGATCGACCACTCCCGCTCCGAAGCGCGATGTCGCGAGCGCATGGCGCGAGCATCCTCGCGTGCTGCGCGGTTAGCACTTGGCGCCGCCAGGATGAGCTCGCCCGCCACGCGGCTGAAGACGAACGCTCCCTGCCACGGCTGCAGCTCGCGGTCTGTCTGAGCGAACAGGCCTCCATAGCCGCCGTGCAGCAGGCGCCAGTCGCCGCGCACCGGATCCCACGTCCATGCGAACGGCGAGACCCACTCGCCCGCTTCCATGAGAGGCAGGGTCTGCCCGCCAACGCGGACCTGCGTGGCTTGCCAGTCGATCGGCAGCAGGTAGGGGTTGCTGATGATCTGCCAACCCGGCCGGATCGCGAGCGTCACCGGCGCGGAGTGATCCACCACCCGGCCCTTTGCTGTCACCTGGAGGGTTGCCTTGGCACGCAGCCAGAAGCCGCTGCCGGGCACCGGAAGCGGCAACGCCGCATCCGGACCGTAGAGGTAGGGAACTGCCACGTCGCCCGTATAATGAGCGGTCTGGAACTCCCCACCGACGATGGCGTCTTGCAGCGCACCCGTGAACGTGGTGGGCACGCCCATCATGTGCCGCCCAGGCATCAGCGTATAGCGCGCCGGGTCCACCGTGAACTGGGCCTCGCCCAGGCCGGAGCCGCGGCTGCCGCCCTCCGCCAGGTCACCCGCGTAGCTGGCGCGGACCACCCACGTCCCATCCTGGTCGGGCACGACAGAGGCCGAGAAGCGACCCTCGCTGTCCGTGCGTACCTCGACGGTCTGTCGCGTCTCTTCCGTCACGTCGTTGGGCGACGCGCCTTCCACGAGCACGCCGAAGGTTACCGTCACGCTAGCGTTCGGCACCACCGGCTCCAGGGCGCCGTTCAGCGTAACCGCCGTCTGAGCATCAAGGGTCACGCTGGCCCGGCTGAGATGCATGCTCACCTTCGTTGCCGGCAGCACCTTCGGGCCGGGGACCACTCCGCTTGCCGGGGCACGCACCGTCGCATGCCCATCACTGGCAACGAAGGAGTGACCCAGGTCGCCCGCAGGCAGCGTCATCACGGCACGGTAGAGCGCACCATCGGCGTAGTTGGTATCGGTCGCATCCACCTGCTCCAGGGTGTAGAGGGTGTTGCCAACGCTCACCCACACATCTGGATGCTGCTTGCCGTCGGGGCCGGTGTATGTTGCCGGCTGGTTATCGGCATCGGTGTAGATCACCTCGAAGGTGAAGCGCGTGTTCTCATCGCCGCGCTCCGGGCTCAGCTTCCAGCCCGAGAGCGTGGGCGGCGTGTTGATCAAGGGCGCCTCACCCGCCTTCTCCGCCTCCGCGAAGCCGTTGGAGGCAGTGATGCGGTAGGTGTACTGGCCGGGGCTCAGCGGATCCGGTGTGGTGTAGGTGTAAACCACCCCACCCGCATAGGACGCGCTGCTCGGGCTCTCGCGCACCATGTCGACCACGCGCGCGGTCTCCGGCTTGCCCTGCAGGGCGATTTCGAGCCGCACCCATGCCGGCGGCAGGTTCTGCGCCTGCTTGTAAGTCACGCGATAGGTGAACCGGTCACCACCCGCCTCGGTTACCTGCTCTCCCTCCAGCACCGGCGGGGCCGGCTCGCCCACGACCACTTTAGAGGGATCACCCGAGGTAACGATCACACTCCCCTCTTTCGCTTTGAAGACGAAGGAGTACTCGCCCTGGGCGGTGAGGGGCAGGCTCTTGGTGTAGACCTTGCCGGTCACGTAGTCGCCCTCAGCCACCGGCGTCATCTCCACCGGCTTCTCATCCTGGCCGTCCGGGTTAGTGAGCACGAGCTGCACGTACTCGGGTGCCTTGTTCGCGCCGGTGGTGTACTTCACCGAGAAGGTGAAGATGCCGCCCGCGTAGCCACCCGTCGCCGGCGAGACCGAGGGCTCCGTGAGGAGCGGCGGCGTCACCTCAAACTGGGCCGGACCCGCAGTGGCCTTGCCGCCATCTTCGTCCTCGACCTCCACCGAATAGGAGTAAGTGCCTGTCTCGTTCACCGGCACGATCGCGGTGTACTTCCACCCGCCATTGGCAAGCCGGGTGGTGTCCACCTCGGTCGTGCGCATCGAGTATGGCCCGAGCTGTTGCGTGCCGCCGCCATCCAAGGCCTTGCTGACCAGCAGGACCAGCTCGTTCTTCTTGGGCAGCTTCTGGCCCTGATGCCGGTACATCACCGAGAACTCGAAGCCACGTCCGACTAGGCCAGTCTCGGGAACGACCTTCAGGCCCGTAAGCTCTGGCAGATAGACTGGAGGCGTCTCAATCTTCTGCACATCCGGACCCTGCATCGCCCGTGAGCGATCCTGGTCGGCGCCGGCGGGCCAGACATGCCGCTGGATTCCGTCGTGGAACTCCACGTACCAGGCCCACTTCCCGAGCGTGTCGGCAGTCTCCGGGATGTCGGTCGTCACCTGATAGACGCGACCATTCTGCACCGGGTCGGCGCTCGTCGGCGTAGCGACTAGCTGCAGCCCTGGGGTCGCGCTATTCGGGGCATAGAGGTGCACCCGAATCGTGTTCCCCTGCCCGGCCGGGTTGAGCGGCGCCGTCGTGGGCTCGTGGCCATCGACATCCGCGTAGCGCACTGACCATGTGAACGGCGTGCCCCCATCAGCGTCAGACGGCTGCCCGGATTGGGGTTCCACCTTCGCATCAGTCAGAACCGGCGGGGTGTTCACCACCAGGTCCTTGAACCGCTTGCTGGCGTCCGCAGCAGCACCCTGGGGATACTCCACCGCATCCCGACCATCACTCGCCTCGAAGTAGTATTCGTAGAGGCCGAGAGGCAGGCTGCTGATCGAGGCAGTGTAGAACACACCGTTGCGGATCGCGTCTGGGTCTGTCGCACTCTCCGCGGTCATGTTCAGGGTGTGCAGCGGCATCGGATCCGCTGGGTTTCGGTACACCACCGCTCGAATCTGCGTCGGGGCTTCCCCGTTGGCATCAGTGTACTTCACCCGCAGGGTCACCTTGTCCCCTGGGAGGATCGGCTGGATGCTCGTCGGATTCTCGGATGAGGCCCGGCCGTTCACGTAAGCCTCGCTCAGCACAGGCGCGTCCGCGATGGCCGGCCCCGTGCCGCTCACCGGTTCCGCATCCAGCGCGAGGTAGTTCGGACCGGGGTTATCCCTCGCCTCAATCGTGAACGAGTACTCGCCCGCGGCATTGAAGAAGTCCTTGGGCACGGTGTACTCATACACCTCGCCCCCATCCTCCGGCGTGTACTTGCCGTTGCTCCCCGCCTGGGGGGTCATCGCGTAGGTGCCCACAAGACCGCCTCCAGCACTGGCCGGGAGGTAGATCTTGAGCACCGGATTGTTCGCCGCGGGCGGGTTGCCCGTATCGTCCATGGGATCCACCTTTGGATCCTCGTACTTGACGGAGTAGGTGTAGGTATCGGCACGCGATCCCGACGCGGGCTCCACCTTCGCCTCGGAGAGCTTCGGCGCGCGGTTGATATACGGCCCGGGAAGCCGGCCCAGGGTCACGCGGTGCGCGCCATTGGACGATTCGACCTCGAACTCATACGAGTAGGCTCCAGATACCAGGCCGGGGCTCTCCTTCTGCAGGTCGTAGCGGTAGACTCGCCCCGTATCAAACGGGTTCGTGTCAATCGCGGTCATCGTGAAGGGAGCGCCCTGCACGAGCTCGCCATCCGGGCCCCACACCCTCAGCTTCGGATACCCGTCGGTTGGAGCATCGTTGTCCGCGTCGGTGTATCGGACCTCGAAGCGGTACATGTTCACTTCGGTGCCAGCCGTCGGCGAGACCGAGCCGTCGCTAAGCACCGGCGCGTTGTTGACCAGCGGCCCGGCGTATCCGCCGCCAGCACCCATCAGGCTGGTAGCGTTGGCGCCATCATGGGCCTCGAAGTGGTAGACATGGAATCCGCTGTCGAGCGCCGCGGTGCTGAACTCGAAGATCACTCCGTCCGCGAAGTTCTGATCAGTCGGGTCCACCTGGATCCGGGTGATGTTCGCGGCGCTCCACACCGGGTCGTTGTCAATCACGAGTCGGAGTGACGCGGGAGCACCCGCCAGCGGCGAGTCGTTATCAGCGTCGACGTATTGGACGCGCCACCGGAAGGTCGTGCCGCGCGGGCCGACATCGGGGGCGAGCAGCAGCCGCCCGATTCGGAAGACATCACCGGCGCCACCCGCCTGCACGTTCGCGGCGATCGGATCTCCGGTGACGGTGAGCTCGGTGGTGCCACCGGCCGTCGCGGCGGTGTTCCCCCGGATCTCCAGGGAGCAGCGCACGGGCAACAGCCGGCGCTCGGCCGGGGTCGCGCCCCAGCCAGCAAGCACCTCGATCACCTGCCCCTTCCACTCATCGGCAGCAACATCGACCCGCGTGGGCACCGTGATCGTGGTTCTCGTCCGCGAGACGATACGATCCTCCTGGCCATCATAGGTGACGTTTGCAAGCGCCAGGATCGGCGGGGTGTTCGGGTTGACGACTGGCCCACTCTTCGGCTTCGCGCGGTCCTCGATATCCGCAGTGACATGCGTGCTATCAATGACCGTGCTGAAGCCATCCGACGCCACGAAGAGGAAGGTGTGAGTCCCCTGGCTCAAGCGGAACGCCGGCTGGTTGGGCCCTGGATAGACGTAATCAACGCCATCCAGGTAGGTCTTATCGGACTCGGTCACCTTCGACATGGAGAAGGTGCGCCCGTTGGCCTCAATGGTCTGGAAGACCACCTGATCACCGTGTTGCACGGCGTCGCTGGTGTCGTTATCTCCATTCGGGTCATTCAGATCGAACCCGGGGCTGATGGTAACCGTGGTACCACGGACGTCGGTGACATAGTACCACCGCTTGGCCGCGCCCCCAGAGGTAAAGCGAGCCATCCATCCGCGTTGAACGCCCGTTGCATCCGCGACATTGAAGGCGCGAGGCCCAACCAGGGCGCCCTGCACCGTGGTGGTGAGCTCGTTCTTAATGACGGGATCGACCATCACCTGCATCAGGAGCGGCGCCTGGTTGTTGGCGTCCAGGTAGTTCACCTTGTAGAAGAAGGGCGTTGCCGTAGTGCCGGAGGTCTTCCCGGCGGCGTCGGTCACAGTGCCGCCCGAGAGCTGCGGCGGGCGGTTGACGACGACGTTCGGGCCGTCGAACGGCTTGCCGCGCCCGGTGGCCGGAAGCAGAGTGCACTCGCCATCCACCGCCTCGGCGGCGGTGTTCCAGTTGTCCACGAACGCGAAGTAGTGCCGGTGCATTCCCTGGGTCAACTGGAAGTCGGTGCCGGTATCATACTTGTAAACGACCGGCTGGGTGGTCGGCCACGTTACCGGCTCCTTCGGCACCATCGTCACACGCCGGTATTGCCCGCTGCCGGCAGGCTCTTCAATGAAGAGCCACGGCTTCAGGGGCTGGTCGCCATCCAGATCCTGGTAGGTCACCTCAAACGTGAACTGACCATCCTCCGGGCCCGTTCCCGGGGTGACCGAGGGGTTGCTCAGGACAGGCGCGTGGTTCACGCGGAAAGTATTGATCGAGCGCTCGGCATTGAGCGCCGCCAGCGAGGTTCCGGGGTCCGTCTCGCTATGGGCCTGTCCCGGCCACTGCGTGGTTCGGACGCCATCGCTCGCCTCGTAGTAGTAGCGATAGATCCCCGGCGAGAAGCTCATCTCCAGATGATACCACTTGCCATCCGTGAAATTCTGGTCGGAGCTATCCTCCTCCAGTAGGTTGAACGGGGATCCGGAAACCGGGGTATAGCTCCCTGGGCCCGAGCCGGTCTTCCGAAGAACATGGACCTGCAAGCGCTTCGGAGGCGCGCCATCGGGCCGCGGGATATCTTGCGAATCCGCGGGCAGGCCAGAGTGGATGTACTGGATCCGGAACGGCCACTTGTAGGCGGTCGTCTGCCGCGCCTTGTTGAAGTGCGTCCGGTAGTCATCCACGATCTGGATCGGCGACCCGACCGTGTAGTTGGGATCCGTGGGATCCTTACTCGGATCGAAGGTGCGGTGGGTTTCCGCCGCGTACGTCGTCAGGCTGATGATCTCGCGGTAGGTATCCGGCCGGGTCCGCTCTTCCACGCGCAGCACCGGATCCACCTTCAAGGTATCGAGACACGGGGCGAGATCGCCGACATTCGATTGCTCGCCGTCGATGCCGGTATAGGAGACCCACTTGGTGCGCGGGCCGGGCGGCGCCGGATAGGGCCGGCCCGACGGACCAGTCGTCGCGTCCCCGGGCGCGGTGCTGATCATCTTCTGCACATCAAAGGTGATCGGGTGGCGCACCGACCCTGGGAAGGCGGTATCAAAGGGCGTATCCGGGTTGTCGGAATTGGGATCGGTGGTCAAACGGGTGCGCTTGCTCCAGCAAACGATATCCCGGCTGATCTCGTACTGGAACTTCAGCCGCCCGGGACTGAAGACCTGGCGCGCCACGGTCGGAAGCGCGGCGCCAAAGGGGTTGTTGGAGTCGATCGTCATCGCTCCAAAGGGAGCGGGGTCCACGAGGGGACCATAGAGGAAGCATTCGAAGTTGTTGTCCCACGTCTTCCCCCTGCCGCCATTCGTGAAGGGCCCGCCCACGCCGCCATCCACCGCCATCTGATCGGTTGGCTGCACCACGTAGGTCCACACGGCATCCGTGTTGCCCAACTGCCGGGTCATCTGCATGAAGTGGGGGGTGCCATCCGATGGGTCGCCGTCGCCATCCTCATCAAACCGGATCACCAGCGGCGAGGGAGTGCCCGAGGCATTGGGGTAAACCGCTGACGTGAGGATGTTGCGCCAGGTGTCGTAGCGCGCGTTCTGCCACGACAAGATCCGGTTGGGCGATGGTGTGCCCTGAGCCGGGAAGTTGAGCGTCTGGTCGACAGCGCCGAAGTTGAGCGACTGCCGGTTGCGCACACGGAAGATGAAAGTGGACGAGCCGGTGCCCTGGCGGTCGTGCTGGGGATCGCGCGGCAGGACGGTGACACCGCCCTCGTTAAACATCCCAGGATTGCGGCCCTGCGTATCGAGATAGCCGTTGGTATCCGGACTGCCCGCCTCATCGCAGGGGAAGAAGTGGTTGCGCCCGAAGTCCATCAAAAAGATCTGCGGGCCTCGCTGCCACGTCGCCGCGGTGATGCCTCCGCCCGGCATCGCCTGCGGTCCCTTTCCATCGGAGCCCGAGCCGGGGAAGACCGACTCAAGGTTCTGGTTCAGCACGGTGCGGGCGCTGCCCTGATTGGGCACGCCGTCCACGTCGCGATAGGCGATGAGGAACTCGTAGAAGCCATGCCCAGTGCCCGTACCCGGGTTGGGCAGCCGCGGCAGAATCCCAAGCTGCTCGCCGATGGCGGGGCCGGGAATAGCATACCGGTACCATACGCCTTCCATGTAGTGGGAGGGCGTTAGCGACGCCGGATCGAGGTTGCGCCCGATGTACGTCTCACCCAGGGTGGAACCATCGACTTCAAACGGCACCATCACCGCGGAACCCTGTGGCCCCCCAAGGTTGACCAATTGCCCCGTGGCCGGGTTGCGGATCCAGATGCGCGGGTAGCCGGCCTGAAGCGGCTCGCCGTCATAGTCTCTGATCTTAATGAAGAATTCATAGACGGAGTCTTCCGTGCCGATCACGGGGTTGACCTGCACGTCGAGAATCTCCGGCGTGAAGCCGACAGGGAAGCTGAGAGTGGAGGTTGCAGTGCCATCGTTGGCGTGGCCGCCTTGCACTCTCAGCTGCGCGGTGTAGTTGTCCTGCCGCGACGGCGTCTGCCCTGAGGCGGTGTAGTTATAGGGTGAGTCAGCGACGCGAGGCGCGGCGTAGGTCTGTTGCACAGTGCCGGTGTCGCTCTGGAGCAGGCGCACCTCATTAATCAGCGGCGCGGCGTGCGGGGTGGTCGCGTCCGTCACCGTCCACCCGAAGGTGACGTTCACGCCCTTTTGGTAGCGGCCGTTACGGACCTGGGGCGCGTAGGCCGGCGAGACGACTCTGAAGTTGCTGAGCGTCGGCGTGGCGGCTATCACGGCCACCACGATACCCGCCAGAAAGAGCGCCGCAAAACCAAGCACCAGGCGGTGTTTGGCGCGGCCCTTCTCGCCGGCCCAGGGCCAGCGCGAAGAACGCTTGGCCGCGCGCCGGCGGGCATGCCGTTTCGCGTCTCTGTCCTTCATCCGCCGCAGGAAGTTCAGGCTGCCGTCCATGTTACGCATCCCCTTTGCACTGGCTCCTTGGGAGCCGCGCTTGATGTCTGGCTGTTTTACGGGTCAGCAACGTTTCCCTGCCCACCTGGGGCAGGGAGACACCATGGGTATTCGCACTTCAGCGCCCGGCTCTACGCGGGCGGGTGCCCGCGAAAGCCAATCCTACCACGCACCCCTCACACTCCGGGGCTGAAGGAGAGATTACAACTGCATCTGCGTTCAGCGAGTGGCGCACCCCTGTGGCATCCACCCGCCATTCACTCCGTTTCAAGGGTCACTTCGTCGCGGCCCTCGGGAATACCCGCGGCGCAGGGGGGGCAGGGTCTGGCTTCCACTGCGTCCCGATTGCGACGCGGCTTGATCTCCTCAGCGGCCATCGAGGAAATGCCCGCGAAAAGGCTGCTACTCAGAGCAGGCCCTCTCACCGCTTACGCTTTAGACCATCACCCGTTCCTGATTGTTCCATGCCCACTCTACCCGCGACCGCCGCGAGGCAGTCTGGATCGGGCGTTCCCTAGAGCAGGCGCTCACAGGGCAACCGCGCAAGCGACACAGCCTTCACAGGCGTACCTCTTCGCCAGGCGGTCGGCAAGCTCCTTCTGGGAATTTCAGGCCTGTGTGGCAAGTCGAGAAGCGCGGTGTTCTTGTCCTCCCGCGCGCGGAGCCGGAGGCTCCGCGCTACTTCCCGGCAAAGTCACTTCCAGGGCTCCCCCTCCCAGGTCATGCTGCTGCCACGCCGGATCAGCGCACGTGGACCAGCGTGTAGTCGAACCCGCCCAGCTCCACCGCCAGACGCCCGTTCTCCAGGGTAACCGGCTCGTTGGTCCGGGCATCCACCGCCTTCGCGCCAGCCCGCAGCCCGAGCTGTTTCAGGTTCAGCTCCACCTTCGCCGTCCGCGCTTCCGCGGAGAGATTGGAGACGACGAGCAGCGCCCCCTCCTTGCCACGGGTGTAGAGGCTCACCTTCACCGCCTCATGCTCCGGGCGGACCAGGT
>JAAZEM010000198.1 GCA_012512265.1 Armatimonadota bacterium | reverse complement strand
CTCGATCCCATGGCGATGATGTGCAGCGGCTCGCCCCGCCACAGCTTCTGCATCGTTCGTGGAATGCCGCGATAGTAGGTCGGCAGCGGGCGTGCCTCGGGAAGGCGCGATTGCGCCGTGGCACCCCGGCAGAGGCAAGGGGCGTACACGAAGACGTCGCCCTCTTCCGCCAGGCTCACCAGCTCCACCAGGAGGCCGATGGTGTTCGGTTCATCCGTGGATTGGTCGCCCGACTCGGTGAACGCACCGGCCAGCTCCACATTCTCGACCTTCAGCTCGAAGTGGCCGGCGCCACCGGAGACGGCCGTGCCGCCCGGCCCGCGGACTAGCTCGCCGCGCGCGTGCCTGGGGAAGCGGCGCTTATCCTCCTGGCCGAACTCGGCGGGACTCCAACTGCCCGCGGCGCTATCGAGGCGCATCGGCACGATGTTGGCGCGCAGCGCCCCCGGAGTTGTCTGATAGCCTTGCAGAGAGAAGCTCACCCGGTCGCCGTGGTCCAGGCCCATCTCGACCAGGAGAGCGAACTGCGATAGGCGCTTTCCGGGGCGAATCGCGACGACGTTCTCCACAGGGAAGCGTGGCCGGAACGCCGTCACCCGGGGAGAGCGCGTGACCTGAACATCGCCGTAGGCATCCTGGTCCCAGCAGGGTACCGCCCCCGAGGTGGAGCTATCCGCTTTGCCTTCGCGCGAGTTATCGAAGGCGTGGAAGCGGAATTGGGGGTTAAGCAGCAGATTGGCTGGCCCCGGCTCGGCAGCGCCGGGCGCGGCCGCGGAAAGAGCGAGCAAAGCGATGAGCGGGTAAGAGGCTTTCAAGGTCTTCCCTCCAGGGCGCGCCGGGTGTTCGCGTGTGGCATAGGCGCGCGCCACCGGATCGTTCTGGGTGGCGCTCTTCAATTCCTGTCCAATCTTCCTGGCCGCACTCGTCTGTGGATAGCAAGAACCCCGCGCGGTATGGGTTGACACGGCTCGTGGATGGTGGTATACTCTCCCCGGCACTCCACGCGAGCCTCTCGCTTCCGCCTATACACTGAAGGGAGAGGAGTGACAAATGCGTTCACGAATCACTGCCGGGCCGGCCGGCAGACACGGGTTTACCCTGATTGAGCTCCTGGTAGTTATAGCGATAATCGCCATTCTCGCGGCAATTCTCTTTCCGGTCTTTGCTCGGGCCAGGGAGAACGCGCGTAAGAGCACGTGCCAATCGAACATCAAGCAGCTGGCGCTCGGAGTTCTGCAGTATGCCCAGGACTATGACGAGCGGCTGCCCCGGCACTGCATCCAGCCCGCCGGAGCAGATCCCAGCATGTGGACCGGCATGGTGCAGCCGTACGTGAGGAACACCGGCGTGACCCAGTGCCCGTCAAACCCCACTCCTCGGAACGCGGCCCGTGGATGCGGGGGCTATGGCTACAATCTGTCGACCCTGGCGAACGGGACGGCCGTGGGCTGCGGGAACCGCCAGCTCGCCGATATCGAGAAGCCCGCGGGCCTGTTGATGATCTGCGAGAGCGGTGATGGTACGGCTGCGACCGCCTGGCTGGGCTACTGGACCCGCGAAACCGACACCGCCGATCCAAGCTACCTCCACCCCACGGGGCGGCATATGGAGGGCAGCAATGT
>JAAZEM010000197.1 GCA_012512265.1 Armatimonadota bacterium | reverse complement strand
CGGTCCTCCATCCGTGGTATCCCCGGCCCGCGCGCCTGTCGGCGCGCGCCGCAGTGAAGGCTTGGCGAGTGCAGGCAGGCATGGTATAGTATAGTTGGCGCCAGGCGGGACGGAGGCGCGCCGGTTGGTCAGATCCTCAAGCGCCGTGCGGAGGGCTCGTGGTGTGAAAGCAAAGGCAGGTGAGGTGAGGCAGCAGTGTCTGGCGCGCGTGGGGAAAATCACCGCGCTCGCTCTCGTGTTGGCCGGTCTCGTTTGGCAAGGGACGCGCACCCCGGCACTCGTTGATCCCTCGGCAGGAGACTACGAAGCCTATTGGATGGCAGCGCGCCTGCTTCTCACAGGAGGCAACCCCTACGATCTGGATGCGGTTGCCGCCTTGCAGGGCGTGCCACCCCTCCAAAACGGAAGCGTGAAGGTCGCCTGGAATCCCCCCTGGGCTCTGGCGGTGATGCTTCCTTTCGGGCTCGTGGAATTTCCGTTGAGCCGCATGCTTTGGTTTCTCCTCATGGTGGCGGTTCTCTTCGCGAGCACGAGCGTTTTCTGGCTACGCGACGGTGGCCCGCTCTCGCGGCGCTGGGTAGCGGCTCTCCTGTGCATCCTCTTCCCGCCAGCGCTCCTGGCGCTGTGGAACGGTCAGATGACGCCCCTGTTGTTGGCGGGGATCGCGGGCTTCCTCCACAGCGGCGCGCAGGGCCGATGGGGGCGCGCCGGCGCGTTCCTTGCTCTGGGGGCACTCAAGCCGCACCTCCTCTGCCTTTTCTGGGGGGTGTGCGTGCTCTGGGGGGTCCATCACCGGCGGTGGCAGATTGCCGCGGGGTTGGGCATCACCCTCGCGGTCGCAGTAGGGGCTGTTGCTTGCGTGGATCCCCTCATCCTCTCTCGCTATCAGGAGATGATGGCGGGCGACCCGGCGCTCCCGCCGCTGACGCTGACCGCGACGACAGGAGCGATGCTGCGCTTGCTGCTCGGCGCAGAGAAAGCCTGGCTTCAGACGGCGCCACTGGCTGTCGGTGCCTGCTGGACGTGCCTCTACTACTGGCGGCGGCGCCGCTCGTGGGATTGGATGGAGCATACGCCACTGCTGCTTGCCGCGTCTGTGATCGTGACGCCCTATGCGTGGCCGCCCGATTACGTGCTGCTTCTCCCCGCGATCCTCCAGGCCGCGACGAGGGTCTCTGGCGCGGGGACTAGGCCAATTGGTCTCGCCCTCCTCTTCTACGTGCCGGTGGTAGCGGCATGCTTCACCGTCTGGTTTAGCGGAGTGGCGGGAGTGTGGCACGCCTGGCAGCCATGGGCTGTGCTGGGCGCCTGCCTGATCGCGAGGAAGCTTGCGACGCCAGCGCGGATACCTTCCACGGCGAGCAACCTAGGGACCCTGAGATGAAGGAGTATCGTACTGTGGGCGCGCAGAGGTGGTGCCTCGCCGCGATGCGAGGCGTTCCGCTGGCGTTTCTGGTGTTCTCGGCGCTGATGGCTGTGACCAAGCTTCTGCTCGACCTGTGGTACCCCTATGGTCTCGACTATGGCGAGGGCGTGGTACTCGACGGTGTGCGCGCCACGCTGGAAGGCCGAACGCTCTACCCGCCGCTCGATGAGACCTTCTATGCCGTTTCCATCTACATGCCGCTTTACGTATGGGTGTGCGCGGCGGTGGCCTGGCTCACGGCTCCCACTTTTCTGGTGGGCCGGATCGTGTCTCTCGCGCTCACCCTCGTGTGCGCGGGGCTGGTCTATGCCCTGGCCCGTCGGGAGGGGGCATCGCGCTGGTGGAGCGCAATGGGCGCCGGGCTCTTCCTCACCAGCATCCCTGTGGTGGCGTGGGGCGCATACATGCGCGTGGATATGATGGGGCTGGCCTTCAGCCTCGGCGGTCTGCTCGTCTTGAGCTCCGGCGCGTCCCCTCTCTGGGCGGGGCTGCTCTTCTCGCTGGCGATCCTGAGCAAGCAGTCGATGCTCGCGGCGCTCTTCGGGGCGTCTCTCTTTCTCGCTGCCCGGCGCCGCTGGCGCGAGCTAGGGCTGCTGCTGCTCGCGACCATAGTTCCAGTGGCGGCGGTGTGCGCGTGGCAGATGGTTGCAACAGAGGGGTGGTTTCTCTTCCACACGGTGAAGGCCAACGGCGTGCGTTACAGCGTCAGCTGGGCTTCGCGCTACCTGGGAGAAGGGCTCGTACCGCACACCGCGCTCGCGGTGCTGGCACTCGCGGGGTGGTGGGCCGCGGGATGTCCTGGGTCGCCGCGGCGCCCGTCGCTCCTCACGGGCTATCTGATCGGCGCATGCGGCGCCGCGCTGATGGTAGGCAAGGTAGGAGCGGTGGTCAACTACTTCCTGGATTACGTGGCTGCACTCTCGATTCTGGCGGCCATCGGGATAAGCCGGGTGGTGGGGGAAGGCGAGCCGCGCTCGCTCTATCGCGAGGCGTTCGTGGCGGCAGCGCTCCTGATCCACTTTGGAGCCGTGACGCGCATGCCCGATATCGCCGAGTATGTGGAGACACTGCCGGCGATGCGCCGCGTGACGAGCCTGCTCGCGGAGTCGCGCGGGCCCGTGCTCTCGGATGATCCCAGCGTGGTGGCCGGCGCTGGACAGCGGCTGGTCCTGGAGCCCTTCCAGGCCACTCAAATGGACCTGAGCGGGATCTGGAGTGCGGGTCCGCTGGTGGCCCGCCTGCGCCAGGGCGATTTCCCCCTCATTGTCCTCCGGTTCGACCCGTGGAACCTGGAGGATCGATTGCCAGACGGCACCTGGGCGAGTGGCCGATGGAGCGATGCGATGGCCGCGGCGGTGCGCCACGCCTACCGCGTGGATGAGCGGTGGAAGGGGTCCCTTGTCCTGCGCCCCCGTGGCAAATAGGACGCCTGGTGCGCGGGACTCAGTCCCAATAATAGCCCCGAAAGAGGGAAGCGGGCGGGCGTTTCTGGGTTGCTGTTCGAACCGGCGCCGGGCCCTACGGCCCGGCGCCATGGGGCTGGCAGCACTCTATCACGCCAGACCAGGTGCTGCTGTTCAGGTTAGAAGACAGCGCCCGCCGATACGGAAAAGCCGCTCATCCTCGTGTTGAAGACATTGGAATACCGCAACTCGAGCGCCAGCGGCCCCATGTCGTAACCGACACAGCCGTGAACGCCACCCTTCCATTTGTGAAGGGAGTCCTCGTAGGGCTCGTCGACAGTGCAGTAGTACACGCCGGCACCGCCGCCCAGGAAGAGACCGGCACCACTCTTGTGGCGCAGCGTGTAGGTCAGCGGCAGCATGCGAACGGTGGGCGTCGCCCACACCGATGTCTTTGCTCTTCCAGATCATTCCCACGCCAAAGCTGTGCTCCAGTTGGGGATCGCTCTGGATGTTGTAGTTGGCGCCCAGCTGCCAGAAGGGCGAGCCAATCAAATCGACCGCTACGTCGTCGGTCGGGAAATACAGGCCGCCCGTCACGGTAAAGCTGTCCCTCGGTCCGGCGAGGGCGGCGCTGCCAGCGAGTACAGTCAGAACCGATGCAATCACGCAGATTTTTGATAGCGACTTCATCCTCTTTCCTTTCTCTTGCTCGATTGAACCTTCTCCCGCAAGCGCCCCGCAGGGGTTCTCTGAGCCCCGCTGCGAAGTACAACTCTGTTTGTCCGGCGGAGTGCCGGAACGCCAGGCCGCTTCGCGAGCGGTTACGGGCGAGCGTTACACTCGCGACCGGCTCAGTAACCTGGCCCAGCGGGTCTGCCCGCCGCTTCGCGAGCGGTTACGGGCGAGCGTTACACCTCGAGCGAAGGACTAAGGACTCCGGCCGGGTAATGGCAGGGATCCCGCGGGGGCGTGGGCAACCTTCTGGCAGGCGGATGGAGCCCTCATGGAGCGCGGCGGTGGGCGCCCTCCTGGCTTGAGGATAGGAGCCTCATCCTCAGAGAATGCCTGCGGCATCCACCGGCACCACCCCGCGGCGAGTGGTAATCTGCCGTGAGCATCTGGGAGAGCGCGCAGCAGATTGCGCATGCGCTGCCGGGCGCGAATGTGGCGGAGGCGCGTTCCGGGCAGAGGGACCGATGCTTGCAGGAAAGCCTCGTTCGGGTGCAGAAGAAGCGTCAACGGAAGAGGCTATTCCAAACGCGGAGCGAGATGGGTCCACTGTGCGCGGAGACAGGGCTCGCGGTAGGCCTTGGTCTGATACTCTTCGTTGGGAGGTTTGTGCGGGATGCCCACGGTGTTGGTGGTTGATGAGGAAAGGGCAGAGTTTGGCAAACTGAGAGCGGCGTGTGAGGATGCAGGATTCGCCGCGATGTGGGCGGGGAGTGTGGCCGAGGCCGTGGGATGTGTGGAGCAGCAGGCGCCTGCGGCCATCCTGGTTGCCGGCGCCAAGCCGGGGGCTGAGAGCGGGAAGACCGTCTCGCTCTTGCGAAAGAATCCACGTACTGGAAGCATTCCTCTTGTTCTCCTCTGCGAGCCGAACGGCAACAGCCTGGTAGAGGGCTGGAATAGTGATGCCGACATGGTACTCGAGAAACCGGTAGATCCCGTCGAGCTTTTT
>JAAZEM010000196.1 GCA_012512265.1 Armatimonadota bacterium | reverse complement strand
GTATGGCAACTGCGTGGTGGTCGCCCACGGCAATGGGCGCTCCACGCTCTATGCCCACTGCTCCTCGCTGGCCGTGTCCGAAGGGGCGCGTGTCCGAAAGGGGCAGATCCTTGGCCGGGTTGGCAGCACCGGATTCAGCACCGGGCCGCACCTCCATTTCGAGGTGCGCATCAATGGCCGGCCGGTGAACCCGCTGTCGCACTGACCGCGACGTTTGGCAAACATTGTGGGCGCGTGGAACTCTAATCTCCTGGGGAGGGTCCTCACCAGGGGAAGAGTGAGTCTCTGGGCAGCATCGGCTCCTGGCGATGACGCTTGGAGCGGCAGAAGCGTTTAGAGACGGGGCTTCCGCGGAAGACTAATCAGGGGGCCTGCCAGCCAGGGTTCCAGGTATGACTGAAGG
Source organism: Armatimonadota bacterium (assembly GCA_012512265.1). Classification (GTDB taxonomy): domain Bacteria; phylum Armatimonadota; class JAAZEB01; order JAAZEB01; family JAAZEB01; genus DUUU01. The sequence goes on along the minus strand of JAAZEM010000196.1, from coordinate 18,263 downwards.
GCGAAATGGGGATGCCTGTATGAGGATCGCGATGAGGCGTGCGGCATGGGTGTTGGTGCTGGTGGGTTTTGTCGCCGGCGCCTTCACCGCGGGAGGAAGCGCCTATCGGTTGGTGCAAAGCAACCGGCAGACGCGCGGCCTGGAGATGTACGGATCGGTGCTTCGGATCGCGGGGCGCTCGCCGCTCTCGCTGCCTGCTGGGAACCTGGCGAAGCAGACGGATCTCCGGCCCCTGGATCTCTTCTCCAACGTAGAGCGCCGCCTGCGCGCCAACTACTACGAGAAGATTGAGAATGACACGGTGCTGGCCTTCGGGACGGCCGATAACATGCTCGACTCGCTTGGCGATCCCTACTCGCGTTACCTCGAGCCGGATCAGCTGAAGGCCTACGCGGAGCGCCAGCGGGGCATCTACCGCGGGATCGGAGCGGTGCTCGATGTGCGCAAGGAGCAGCCGCCCGCGAATCAGAGCGGAAAGCCGGAGCAAGGCGCGCCCGAGGAAGACGAGGACTCCTGGCCAGCGTATGACGACCCCGTGGATCTCAACTCCGTAGCGCGTTCCCCAGAGGGCACGCCGCTCTACCGGTATGAAGTCTTCGTCGTTGCGACTGTGCCGGGCGGGCCTGCGGAGGCCGCTGGCTTGCTCCCGGGCGACGTGATCCGCAAGGTCAACGGCAAGTTCATCTTCACCAAGAACCTCGACACGCTGGAGCGCATGTTGCTGATGCCCGTGGAGGGCTCGGTGCGCCTGGCGATCCAGCGCGAGGGCACCGCCAAGCCGATTGATCTATCGGTGCCGATGCGCGAGACGCGCGTTGACCTGGTGACGAGCCGGGTGGTGGATGGCGTCGGCGTGATCACCATCCGAGCCTTGGGGCTGGGTGCCGCCGATGGGGTGAAGGCGAAACTCCGAGAGATGGCCGCTTCACGCGTCAGCGGGGTGGTGCTGGATCTGCGTCGCAACGCCGAGGGTACCTTTGAGGAAGCGTGCGCGGTCGCCAGCCTCTTTGTGCCACAGGGACCGGTGGCGTGGCTGAAGGAGCAGGGCGGCAAGATGCGCGCGGTCAACGCGAGTGCCCCGAATGGGCGGCCCGAGGAGCGCCGACTCGCGGTGCTCATCGATGATACGACGGCGGGCCCAGCCGAGCTGGTAGCCGCTGCCGTGAAGGGCCGAGGCGTCGGCCGACTCCTGGGCGTTACGACGCGGGGCCGGGCCGGACGGCAGGAGCTGTTCCGGATGCCGGGCGACTCGGCGATTCTGCTGACGACGGGGCTTTTCTTCGGGCCCACGGCACAGGCTCCGCTGCTCATCGAGGGCAAGGGCGTGGTGCCTGACGTGGCGGTGACCGCGCGCGGGAGCGCCCAGGATCAGGCGCTGCAGCGCGCGATTGCCTGGATCAAGAGCGGAGGGGCAGCCTAGATGAAAGAGAATCGCTTCCGCCACACTATCTTCGGGTTTGCGATCACGGGGCTACTCGCCTTCCTGGTCGGCTTCCTCTATCACGTGGTGGCGTTCGCGTCTCCAACGCCGCTTCCAGTCCACATCTCCCAGGTTCTGGGGGGAACGTCTGGTGGTGGCGCCGCCGAGGCAGACGACGCTTCGGTGAAGCCGCTGGAGGTCTTCTGGAAGACCTATACGTTGGTGCGGCAGCGCTACCGGCTGGTCGGCGTGCCCGGATGGGACGACGACAATCTGATCTACGCCGGCCTCGATGGCCTCCTCCGGTCGCTGGGCGATCCCTACACGCGCTTCCTGGATCCCAAGGCGTATAAGCAGATGATCGAGCAGAACCAGGGGCAGTTCCAGGGGATCGGCGCCTATCTGCAGCAATCGCGAGACCAGCGGCACATCCTGCTGGCGCCCATTCCCAACGGGCCCGCTGCCGCAGCCGGACTCAAGCGCGGCGATATTCTGCTCAAGATCAACGGCACGAACGCCGTTGGCATGGATATCGATAAGGCGAAAAACCTCATCCGTGGCCCCGCCGGAACGACCGTGGAGCTGACCGTTGGCCGCCGCCAGGATCCCTCGCGCCCCGAGGGGGCCGACAATCCGATGAAGACGGTGAAGATCGTGGTGGAGCGCGCGGTCATCAAACCGGACGAGGTGAAGTTCAGCGCCGGACCTCCCGCCGGGCACGAGAAGGAAACCGAGATCGGTTATATCCGGCTTCACCAGTTCAACGAGGATACCGAGAATCAGCTCGACCGGGCGCTCGTCCAGCTGGGCAAGAAGCGGGTAAAGGGAATCGTGCTCGACCTGCGCGGCAATCCGGGCGGGCTCCTGGATGTGGCCATCGGCGTGGCCAGCCGGTTCCTGGAGGAAGGCCCGGTTGTCTTCATCCAGGAAGCGGGCGGGAATCGGCGCGCCTACAACGCCAACCGGCGCCAGTTCAACGGCGAGCATCGCAAGTACCTGCCGGCCAATACGCCGGTCGTTGTCCTGGTGAACCGCGACAGCGCCTCGGCCTCGGAGATCGTCGCCGGCTGTCTGAAGGACCACAAGATTGCCAAGCTGGTGGGCGAGACCACCTTTGGCAAGGGCCTGGTGCAGACGATCATTCCGCTCGAAGCCGATGGAAATCGTGGCGCGCTCAAGATCACGACCGCCAAGTACTTCACTCCGAACGGCACGGACATCAACCACAAGGGGATCGAGCCGGATTACAAGGTGGTGGCGCGAGGCCCCGACGAGGATCCGTTCGCTGCGGAGACGACCAAGGAAGACCCGCAGTTGGACCGTGCCGTGGAGGTGATCCGCAAGCAGATCCAGGGGGGCGCGGCGGCCCTCGCCGAGGGGGCTAAGCACTAACCCATTCGCAGAGCGCGTGGGAAGACGGCCGCTTCGGCCGATGCGCCTTGGATCACGCGCAGGATGGTTACTCTATCGGCCCAGCGGCTGCCCAATCGAGGAGCAGTCGCTGGGCCGTGGCATTAGTGGAACCTTTCGTGTTGGGAACGCACCTAATAATAGGGCGGGCAGGGTTTGTTTCGGCATTGGTTGTGCCTGTTGCCCCTGGGGGGAGTGCGAGAGTTGGAGAGCGTTCTTGATGTGATACGCCACGGCGGCGTGGCGATGTATCCCTTATTGCTCTGTTCTGTGCTTGCGGTTGCCGTCTCGCTCGAGCGGCTACTGGCGATTCGGCGGGCGCGCGTGGATGCTGGCGGCCTGATCGAGCAGCTGCGCGAGCCGCTTGCGCGCGGCGATCTGGAAGAGGCGCGGCGGATCTGCCAGAGCGCGCCTGTGCCGCTCGCCGCCGTGGCGCTTGCCGGCCTGGCAAAGCTGGGCCGCCCTCGCCAGGAGATGGAGGATGCGATGGTGCACGCCTCCAACCTGGCGATGGATGATCTGGAGAGCAACCTCCCGGTGCTCGGCACGATCGGGGGAATCACTCCTTTCATCGGCCTCTTCGGCACCGTCTTGGGGATCATGCGCGCGTTCCGTGACATTCAGGCGCGCGGACAGGCGGGCACCGCCGTGGTGGCAGGCGGAGTCAGCGAGGCGCTGGTGGCCACGGCGGCCGGCCTTGTCATCGCCATCCTCGCGGTGGTCGCCTACAACGCCTTCTTGAATCGGATCGGTCGCATCGAGACCCGTTTGGATGCGGCACGGTCGGAGCTGCTTTACTTCTTGTTGGAGGGGGACGGATGCACGCGACGCCACGACGCCGCCATGCGCGTCGAGATCGGATGATCACCCAGATCAACTTCGTCCCCTTCACGGACGTGTTGCTGGTGCTTCTCGTCATCTTCATGATGACGGCCACGATTCTGGGCAATGAGGGCGGGCTGGAGATGCGCCTGCCTCGCGTGGCGTCGGCGGAGGCGCAGGGCGAGCAGCCAGAGGGCGTGGTTGTCACCATCGTGCGCAGCGGGCGCGTCTATATCGACGACGAGGCGACCGCGTCTGGCGACCTCGTGCACCGGCTGGCATCTGCCGCCAATGACCGGCGGACCCGGGTGGTGATCATCCGCGCCGACCGCCTGGTGCCCTACGAGCGGGTGGCACATGCCATCGAGGCGGCCAAGCTGGCTGGCCTGAGCGACCTGGCTCTCGCCACCGAGCTCGACCTGGGCGGCGACCGGCCTGCCGTCCAGCTAGAGCAGGACTGAACGCCGGATCTCAGCACCAGGTGTCAGGAAGCGGGGAATACCTTTTCTCACTGGATAGACTGGGGCGGGTGACCTGTGTTCTGTTGTCTCGGACGCGTGTGACTATGGGGATCGGATAGCGGGGATGGCGGCGAAGAGGAAAGGGCGGAGGAAAGCGGAATCGCGCCGGCGCGCCTTGACCAGGCGCCTCCACCGGGCGGAGCACCCGGTGAAGACGCCTGGAGTGCCGGAGCGAACGTTCCTGGCGACGCGATCCCGGAAGGTGGCGGCGCTGCTTGCACGGCGATGGCGGGAAGTGCGCGCTTGGGCGCGCGCCCTGCGCCACCGGATGGGTACGCGCGCGGGGATACCGCTCGCGGGCGCGCGGCGTTGGGTCCGTGCCGGTCTGCCGGGCCCGCTCGTGCTGTCGGTGGTGATCCATGCCGTCGGGCTTGGGGCACTGGGGCGCGTCACGTTTCGGACTCCTACCGCCAGCACGCCGCGCTATACGCGGATTCGCCTGATGAAGTGGGAGCCTGCCCAGCAGCCCGAAGGGGTTCCGGATGTGAGCCTGCCGGGCGGGCGCGCGCGCGCGCCGTAGCGCTTCCGCCAACCGTCGCGTCGGATCCAACCCTCGAGGCACGCCGGCAGGCTGAAGCTCGGATCGCGGCGCTCCGTGCCGACTTCTTCGCACCGATGCGGATCTCCATCCTGCCGATGCCGGTGCTCCCGTGGTTCGACGACGACGAGAAGCTGCTCCCACCCCCTCTTTGGAATGTGCCCCTCGGCGGCAACCTGCGCCCGCTTCCCTCAGAGAGCTCTCTAGGCGTTGACCCGGAGGCTCATGACGCGCCGGAGCCACCGGCGAGAGCTGAGAAGCCCGCGGATTCGCCCGCTGTTGTGGATACTCCGGATGAGCCCGCGGCAACCGAGCAACCCGTGGAGGTAGCGGAGGCCCCTGCAGGGCCGGTGGTCTCCGTGCCCGATGAACAACCCAGAGATCCCGTCATGGAAGCGACGCGCGGCACGAGCACGGCTGCCTCGCCGGAGGGCGTCCTGGTGGCGCAGGCCGAGCCGGGGGATGCCCCTCGCGCCGAGGAGACCCCGGCTGCCGAAACGCCGGAACTGCCGAAGCCGGACGCGGCGACACCTGAGAGCGCGACACCAGTGACAGCAGATCCAGGCGGGGGCATGGAGATGTCCGGCGCGCCGGCCAGAGAAGCAGCGCCCGCGGGCGAGGCCTCCACGACCCTGCCGGAAGCGCCTGCTCCCGTCGTGGAGACTCCTTCTGAGGCAAAGGCATCTTCCAGCGAGGAGAGGCCGAAGGACGGATCAGGAGCGGCGGTTGCCAGGACAGAGAAGCCACAGATCCCCGCAGATGGGACTCACGCGGGCCTGACGGGCAGCTTCCGCGTTCTGCAGGGTCTCGCGCTCCCTGGGTTGCCTCCGAGCGGCTCAATGCCGGCGCTCCTCGCGGAGATTGGCAAGCGTACGGCGTTGAAGGTGACCTCCGCCGGCACGGTCGCGCCGGATGCGATCCCCGCCGATGCGCTGCTGGTCTACCTCCGAGCCGCGAGCAAGGTAACGCTCGATCCGCAAGAGCGCGCTGCTCTATCCGCGTACCTGCGGGGGGGCGGCATCCTCTTTATCGATGGCGCCGATGGAGAGGCGGGCGACGCGCTGCGCGCCCAGATGGAGGCGCTCGCGGGTGGCAAAGCCGAGCGGCTGCCGGCAACGCACGCGCTCTATTCCGCGCACTACCGCATCCCGGGAGCACCGGGCGCGAAGCTGTTCCCCTTGATGGCGATCCCCGTAGAGGGCCGGCCCGCGATTCTCCTCTCGCCCGCTTTTCTGGGCCGACGGTGGCAGGATGCCACCGATCCCGAGCACGAATCCGCGGTCGCCCTCGGGGTAAATCTCGTGGTCCACACGGCCGCGGAGCGAAGCCGGAGCGGTGCCCGATGAGAGAGGACGCGCGCCGGGCTCTCCTCGACTTACCGCCACTGCCGCGCGGTTTCTACCTCCAGGAGACGCTGGTCGTGGCGCGGGCGCTTCTCGGGCAGCTCCTCGTGCATGACGTGCCGGGGGAGGGGATCGTGGCCGGCCGGATCGTGGAGACGGAGGCCTACCTGCGCGATGACCCCGCCTGCCACGCCGCGCGTGGGCAGACGCCCCGGAACGCCCCGATGTTCGGCCCGCCCGGCTTCGCCTATGTCTACTTCACCTACGGGATGCACTTCTGCTTCAACGCGGTGACGCAGCCAGAGGGGATCGCCGAGGCGGTCCTGATCCGCGCGGTGGAACCGGTGGCCGGCCTCGATGCGATGCGCGCGCGCCGGGCAGGAGCGCGTCCCCGGCGGATCCGCGATGAGGAGCTTGCCGCCGGACCCGCGCGAATCTGCCAGGCGTTTGCCATCGGGCGCGAGGAGAATCGCCTCGACCTGGTGGAGAGCCGGCTAAGCATCCGCGAAGCGTCGTCCGGGCCGTTGGAAATCGTTGCCCGGCCGCGCGTTGGCATCCGGGAGGGCACGGAGTATCTCTGGCGCTTCTGCGTGGCAGGCAGCCCGTTTCTCTCTCGCCCCTAGCCAGACTGGCGGGCGACCTGGACGGTGGCGGCCAACTCTCGCGCGCGCCGCGTGATCTCGTCGTAGCGGCCCTCGCGCAGGAGCGCCCGGTCGACCAACTTCCCCCCGACGCCGATGGCGACGGCGCCGTTGCGGAAGTAATCGGCGCAGTTCGAGGCATCCACTCCCCCCACCGGCACGAGCGGGATCTGTGGGAAGGGACCGCGCAGATCCTTCAAGTAGGCGGGGCCCAGTCGGGCAGCGGGGAAGAGCTTGATCAGATCTGCCCCCAGCTTCCAGGCGCGCGCGACCTCGCTTGGGCTGAATGCCCCCGGGAAGATCGGCCGGCCCAGGCGATGCGCCTCCGCGATCACCTCGGGATCGGTGTCCGGCGCGATCAGGTACTCGGCGCCGGCGGCCACGGCCTCCCGTGCCTGGTCGGCCGTGAGCACCGTGCCCGCGCCCAACAGGATCTCGTCGCCCATCTCCTCGGCGAGACGGCGGATAATCTCGGCGGCTCCGGGCACCGTGAAGGTGACCTCAATGGCGCGCAGACTGCCCTCGCGAACGGCGCGCGCCGCCGCGAGCGCCTCGTCGCCCGTGTCGGCGCGCACGATGGCGACTACGCCCAGATTCCGGATCTGAGCGACGACTTCGTTGCGTTCTCTCATGCGATACTCCTTTGGCCGCGCTACGGTTTCTCCGGTAGGCGGAAGCGGCTGATGATGAAGCTTCGCCAAGCGCTCCGCACAACGCGCGGCAGGCTGAACGCCGTGCCGACTAGCATCGGATGCTTGAACTCGATGGGTGGCAGCGTGGCCGGATCGATCCCCCGGAAATCGATCCGCTCAGGGTCCGTCACCCCCAACCCAAGCCGGCGCGCGGCGTTGACGATCAGGTTATCCGCGTCTGGAATGGCGATCAGGCGTGAGAGGAAGGTATCCACCGCGAAGGGGTCGGATCCTCCCACGAGCAGGCCGACCGGCAGGAGGTCGCCCCGCTTCGGGCCGGTACGGTGCATGGCGAGGATGGCATCCACCAGGTTGAACGCCGGCCGTACGGTCTCCGCAAACGCGGCGAGGAAGGCGGCGAAGAGGCGGTCGCCATGCATCCGGGCATGGTACCACGCCTTTCGCTTGCCTGGCATGCACCCATACAGATTCTTCGCTGCCGCCGTGAAACCGAGCTGCCCGTGCGATTTGAGCTTCGGGATGTTGATCACCACGTCCGCGTCCAGGACGGCGCGGTCGACCTTGAAGCCGCGCGCCGGGCCATGAGGCACGCGCGTGGGCACCCAAACCGGGCGGTTGAACGGCACGATTGGGATGCCGAGCTCGCGGGCCACCTGGTCGAGGCCGCACGCGGCGCAGGTATCATCGAGGCGCGAGAAAGCGGGGCTGTCTCCGATGGAGACCACGCCTCCCGCCTCCAGCGCCTCTTCGGCGACGGCGCGCACCACGGAGGGATGCGTGTTTACCCCCGCTTCCGCCGGCAGCGCCGAGAGAAGGTTTGGCTTCAGCAGGACACGCTGCCCTGGACGCACCAGAGCAGCGATCCCGCCGAAGAGGTCAAAGCTCTCTCGAACGGCCGCGCGTACCGCGGCATACTCCTCGTAGCCTGCGCACCGGACGAGGCCGACCGCCGCGCGGCGCATGCTCGCGTCCCCGTTTCCCATCAGGCTTCTACACCTCAACTACGACCTTGATCACCTCGCGGTTCCACGGGAGATCCACGGGCATCTCGGCCTCGGGCACCAGGAGGGGCGAGGTCGCGAGAAGCTCAAGGCCTTTGGGAACCTCCTCGAAGGAGAGCACATGGGTGATGTACTCCTTGGTGCTGAGGCGACCCGCGCCCAGAAGCCGCTCGGCAATCCGCATCGCCTCGGCGGCCGTTTGAGGCGAGCCCTCGTTGGACATATTCATGCTGATCGCCTTGATCTCCCACTGCAAGAGGCTGAAGGTGGCGTCGTGCTCCACGTGGTAGGTGCCGAAAATGGTCACGTTTCCTTCAGCGCGCACCAGCTCCACGCACTGGCCGGCGACGCTTGGAATACCGACGACGTCGATGCACACATCCGGCCTGGCGCCCAGCAGGCGAGGCACCGCCTCCAGAGGATCTTCCCGGCGGACGTTCACGGTGTAGTCCGCGCCGAGCTGTTTCGCAATCTCCAGGCGGTTGTCGTACAGGTCGAGGGTGACCACCCGCGCGGCACCGCGCACGTGCGCCATCTGGGTGACGGCCAGCCCGGCGGAACCCGCGCCGAAGACCACGACCCGGTCGCCCGGCTGCACCTTGCGCGTGCCATGAACGGCGATGGGGATCTGCTGCGCCGGGGCGCCCTCCACGAAGGAGAGGGCCTCTGGGAGCCGGCCCAGGGCAATCGTGCGCGCGATGCAAAACTCGGCGAAACCACCGCCTCGCGCCGGGCCACGGAGGAAGACCCGGTCGCCCTCTTTCCATCCGGAGACGCCTGGGCCCACCTTCTCGATGACGCCAGCCACCTCGTGCCCGAAGTGCGCGCCCGTGCAATGCGGCTTGAGGCCGTAATACTTCCAGTAGACCAAATCGGTGCGGCTGCAGAAGCTACACGCCTTCACACGGACCCGCACCTCATCATAGCCCGGCTCCGGCACGGGCACGTCTCGCAGCGCGATCTGCTCTCTTCCAACGATCTGCCATTGCTTCATCTGTTTGCCTCTATCTAGACGGGTTCTATGGTGGATGGGGCGCCCTCACCCCTCCAGGCGAGAGCAACTAGCCTAAAGCTCTCGAAAATAGCGCGCGACAGGCCAGCGTTCGAAGCCAGAGCGTTCATAGGCCATGCGAGCCGAAGCATGCCCCGGATCATCGCCGGTCTCGACCATCACGATTGACATTCCAGCCGCGCGCATCCTCTCAAGCGCGAAATCGAGAAGGGCCTTCCCGATCCCGTGGCGCTGGTGCCCCGGATCAACGGCGAGAAACACGATCTCGCCCATGCGGTCTTCCGGATGTAGGCGAATGCCAACCCATCCCAGCACGGCCCTCTCCTTGACCGCAACCCAAACGCGATCCCCCTCCGTGTCCAGAAAAGCCTCGATGTCCGAACGCTGCCTCGCTCGCCAGCCATGAGGATAGAAGGCCTCATAGACATACTCTGGCACCGCCGGTCTCAACCCGGAGAAAACTGGGGCCCAGGCGCGCAGCGAAAGCCCGAGAATCTGTGCTTTGTGCGATACATCAAAGGGCTTGATCTCAAACTCCACCCGACGTTCTGCCTCCCTGCAAGTCTCCTCTCGCCGCCTCATCTGCCTACACTCCGCTGGTGGATGGCACAGCGAGGAGAGGGCAACCAGTTCTTCCCTCTCCGCTTTCGCTCCGGAAAGGCGAGCACCCTATTCTATTTCGACCATGAGCCGTGTGAGATCCGCTATCTTCAGGAAAAGCGCGTGAATCTCGCCCAACAGGCGCACCCGGTTGGCCCGCAGCAGCTCATCGTCGCTCGTTACCAGCACGTTATCGAAGAACTCAAGCGCCGGCGCGGCGAGCCCGCCCAGGGCATCGAGCGCCGCGGCATAGTCGCCCCGCTCTGCGGCTTCCGTCACCAGAGGGCAGACGTCGAGGTACGCGGCGTAGAAGAGCTGCTCCGCCTCTTCCTGGAGGAGGTCGATGCGTACTTCTCCCGGGGGAACAGCCATCTCCGAGCGCGCCACGAAGCGCAGAAGGCTGCCCAGGCGTGCCGCGGCCATCAGAGTCTCGGCGAACTCCGGGGCATCGCGTCGCTCCTCGAGGAGCTGTGCCCTAATAAGTGTGCCACGCACGTCATCAAAGCCGGCGTCCAGGACGGCATCGGCGGTGTCATACCGCACGCCGTGCTCGCTGAGAAGGCTCTCCAGGCATTGGCGGAGGAAGTCGAGCAAAGAGGCGCGGGTTACATCGAGACTTCGCCAGCCCGGGCCGCGATCGCCATACAGGCCGTAGGCGAGTTCTACCATCTCGCCCAGCGAGAGGCGCTCCGATTCCGCCAGGATCGCGACCAGCCCACTCGCCTGCTGGCGTAGCGCGTGGGGATCTTGCGACCCAGCAGGGACCAACCCCATTCCGAAGTGGCCCACGAGGGTGTCGATCCGGTCGGCCACGCCCAGGATCCGCCCCGCCTCGGTCTGCGGCAGCGGGTCGCCGGCTACGCGGGGGAGGTAGTGGCCCGCAAGTGCATCGGCTACCGCCGGCGGCTCGCCGGCGTGAAGCGCGTAGGCCTGGCCGATCCGGCCCCGCAGTTCGGGCAGCTCCTTCAGCAAGTCGGTGGCGAGGTCCGCCTTGGCCAGAAGCGCCGCGCGCAAGGCAATCTGGCGGGTGGTGGCGTCTACGCCCCACCGGTCACATAGCTCCTCGACGAGCGAGCCGAGGCGCTCGGTCTTCTCGAAGAGCGTGCCGAGCCGCTCCTGATAGGGGATGCCGTGGAGAGCCTCCACGCGCGCGGGGAGCGGCGTGCGCAGGTCTTGCTCGTAAGAGAGGCGAAGGTCAGAGAGCCGGGCGTGAAGCACCTGCTCGCTTGCGGCACGCGCCTCTTCTACGCCCTCGGGGCTGCCATCATGGATGCCGATGAAGCGCGGGAGCAGGGCGCCCTCGGGGGAGACGATTGGGAAGAGGCGCTGTTGCTTCTGCATCACGAGGACGAGCGCCTCGCGGGGAAGCACGAGGAACGCGGGGTCGAAGCCGCCGGCGAATGCCGCGGGCTGCTCCACCAGGAAGGCGAGCTCGTCTGCAAGGGCCTCTTCGAGTGGCTGGCCGCCCACCGCCTGGGCGAGCGCCCGCGCCTGCTCCAGGATCCGCTGGCGGCGCTCCTCCGGATCGAGGATCACCCCGGCCGCGCGAATGAGCTCCAGATAGGCGGAGGCTTTCGGCACCTCGATGGTGGCCGAGATCTCCGGCGTGCAGCCATGCAGCGCGCGGTGACCGCGCGTGAGCCGGCCGGCTTCCACGTCTCCCACCTGGAACGGAATGACATCCTCCCCGTAGAGGGCGAGGAGCCAGCGGATGGGCGAACGCGGCGCGCTCTCATCCCGGCGCGCCATCCTGAGAAAGGCGAGGTTGGTGATCAGCTCCGGCAGGAAGCCCGCGGCGACCTCGACCGTCGGCCGGCCCGGCTTGGGCCGCTCGACGAAAAGGTACTCACCACCGGTGATCCGCTTCACCTTCAGCTCTTCGGGGAAGACATCCTGGGTGCGCGCGAAACTGAACGCGGCGTAGGTGTAGTTGCCGAAGGAGTCGAACGCCTGCTGGGCAGAGGGCCCGCGCACCTCGATCACCGTGTCCGGCTGGCGCGGCGCGACGCCGGTGACGCAGGCCACCAGGCGGCGGGGCGTTCCATAGGTTCGGATCTCCTGGTAGCGGATATTCTCCTGCCGGAGCCGCTCGCCGAGGAGTTGCTTCATCTCGGCGAGGGCAGGGGAGATAGCGGCGGGGGGTAGATCTTCGACGCCGATCTCCAGAACCAGCTCCTTCACGATTGCTCTCCGTGGGAAGGGCACGACCGGCCGGCCGGCAAGATGCCTGCCCGGCGCAGCGGCCAGTAGCGGAGCCACACCTTCCCCTCCAGGTGCCGCGTGGGCACGAACCCCCAGGCGCGCGAGTCGCTGCTGTGGTCACGATTATCGCCGAGCACGAAGTATTGCCCCGAGGGAACGCGAGCCGGTGGATAGGAGCCATGCGCCGGGTTGATCACATAGCTCTCATGAAGCGGCTTGCCATTGAGGTAGACGGTGCCGTCGCGGATGGCGACCACCTCGCCGGGCAAAGCGACCACGCGCTTGACGTAGATCTTCCGGGGATTGTCGGGATAGCGGAAGACGACCATGTCGCCGCGCTGCGGCGGGTGGAGCCGGTAGCGGAGCTTATTGCCCAGGATGCGCTCGCCGGTGTAGAGGTTTGGCTCCATGCAGCTTCCATACACGCTGAAACCTTGCAGCAGGAAGGTCTCGGTGAAGAGGAAGAGACCGCCCGCCGCTATGAGGGTATGCAGCCAGTCACGCCAGCCAGGGCTATGTTTGCGCACTCTCTTGCTCCTCAGACCGATGGGAGCGTTGCACCCGGCCTGGGTTCTGCCCATAGCGGCCATGAGTCGGCCAACGCGTGGGCTGGAGTTAGGCGATGCGCCATGGCTGAGGGCCGAGGGAGCGGAGGAAGGCGGTGGGATGCATCCTGCCCGCGCCCACCTCGACCTCGTGGGCCGGTTTCACGATACACCCCTGCGCTGGCCAACAGCCGTCGAGCGCAGCGAGCTCCTCAAGCGTCACTCTTGGCTGAAACCCGGTGCCTGGAACTCGTCTAGCGCCTCGGGGGCGCGCTCTACCTCGATGCGGAGCTTGGTGAGCAGAACCGCGGCGACTGCGATCCCGAGCATGCCGATGGCTGTGCGCGGCGAGACGTTGAACTCCTTGAGGAGGCGATGGCCCAGCTTCACGCGGACCTTCCGCATCTCACCTTGGGATATGAACTCCTGCAGCTCATCCATGAACGCCATGCTCGCGGCAGCCAGGCCGCCGCCCGCTGTCTCACGATCCTGCTCGGCAATCACCATGGCGGCCGCCACATCGCCGCCCGCCTGCTGGAGCGCGTAGCGCGCCTCCTCGTAGGACACTCCCAAGCGGTTGCGGATCTCCTCCATCTTCTGCAGCTCATCCTGCATGCGTTGCCCTTCCTTCCCGCGACGCTCTTCCCGGCGCCACGCAACCGGTCACTTGATATTCAGACGCTCGTTCTGCGCGTCCCCGAGGCCGTAGAGACCGCGCACGATGGCATGATAGGTGCGCTGGTGCAATATCTCCGGCGCGAAAAGAGAACTCTGGAGCAGGTCTCGGGCGCCCCAGAACCCCAGGCCCTTATAGAAGACGAAGGCCACGGCGCACCCCGTGAAAAACCCGCAGATGGCACCGAGCGGGCCATCGAACGGGTCGGCGGAGATCATCGTTTCCGGATGCATCACGTGGATGATCGCCAGCACGACCGTCATGAGGAGCGCGAAAAGCAGGAAGAGCGCCCACGCCTGGTTCTGCCCGGGGTTTGCCGTCAGACGCAAAGAGCCGGAGACCGGACCAGACCAGAGGAGGGCGAGCCGGGCGGAAAGCAGCGCGCCGGCGACGGTGAAGAGCGCCGGCCCAAGGCCCCGCTTGGCTTCGGCGGCCGTGATGCTGCCGATGATGATCAGCACGACGAGATCAGTCCAGTTCATCGTGCCCCTCCTGCCAGCGCCATTATAAACGACGCCTGAGTGAAAGTCAACATGACGCGCGCCCGGTCTCCCAGAGAGGCGATGCTAGAACGTTTATCCGTGTATGTCTATCTCCAGGATTCGGCAGCGTGGAGCACTCTCCTGCGCCTCCAGAAACAAGCGGGATTGAGCAAGGAAGCTGGCAGGGCGATGGCGAATAGAAGCGTACCTGCCCCAGTCGGGGGCGCGCATGAGAGATGGAATACGTGGAACAGCCTGAGGAGCTTCCTGGAGAGTGCCCCCGATGCGCCCGGCCAACAGAGTGGCTGGAGGTGGATGAGACCCGGCGCGGCCGCATCTGCCGTGGGTGCGGTTGGGTCGAGCTGCCACAGACTCCCGTGGTTCGCCACACGGTTGCCTCGCTGATACGGCGTTTGCTGCCCCACTCTCCGCTCGTCGCGCTGATCGACTATCTGCAGTGGCGGCAGGCACGCCGGAAGTAGTGGCCCGGAAGATGGGGGTCGCTTGAGTGGTTTCGCCAGCAATGGAGAGTATCTATCTAAAATGACACGCCGGGCTCTGATCCTCGGGATCCTCCTCGAGGTGCTCATTTTTGTCTGGGTGGCACGCGCCGAGATCTCTGGCAACGTCTACCTGATCGGGTGGACGCTGCTGATGCCAGCCGTGGCGCTCCTGGTGGCGCTGCAGGTTGCCAACAGCTTCCTGCGCCGCTCGAAGCGGATCGCGCCGCTCTCGCGCGCCGAGCTTCTCTGCATCTATCTGGTTGTCAGCGCCTCGCTTCCCGTGGCGGGCTTCGGGATGATTCGCTTCCTGGTGCTCAACCTGGGGAACACCTTCTTCTTCTCGACGCCGGAGAACAAGTGGGGCGAGATGCAGGAGCACCTTCCCGCCTGGATGGTGCCAAACGACCCGGTGAACGCCTTTGCCGGCTTCTACCGCGGTTACAGCACGCCACCCTGGGGTGATTGGGTGGTGCCGATCGTGGTGTGGAGCATTTACATCGCTCTCCTCGTGGTAGCGGGTCTCTGCTTCACGCTCCTCATCCGGCGGCGGTGGATCGAGGAGGAGCGGCTCACCTTTCCCATCGCGGCGCTGCCGATGGAGATGACACAGCCGGGGGGCGGCTTCTTTCGCAGCCCGCTTCTTTGGGCCGGGTTCCTGCTCCCCTTCATCGGGCAGAGCCTCCTGGCCCTCAACGCGCTTTTCCCCTCGGTGCCCGCGTTCCAGATCAAAGCGAAGTGGTATCCCGTCTTCACATCCCTCCCCTGGAGCGCGTTTGGGAGCATTCCGATCGGCTTCTACCCGCTCTCCATCGGGCTGGCCTACCTGGTTCCGCTCGATGTCTCCTTCAGTTGCTGGTTCTTCTTCCTCTTCACGCGCCTAGAGGCGGTCTTTGGAGCGATGGCCGGCTATTCCCAGGGCGCCACGAGTAGCGCGGCGGCGCGTTTCCCCTATGCCGAGGAGCAGTCGGCCGGCGCCTGGCTGATGTTGGGCCTGCTCACGCTGTGGGGAGCGCGGGCGCACCTGCGCCGCTCCTGGCGGTCGCCGGCCGGGATTGGCCTGATCGTGTGCTCGGCTGGCGCGGTGCTCTTCTGGGTTCTGGCCGGGATGCAGCTGTGGGCGGCGGTTGTCATCTTGGGGCTCTATGGCCTCTACCTGGTCACCGGCATGCGCATCCGCGCCGAGGCGGGCGGGCAGTGGATCTTCTTCCCGCTCGCGTGGAATCCGAACTCGCTCATGGTAAACACGCTTGGCACGGCCGGCCTGACGCCGGCCACGCTGGCGCTGACGCCGATCATGCACGCCTTCATTATCGAAGCTCGCGGCCACCCAATGCCGTTCCACCTGGAGACGTGGAAGATGGGCGAGCAGGTGGATCTGAAGCACCGGCAGATGATCATCGCGTTCCTGATCGGCCTCGCCGTCGCCCTGCCCGTCGCGTTCGCGACGTCGCTGATCGAGTGGTACCACTCCGGGGCGGCCGTGAAGGCGGCCAACTATCCCCTGGCGAAGGCGAACATCGCCTATAACGACTGGCGCAACTGGGTCAACACGCCGCGCACGCCCGATTGGGCCGGCATCAAGGGGATGGTCGCGGGCGGGGGGATCACGGTGCTCCTGACGTTCCTGCGCGGGCGCTATCTCTGGTGGCCTTTCCACCCAATCGGCTATGCGGCAGCCAACACCATCATTGTGCGTGCCTTCTGGCTCTGTTTCTTCATCGCCTGGCTCTCGAAACTGTTGCTCCTGCGCTATGGAGGCGCGCGTTCCTATCGACAGGGGCTCCACTTCTTCCTCGGGATCGCCTTTGGCGATATCATGACCCAGGCCATGTGGACGATCGCGGGGCAGCTGCTCGGCTTCGAAGTGTATCAGTTCGTCTCATGACAGCGCTTGCGTTCCGAGTCCGCTTTATGGTAAAATGAGCGCAGCTTGGAGGACCGTGTCGTGGCAACCGTTCTTTTCTGGATCTTTAGCGTGCTTCAGTTTCTGGTGGCGATTGGCCTGATAGCGATTGTCGCCATGCAGACCACCAAGAGTGAGGGGCTTGCCGGCACCCTCGGCGGCAAGAGCAGCATCAGTTTTCAGGGCCGCCCGGGCGTGGAAGAGCAGCTCCAGCAGTGGACGACCTACCTCGCGGTCGCGTTCATCGTCCTCAGCTTCATTATCGCGGTGTTCCAGATGAGGATTTTGTGAGCGGCCGTTGAGCTGAAGGCCTTTGGGGTTGGATGCAGTTCGGCCCCTCAGGCCCTCCGGAGTGGGGGGCTTGAGGGGCCGAACTGGTGTACGCCCGATCTCCAAACAGGAGTCAGGCGTTCGGCAGATGGGCTCCCATCGCTTTCAGGCGATCTTGAAGGAGCGCGATGGGGAAGCCGCGCGTATCCGTCTCACGCTCGACTGCCAGCGCGGCGGCGATGCCGGCCGCCTGCCCGGTGATAAAGCATCCCGGCATCACGCGCACCGAGCCGTGGAGGTAACGGTCGGTGCTGATGCAGCGGCCGGCTACCAGGAGGTTCTGTAGCCCGCGCGGCGTGAGCGTGCGATACGGGATCCCGTAGCTCTCGCCCTTGCCGTAGCGGAGAGTGCGGAACTCCTCCTCGAACTGCGCGTACTCCTTCTCGCCGGGGCGCGAGGCGTGGATATCAACTGGATAGGAGTAGCGCCCGATCTCGTCCTCGAAGACCGCGCGCTTCTTGAAGTCCTCCAGATTGAGGACGTAGTCGCCCAGGATGCGCCGGCTCTCGCGGATCCCAAGCAGCGAACCGGTGGCGACGAGCTCCATCCGCTCGAAGCCCTTGAGGTACTCCTTATAGAACCGCTCGTACTCCAGGAGCTGTCTTCGCCCCCACAGGAGCGCCTCGGTGACCGAGCGCTCGTCCGTGCTATCCACCCCGAAGGTGTGCCCGATGTTGCCGCCCGCCAGGCGCGGGCCAACGCGCCACATCCCCGGCAGGTGCCGGTCCTCATAGGTGAAGACCTTGTCCTTGAACGCGTCCAGGATCCGCTGGCGCGGGTCGAGACCGGAGGCGCGCACCGTGTCCCAGTCCACTTCGGCCCAGAGGCTGCAGAGGGTGCCGGGCATCAGGTTGCCCTCCGCGTCGCCCTTCTCGTAGGGCGCCCCGGCCCACACGGCCAGATCGCCATCACCCGTGCAATCCACGAACACCCTGGCCTTGACGGCGAAGAGACCGCTCTTCGCCTGGCAGATGGCGTGATCCACCCGCCCGGGGGCTCCCATCTCGACGGCGATGCACTGCGTCTGGAAGGTGAAGCGCACGCCCGCTTCCACGACCATCTCATCGTAGAGGCGCTTCAGCACCTCAGCGTCGATGCTCAGGCTGGCACGCGGATTGTCGCGCCGGTCGTCCGGCCCGGTGCCGCCCAGGTCCCAGAGGCGGTCATACACCTCGCGGCCGATGCCAGCGGCGAGGAAATGAACGCCGTCACCAAACTGCATAAAGGCCGGCACCAGACCTGCCGTGCCCATCCCGCCAAAGCACGTATGCCCTTCGGCCAGGAAGACCGTGCGGCCCTGGCGCGCGGCAGCAATGGCCGCGGCGATGCCGGCCGGACCGCCGCCCGCTACGAAGACATCCACCTCGTGTCGCACCGGAATCCGGCGCGTGAAGACCAACTCGTCGTATGCCATGCTTTCTCCTCATGCGCAAGCGCCGATAGACCTGCCCGCGGACTCCAAGCCCTCGGTAGGGCAGTCGGAGCCCCCGGGACTCGAAAGGGGGCCGGCGCGCTGAGTTTCCCCTGAGAGGCGAACACTCCGCGCCAGGCAGTGTTGAGAGAGAAGTTCGCCCCAGGTTGCCGGCAGCCTCTCGCCATTTCGCGCCCGGCCCGCGCGGGCCGACAGGCGAGGGCAGGCTCAACGCGCGGCGTTGATGGCG
>JAAZEM010000195.1 GCA_012512265.1 Armatimonadota bacterium | reverse complement strand
AGCCCCCAGCCATCGGGCGCTTCGTAGTGGAGATACAGGTGCCGGAGGATGAGCTCCGCCCCACGGTGGGCGGAATGCTGGTTGCGCTGGAGGAGGGCCTGCAGACGCGGGGCTACCGGATCCTGGTGCGCTCTGTGACGCCTGAGCCCGGCGTGCCGACCTGGAGCATCCTGTCTGAAGAGCGCCGCCCAAATACCCCCACGGCAGCGCGCGTCTAGCAGCGATATCCAGTGCTCCAGAAGGGCGCGCTCAGGCGCGCCCCAACTCGGCGCAATGACCAGCGCCTGCTTCCGCCCTGGCCGCTCGCATTCAGGCGGCCAGGATGGTTTTGGTTGCCTCAAGCGCTATCGCTCCCATACCGCACCAGCGCGGTCCCGTTGCCCTCTCCCGCACCCGATCACGCGCTCGCGCGGCAGTGGCGGATCCGGCAGGCATTTGTCCCCCAGAAGCGAAATCTGGAGAGAGCCAGGCGGCACGCGCCAGGAGGACCACAAGCTCCACCGAGCCGCGGCGAGATTCCAACGTGCGTTCTGCTTCCTGGCACAGCGCGCCCCCATCTTGCCCAAAGCCGCGCCGGAAGATGACCGTGGCCGGCATGGCCTGCGGCGCGCAGATCCTATTCGGGAGGGTTCGCGTGAAAGCTAAGGCGCTCGTCTGTTCGGAGAGCCAGGAGTTCACCCTGGCCGACGTGGAGCTGCCCGAGATGGGGCCTACGGATCTCCTCATCCGAACACACTTCTCCGGGGTGAGCATCGGCACGGAGTTCGCCCTGATCCGCAACAAAATCTCGTGGGGCCCCTACCCCCTCTGCACCGGTTACCAGGGCGTGGGCGTGGTGGAACGCGTGGGCCGCGACGTCCGTGGCTTCGCGGTTGGCGATAAGGTCTACTACCGAAACAGCCGCGGTCCGTTCCGGATGGGGGGGCAGGCCGCCTCGGCGGTGAGCGGCACGCACTGCTCGATGGCGGTCACCGATGCCACCCACGCCACCCACGGCCCCGACCTGCTTCCCGAGGGAGTGGATGAAGAGGTCGCGTCCACGTTCGTGATGCCGGCGGTGGGCTATCACGGGGTGGATATGGCCGGCGTGCGCCTGGGAGACGTGGTCGCCGTGCAAGGCGCCGGGTTGATCGGCCTGGGCGTGGTTGCTGCCGCCAAGCTCCGGGGCGCCGTGGTGATTGCCATCGACCTGGACGAGCGCAAGCTGGCAGTCGCCTGCCGGCTGGGCGCGGATCACGTGATCCAGGCCGGGCGCGAAGAGGTGGAGCCAGCGCTGCAGGCGATTGCGCCGCAAGGCGCGGATGTCGTCTTCGAGGCCACCGGCGTGCCGGCCCTGCTCGACTCGGCGTTCGCGCTCTGCCGGCCCCACGGCAAGTTCGTCTTTCAGGGGAACTACGGCGTCGCTCCCATCTCGTTCCGCTTCTTGGTGCCGCACGGCAAGCGAATCACGGCCTACTTCCCCTGCGACGATGGCTACGCTCCCTGCCGGAGCGCCATCATGCACCTCCTGGCAAGCGGAGCTCTGAAGTGGGGGGAGACCATCACCCACCGCGTCACTGCCAGCGACGCGCCCGCGCTCTACTCGCATATCAACCGGAGCAGCCACAGCAGCGATGTGCTCGGCACCGTCATCCGCTGGGATGACATCTAGACGGGAGCGATGGCGGGTCCCCGGCGCGAGGCAGGTGGAAGCGCGCGGCATGCCAGCTGGCGCCCCTGGGTGGTCCTGCTCTTGGGGCTCCTCACCAGCATCATCGCGCTGGCGGGGTTCATCAGTATCGCCGCAGGCGTGGTAGAGCGCGAGGTAGAGGCATTCGACCGCTCAATCCTATCGCTCATCCAGAGGATCCGCACGCCTGAAGGCACGCGGGTGATGGTCGCGCTCACGGCGATGGGCGATGGGGTGCCGCTGGCGGCGGCCACTGTCTTCTGGGTGATCGCGACCCTGGCGCGGCGCGACCGCCGGAGCGCGGCGTTGATGGTCTTCGCGGCCGGCGGCGCGGCCGCGCTCAACCTCCTTTTGAAGCCGCTCTTCGGGCGCTCGCGCCCGCCGAATCCCCTGGCCACCATACCCGGCGACGGGGTGCCTGCGTTGGGCTACGCCTTCCCCAGCGGGCACGCCATGCTCTCCCTCTGCATCTACGGCTTCGCGGCGTATCTGGCTCTTCAGGGCAGCCCGCGCTCGCCCGCTCGCCTCACGATTGCCACGGCCCACGTGCTCCTCATCCTGGGGATCGGGTTCAGCCGGCTCTATCTGGGGGTTCATTGGCCCACGGATGTGGCCGCCGGCTACCTGGCAGGGGCACCCTGGCTTGCCGCGTGCATCCTCGCCCGCGCCCTGGGAGACGCCTGGCCTCGTCGGACGCCCCGCAACTGAGAGGGAATGCCACACGCCTCACCGAACCCCGACTCGGCTCCGGGCAAGATCCCGGGCACACAGGAAGAGAGTGTCGTGATGGAACCATACGTGATTCGGCGAGCGCCCGCGCCGCCATCGCTGCGCGGAGAGTGGGAGGGCGCGCCCTGGAAGTACGCGGAGACGGGCACGATCGCCCACTTCACGCCCCGGTCGAGCAGCCACCGGCCGCGTGTGCAGTTTCGCTTGCTCTACGATCCGGAGTGGATCTACCTGATCTTCCGTGTCGAGGATCGCTATGTGCGCTGCGTGCACACCGGGTTCAACGATCCCGTCTGCCGCGATAGCTGTACCGAGTTCTTCGTCGAGCCCCCTCTGAATAAGGGCTACCTGAACTTCGAGATCAACACGAACCCCCCGCCGATCATCTCGGCAAGCCGCACCCCTCTGAATAAGGGCTACCTGAACTTCGAGATCAACTGCGGCGGCGCCGTGCTCTGCTACCATATCGAAGATGCCACGCGCACGCCGGACGGCTTCGCGAAGTACTCGCCGCTCACGCCCGAGGAGGGCGCTCTGCTCCGTGTCTACCACTCCATGCCGGAGGTCGTCGAGCCGGAGATCACCGAGGAGGTGACCTGGGTGAACGAGGTCCACATCCCGATCCGGCTTTTCGAAGGTCGGTTCGGGCCTCTCGGCGGTCTGGCCGGCCAGGAGTGGCGCGGCAACCTCTACAAGTGCGGTGATGAAACGTCGCACCCACATTGGGCCTCGTGGGCACCCATCGAGGGCGGCAATTTCCACCAGCCGCGCTTCTTCGGCCCGCTCCGGTTTGAGTGATGGGCCAGACTCCGAGGGGCGAGGGATCCACGGCCTGTAGTCCCCTCGCCCCTCGGATTGCCATTTCTTCTACCTAACGCCTGGCTAGAGGCCAGGCGGCTCGCCTTCAGAAGGGATCCGGCGTCAGCGCAGGCTCTTCAGGAGCTCCACGGCAGCATCTGCCAGCGCCTCTCCCACGCCGGGCGCAAAGCCGCGCGAGAGCGCCGAGCGCACCTCATAGCCCATGTGGTCGAAGCCGCTCATCCGCTCCCAGGAGACGTGGCGCATATTCTCCTCGAATGCCTTGCGCGTCGGCACGTAACCTACCCAGCCGTTGGCCAACTCGCAGACGAAGGTGCGCTGGAAGGGCGAGCGCGCCTTGATATCGAGCTGGTGTTCCACGAAGTATTCGGCGGGGATGCTGACAAAGCCGACGTCGCCCACCCGGATCGCCTGAACTTCCGCCTCGGTGGCGAAGGGCTCCACGTCTTCCCGAACGGGGAGCGGCACGATCTTGCTCGCGATCGCCACCGGGGTGCTCTCCAGCGGCTTGAGGTCACGCAGCGCCTCGCAGACATCCCCGGCGAGCGTCTCCCCCATCCAACGCGAGTGCTCGTGGCCCTTCCGCGGGTAGGGACTGCGGAAATCGCAGTGGTTGATGTCGCCACAGGCGCCCTGCGCATAGAAGACGAAGGGCTGATCCTTGTGACGCTCGCGGAGCCGCGCGGCCAGATAGCCGGGGTAGTCCGCCGAGATCTCACTGCCGCTCACATTGTCGAGGTGGCAGGTATAGTGGACGAAGAGCGCCTTGGTCGTGCCATCCGCGCGCGTGTAGGAGAGGACTCCGACCTCGGGGTCGATGGGGCCGGCCGGCTCGACGATATCCGGGTTCTGGTAGCCCGGGTTGGTACGCACGGTCCCATCCTTCATCCGATAGCGCCGGTTGAAGGCGATGCGGTCCTCGAACGCGGTCCCATGGTAGACCTGGACCTCCTCCATCTTCTCCAGCGCCTCGACGACCGCGCCCGCCGCACGCTCCGGGAAGGTCTTCAGCCACTCGCGCGTCGGCTCTGCATCTTCGGGCAGCTGGAAGGCACGCGTCTGCGGCCCCGTATGCGTGTGCGTGGCACTCACCATCACGGAGCTGCCCGAAAGCCCCGTGCGCGTCTCAATCGCCTCGCGCACCCGGGCCACCTCCTCTTCCGGGAGGCAGATCACGTCACAGGCCAGGAGGGCGGCCCGGGTGGTCCCATCATCGAAGACGAGTGCCCGAGCGAAAAGGTCATCATGAACGGCGGTGGCCCGCCGCTCG
The DNA here is from genome assembly GCA_012512265.1 of Armatimonadota bacterium. Classification (GTDB taxonomy): domain Bacteria; phylum Armatimonadota; class JAAZEB01; order JAAZEB01; family JAAZEB01; genus DUUU01. The sequence goes on along the minus strand of JAAZEM010000195.1, from coordinate 1,252 downwards.
TTGAAATAGCCCGCCAGATGCGCGCCCAGACCAGGCGTGATGACGGCGCTACCGCAGCCAATCTTTAGAGTACCCATGCTATCTCCTCATGCCGTTCCCGGCGCAAACGGCCTGCTCGCGCTCCGGCTCGCGACGGCAAGACACTCGCCGGAGCCAACCGCTCTCCGCGGCAAACGGGGTGCCTGCTCAGGCGGCGATGTCGCGAATCACAGAGCGGATATAGGCCAGATCCTGTTGCGCGAACCACTCCCGATCACCGGGGCGCGGCGCCTCGATGCAGATCGGGCCATCAAACCCGACCTCGACGAGAAGCCGCAGATACTCGCGGTGGTTGATCTCACCATCCGCGAGGGCCGTGGGAAGCCGGCCTCCCGTGGGCAACGCCACGGAGTTCTTCAGATGCACGTAATAGAGACGCCCGGCCAGAGTGCGGATCGACTCGGCCAGGGTCGGGCGCTCGGGGAAGTAGATGATGTTGCCGTAGTCCAGATTGGCGCCCACGGCGGGATAGCCGATCATCTCGATCAGCTTCGCGGCGCTCGCCGGAAGGTCATGCAGGTATCCCATGTGGAGCTCGAAAGCGAAGCGGAAACCGAGCTCCTCCGCGACGGGTGCCAGCACGCGAAACCCCTCCGCCGCCCACTGGTAGTGCTCCTCCGTGGCGATACCGGAGCCCTGCTTCTGGTATTCCCTATAAGGGATGTTCTTGTCCGGGTTCAGGAGCGGGCCCGAGAAGGCGTTGCATAGGAGGATCGGGAAGCGTTGCCTCGCGGACCGGTAGAACGCGATGGCGTTCTCTACCTCCCGCTCGCGCTCGCCCGCGTCCGGGGTCATCAGGTTCGCGGTGGGATAGCCGAACAGGACGTGCTTGAGACCCGAGGCCTGGACCGCCTCAGCCAGGGCATCCAGGTAGGCTTCCGGCTCTTCTTCCACGCCGGTGCGCTTGCGCCGAAACTCCACACCGTCGAAGCCCCACTCCACGGCCTTGAAGCAGATCTCTCGAAGGCTCTGACCCTGCTCGCAGTAGTTGACATGCATAATCACGGGCCAACCCATGAAGCGTCTCCTTCCTTACTCGGCGCCTGCATACACAAGCATGGTTAGCCCTTCGCACCCGATTCTCCTGCATCGGTGTCGGTTGTGGTTTTGGCAGTGTATCTGCGGCGGCTCTTGCAGGCCGCTTTCGCACCTATGCCTCGTGCTCCCGGCGCAAGCGCGCCTGCCCGGCACCTGACCATGACAGGCGTCGCTT
>JAAZEM010000025.1 GCA_012512265.1 Armatimonadota bacterium | reverse complement strand
CGTTTAGGTCCACGCCCTGGGGGCCATCGGGGAGCAGCGGGATGAACTGCCAGCTCTTGCCATCATCAGCCGAACGGAGGATAAAGACCTCGTGCTCCTTCACGCCTTTCCGCTTGCCATAGATCGCCACGAGCCGGATTCCCTGCGAGGTGTAGATGTAAGAGCTCTCATCGCGGAAAACCATCAGCCCGGCGACGTAGTCTGGGGCGGGAATCGTCTCCGTTTTCCACTTCTTGCCGTCCTCCGAGACCTGGACGAGGTAGTCGGGGCTGAGGTAGGCCACTGTTCCCGGGCGCGCATCCATGACGACGCGCTGCTCCTGGATCAGGCGCTCCTTCTCCGCGGCGTTCACGTACACCCAACCGCGGGCAGTGGCCCGCACCAGCCGGCCGTCCTTCGCCTTGTATTGGGGAAGCGGGAACGTCTCCGCGCTCTCGGACCAGGTGAGGCCGCCATCGCGCGAGACCATCCGCTTGCTCCCGCCGGTCGGATCGATGTGACTGCGGCGCACGCGCGTCCCGAACCCGGTGCTAAGCGTGTCCTCGCCTTCTTGCTTTGCCAGGGAGGGAAAACAGGCATACACATCCTGCTGCTTGTAGATCATCACCGTCTTGGCTGGAATCTCCAGCTCTTTGGGATTGAACTCGACCACCTTGCCCTCGGCGGTGATTCGGAATGGGAAGGAGCGAGTGTCGAGCACGTACGGCCCGGTTGCCGGGCGGTTGTGCGCCGCGATGCGCAAGGCATAGAGGCCCGGCTTCCAGCCCTTCACCGAGAAGGTGCGCGCGTAGGTGCCTTCGCGGGGGTCCTCATCAAATGGGCCGTTATCCCGGTCGCCGGTCACCGCGATCTCCTGCTTCTCGGGGACCACGTGCCGCTGGTTGCGCACCACGAAGCCTTGCGGGATCTCCTCGTTCTCCAGGAACTGCAGCTCCGTGTAGTAGCTGCCGACGGGCACGTCCTTGGATGTCGCTGTCACCAGGACACGAATCTGGTCGGCCCCTGGGAAGGTGAGGCTTGCATCGGTAATCCGGATGCTTTCAGCACAGGCGGGCATGCCGGTAACCGCCAACAGGAGGATGGCCGACGGAGCGCATTTCACTAGAGAGTGGTACACCATCTTCTCTCCCATCCCTGAGTACCCATAAGACGGAACTCTCCGCCCTGGTGTCCCTCAGCCGGTGTGGCGTGTGGATCCGCCATGTGGTCCAGCCGGAAGAGCGGCGGCATCGGCCGATGCCTCTCCCCTGAGTCGCGGGGCGCGAAAGCCTTGCAAGAGATGGGTCAGAGAGAGCGAGAGGGGTCCAATTGGAGTAGCAGAGGGGAGGAGGAGCACACGCGGTATCGGGAGCAGGGCCAGGTCGAGAAGCGCATGGCGAGGAGCTGGCGTCGGCGCGAATGGGCCGGCCCATTGGTCGAAGGCCACCGCTTACTCGCTTGCAGAGAGTCTGCCCTGGCAATGGCTTATGCATGGCCGCGCCTTTCTGGGGCACCCGCCCTCTGTACTGGATGTGTGCCAGTATAGCATATCCCCGCGCCGGAGACAAGCGCCTCTTCCACGCGCGTCTGGGTCGGTATCGCGGACGAAGGGGCTGGACGCGGATGGGAAGGCGCGGGCATCCCCGGCTTCCCTACCCACCGGTCTGACGCCCGGACGAGGGAGGAGTGCACGAGGGAGTGGCGGGTGATCCGGCCGCATGGGGCAGGAGTCTACTGTCGCCGGCCAGAATAGCGCCGGGGGACATACATCCTTGAGCCCATCGCGTGTGCTAACGAGGCGTCTCTCCGTGCCGCCCGCCGAGATCGCTTCGCGGCGAAGCTTGGACAGCGCCATCCCTGATAGGGATGCGGGAAGCGCCCTGAAGCGTGTCAGAGCCCGAGAGAGACGCCGGTTCCCATTCGAGCCGAGGGAGGCCGCCCGGGCTTCCCGCAACCTATCAAGCCCCCAGCCTGAGTGTGGGCGGGCCCATGGAAAGGTTCACGCTGGATGTCTGGAGTATCGTTGCGCGCTCTGACCCTGGGCCTGGTGGCAGTCGTGGCCGTCTGCTGCATCGTTGCTTACGCCGAGCTGGTGACGATGTACATCCAGATCGGCTTCCTGCAACTGCCGCCGGTCGTCGTCGCGCTCCTTTTCTTTCTGGTCGTAGCAGCGCGCTACGGTGCCCGTATCCGCGAGCGTTTCCGCCTCAGCGCCCAGGAGCTGATGACCATCTATAGCATGATGCTCGTTGCCTCGATGGTCACGTCTCGCGGCCTGATGGAGAAGCTGATCGCGCTCCTGGTGGCCCCAAACTACTATGCGAACGAGGGGAATCGCTGGCAGCGAATCTTCTACCCCTACATCAAGAAGTGGATGGTGCCCTGGGATCCGGAGGGGGAGACGCAACAGTGGGTCAGCCAGCGTTTCTATGAGGGGCTGCGCTCAGGCGAGTCGATCCCCTGGGGCGCCTGGGTGGTGCCGCTCGCCGCCTGGAGCATCCTCGTCATCGCGGTCTTCTTCGGCTTCCTATGCCTGGCGGCACTCCTGCGCCGTCAATGGGCAGATCACGAGAAGCTCACCTTCCCTCTGGCACAGCTTCCCCTGGAGATGGCGCGCGGCGGGGATGCCTTTCTGCGCAACCCGCTCACCTGGATCGGCTTCGCCATTCCGGCCGTGATCTTCACCTTGAACGGCATCCACCAGCTCTTCCCGACGGTTCCCGGCGTGAACCTCACCATGAGTCTCAACCGCTACTTCCCCAATCCGCCCTTCTCCGCGATCTACCCCACGCCGCTCTACTTCTCGATGGCCGCGATTGGGTTCTTCTACTTCCTGCCCACGGATCTGCTCTTCTCGCTGTGGTTCTTCTTCGCGCTCACCCGCGCGCAAGACTTGGTCGCGGCGGTCTTCAACGCCCCTATCGAGAATATGCCGCTCTATCCCACGCGAATCTACGTCGGATACCAGGTCCTCGGCGCTTATGTCGTCCTCGCGGGGTATCTCCTCTATGTGGCACGCCCGCATCTGCGCCAGGTGTGGGAAGCCGTGCGCGGCCGCGGAAAGGTGGATGACTCGCAGGAGCTCATTCCTTACCGCGTTGCCTTCTGGGGGCTCACTGGAAGCGTCCTCGTCTCCGCGACGTGGTTCATGCTCGCCGGCCTCTCGTGGTGGGTAGCCGCGCTCGAGATCCTCGCCTACTTCTTCGTGATCGCCCTGGTGATGGCGCGTAGTGTGGCCGAGTGCGGCATGTTGATGACGGAGACTTCGTTCCGGCCCATCGATATGCACTCGCTTTTCGCCGCACGACACACCCTGGGGGGAAGTAACCTCACCGCGCTGGGCTTCCTCGACGCGGCCTTCCTGCGCGACCAGCGCGGCCTGATCCTGACCGGCTTTCTGGATGGCCTGCGCGTGGCTGATGGAGTGAACATCCGCCGGCGAGCGTTTCTCCTCGTCTTTGGCCTCGCGATCGGGTTGGCAATCCTGGTCGCTGGCTTCCTCCATCTCTGGTTTCCCTACCAGAAAGGCGGAATCCAGCTCTATTCCTACGTCTATGCCGGCAACCCCCTCCTAGCGTTCCGAAACCATGCCCCGGCCATCGAAAACCCGGTGAACTTCGACTGGCGCGCGCCCACCTTCGCGGCAATCGGCATGGCCGTCACGCTCTTTCTGGTCATGATGCGGATGACCTTCTACTGGTGGCCACTCCACCCCATGGCCTACGCCCTCAGCGCCTCGTGGTCGTTGATCGTCTTCTGGTTCCCCTGCTTCGTCGCCTGGGCCATCAAGTCGCTCGTACAGCGCTATGGCGGCATGAAGTACTACCTCTTCTTCCGGCCGTTCTTCCTGGGGATGATCCTGGGCGAGTTCAGCATGGCCGTGGTCTGGACGGTTCTGGCGGCGGCGTTCAATGTGCCGGCACCCAGCTTCCCCTGGCCCTAACCGCCACACACAGGTTGCCGGAAGAGGAGCGACATTGGTATAATGGCACCATAGCGATGTTTGAACTACTTGAGACCGATACGACGAGTGCCGCGCGACGCGGCCGGATGGATTTGGGGCGGGTAGTCGTCGAGACGCCTGTCTTCATGCCCGTAGGCACGCAGGCGACGGTGAAGGCGATGACGCCGGATGAGGTGTGGGAGATCGGTTACCGGCTCCTCCTCGCCAACACCTACCACCTCTACCTGCGCCCAGGCGCGGAGCTCATCGAGCGCGCCGGAGGCATTCACCGCTTCATGGCCTGGAAGGGGGGCGTCCTCACCGATTCGGGGGGCTATCAGGTTTTCTCCCTGCGGGATCTCCGCCGCGTCGGCGATGACGGGGTACGCTTCCGCTCGCACCTGGATGGCACGGAGCATACCTTCACGCCCGAGGGCGTCATGCGCATCGAAGAGCAGATCGGCGCCGATGTGATCATGGCGTTCGACGAGTGCCCGCCCTACCCCACTACCCTGGAATACGCGCGCGAGTCGATGATCCGCACGCATGCCTGGGCGAAACGCTGCCGGGAGGCCCATCAGACCGATTCGCTCCTCTTCGGGATCGTGCAGGGGAGCGTCTACCCCGAGCTGCGCCGCGAGAGCGCGGAGTATATCGCCAGCCTCGACTTCCCCGGCAACGCCATCGGGGGCACGAGCGTGGGCGAGCCGCGCGAAGCGATGCTCGAAGCGGTCGAAATCTGCGCGCCTCTCCTGCCCGCCAACAAGCCGCGCTACCTGATGGGCGTGGGCATGCCGCTCGATATTCTGGACGCCGTCGCGCGCGGCATGGATATGTTTGATTGCGTGCTCCCGACGCGCATGGGACGCAACGGCACGGCATTTACCACCTACGGGCGCGCGAATATCAAGGCCGCGCGCTATCGCGAGGAGTTCGGACCGCTCGATCCGGAGTGCCCCTGTCCCGTCTGCCAACGCTACTCGGCAGCCTACCTCCGGCATCTCTATAAAGCCGGGGAGATCCTGTCGGCGCGCCTGCTCACCTACCACAACCTCTCGTTCTATTACCGGTTGATGGCAGGGATCCGGGAGGCGTTGGATACCGGCCACTTCAGCGATTTTCGACGCGAATTCGAGGGCAAGTACCGGCAAGGAGAGTCCGATGGCGATGGCGGGGCCTCTGACAGTACTGAAGTTGATCCGTGAGATCTCCGTGGGCGAGATCCGCAGACAGGCGGAGCGGACCCCGCGCGTGGTGATCTGCGGCACCGAGGAAGAGCGGAAGGTGCTGCGCACGCTTCTGGGCGCGGGCATCCGCGATGAAGCCGATGCCGCCCGCCTGGAGCAGGCGCTCGTCGAGATCCACTATCCTCTGGGGAAAGAGGAGATCCTGCGCTCCATCCCGGCGCAGGTGATCTTCACCATGGTGCCGCCGGACGACACGCTGCGCCGTCTGAAGGTGCCCGTGTACCGTATCTCCAGCGAGGAGAGTCTCCGCCGCGCCGGCGAGCAGATCGCCGAGAACCAGGAGGAGTGGTTGCTCAGCCTGGGCCGGCATCTGCCCGGTCTGCGCCCGCAACTCGCCGAGCACCTCACGGCGACGACATCCGCCGCGAACGCCCAGATCGCATTGGTCAGCGCGCTTCCAGGTATCGTGCCCGCCACCCAGATCCTCCTGCCACCGGCGGCCGCCGCTGACATCGTTCTGCTGACCAAGAACCAGATTCTCCTCGTGCTGAAGCTCACCGCGATCTACGGGAAACCGGTCAACAGCGTCGCTCGCCTCTGGGAGCTCGCCCCTGTGGTTGGGGGCGCCTTTGGCTGGCGTGCCCTGGCGCGCGAGCTCGTCGGCGCGGTACCCGGTGGCGTCGGTGTGGTCGCCAAGGGCGCCATCGCCTATGCGGGGACCTACACGGTTGGGCGCGCAGCCCAGCTTTACTACGAGCGCGGCAATCTGCCCAGCGCCGAGGAGCGGAAGCGCATCTATCAGGAGACCCTCGACTGGGCCAAGGAGGTCGTCTCGCGGATGTATGCGCGCCTGCGCGCCAACCACGAGGAGGAACGCAAAACAAGTGAGGGATGAAGCAGTGAACGGTGGCCTCCGACCTCAGGCCGCAGGCGTCGTGGACAGCCACGCCCACCTGAACCACGAGGGATACCAACCGGATCTGGATGCCGTCATCGCGCGTGCCCGCGAGGCAGGGGTCGTCGCGATCCTCATTCCCGGCTATGACCTCCCATCGAGCCGGGAGGCCGTGCGTCTCTCGGAGCGGCTCCCGGGCGTGTATGCCTCGGTAGGGATCCACCCGCACGATGCCGAAACTTGCACTGACGCAGCGTTGGCCGAACTGCGCGCCCTTCTGAAGCATCCGCGCGTGGTGGGAGTCGGCGAATGCGGTCTCGATTACTACCGCGACCTCTCCCCGCGCGATGTGCAACAGCGGGTTCTGCGAGCGCACCTGGCGCTGGCCCGCGAGGCAAATCGCCCGATCATCCTGCACAACCGCGACTCGGATGCCGACCTCACACGCATCCTGCGGGAGGAGGGCCTTCCGGAAGCGGGAGGCGTGTTGCATTGCTTCTCGGGCGACGCGGCGCTGGCAGCGGAAGCCCTCGGGATGGGCCTGGCCATCGGGGTGGCGGGGCAGGTGACCTTCAAGAATGCCTCCGCTCTGCGGGAGGTGATCGCCAGCTTGCCCCTGGAACGCCTGATGGTGGAGACAGACTCGCCCTACCTGGCGCCGGTGCCGTATCGCGGCCGGCGCAACGAGCCGGCGCATGTCGTCACCGTGGCGGAGTGTGTCGCCCTCCTCCACGGCACCACACTTGATGCCGTGGCCAACGCCACCACGGCGCGTTTCGAGACCCTATTCGGAGTCCGTGTAGTGGGAGGTTGAGTGATGGAAGAGAAGCAAGAGGGGTTCGAGGTCGTCGACAAGCGGCGGGTGAACGCCGAGACAGAGACGCCGACCGAGGAGCCACCGCCCGCTGCCAAAGCCGCGAGCGAGGAGGCGCCCGCCGGGCAGACGGATCAGGCTGCCGGAGAGGGCCAGTTCCCACCGGAGGTCGATATCTACGTGCTCCTCACCTCGATGATCGGCATGCTGCACGGATTCGCCTGGCAGAAGATGGGCTTCATCGCCAATCAGAAGACGGGCCAGGTGGAAGAGGACCTGCCGCAGGCGAAGATCGCGGTGGATACCATTCAATACCTGGTCGGGCATCTGGAGGGGAAGCTCTCGGAGCCCGAGATCCGGGAACTGCGGCGCGTGGTGATGGACTTGCAGATGAACTACCTCAGAAAGAGCACCGGTGGAAAGTAGGAAGCGTGCTTCCGGCGAGGCGAAGGAGCGGATCGCCCCGCCGGATTCCCCCATCGCCCCCGGCGCGCTGTGCCGTGTGCGGGTTTCCGTGGCCGATCTGTGGTCGCGTCCTGTCCCCGGTTCCGAGCGCGTGAGCCAGGTGCTACTCGGAACGCCGCTTCGGGTCCTGGCGGAGTGCGGTGACTACGCCTATGTCGAGAGCCCCGACTCCTACCGTGGCTGGACGTTGCAGGCAGAGACCGTGCCCGTCGCCTCGCTGGACAAGCCGGACCACGTCATCAGCGATCTCATCGTGCCCGCTTACCCTGCCCCGGAAGCCAGCGAGCCGCGCCTGGAGCTCTATTATGGCACGCGCCTCACCGCCGGCGAGTCCGCCGGCGAGCGCCGGCAGGTGCTCCTGCCGGATGGCCCGGCCTGGGTCCCGGCCACATCGCTGAGAAGGATCGATTACGAGCCGCTTGCGCCCCCCTCTCCCTGTCGAAGGGAGACAACGCCCGAGGGGGCCGAGTCTGACCATCCGCTGGACGTGGAGGCCCTCCTCGCGGACGCGCATCGCTGGGTGGGCGTGTCCTACCTCTGGGGCGGCGGGACCCCGCGAGGTGTGGACTGCTCCGGGTTTGTCCAGGTGCTCTTTGGCGTCCATGGCCGACGCCTGCTCCGCGACGCCCGGCTTCAGGTGCGCCACGGTATATCGGTCGCCGTAACCGAGGTGCAGGCGGGCGATCTCCTCTTCTTCGGCCGGTCGCGCTGGAACCTGCCGACGCACGTCGGTATCGCCGTTGGCCCGGAATCCTACATCCACGCGCACGATAGCGAGGGCCATTGCGTGGAAGTGAGCCCCCTGGCACCGGCGCTGGAGCGCTGGTGGGGCGCGAGACGGATCTGGTAGCGTCGAACGCGCGCACGGCGTGATCACGGTCCAACGGCACGCCACTTTACTCCCTCGCCCTTGCATCCCTCTGCGGCGGCTCGATTCGGGGGTCGATCACCGGCAGCGCGGCAGGGCATATTGGTATGCGCCGGCGCGTGGCTTCAGCGAGGCTTGCCACCCGCTCAGCGGCGCGGCGAGCCGGGCTGGGGGTGTTTCGCGGGCCGTCGCGGAGGGTATGCGGCCGATATGAACGACTCCCCGGTGGGCTTTCAGGAGGACTGGGCCGCACACTTCGCGCGCCGAATGGCACAGCGGATCGCGCACGCGGGGCGAACGCGCGACCTGCCGGCCCGGCGTGACGCGCTGGAAGAGGCGCTGGATCTGGGCAAGGAGGCGCGCCTCCGGATTCAGGCGGGATACACCGAGACCGCTGAGGAGAGTGCGGCGCTGGCGCACCTGCAGGCGGCGCTGGATGAGGTGCAGCAGCTTCTGAACGCCATCGACCCCTGCTACGAACCGATGCTCGCCTCGGCGCAGGCACACGCGGAAGCCGCCGCCGATGCGCTCAACGCAGCGGGAAGGTAGCCACCCGGCGGGCCCAATAATCGGTGGTCATTCGGCAAAGCCCCCATCGGCGCGCCCGCATCGCGTGAGGGCGCGGCGCCCTACCCGTCCCGGCGCTTGGACGTACCGCCGAACTCGGCCAGGAGGCGGTCATCGATATCATCGGCAACCCTGGAAACCCAGCGCACCATATCCTCCACCTCGGTGGGATCCAGGCTGTCCAGGGGGCGCATGGCGCTGAGGAAGATGGTATCGCCGTGCAGGCCAAACTTGGCGATGGAAAGCTCGAAACGGTTGTTCAGCTCCAGAAGGAGGCGGTAGAGCGGGAGGATGAGGTCGCGATCCGAAGGCAGGTCCATTATGGGGACGTACACTAGGAAAAGGTCGCGCTCCTCCAGGGTGACGATGCCCAGCGTGCACTGAATCGATCCCACCGGGAAATGGAGGAAGCCGTTCTCATCCTGGAGCGCGGTGGGATCGGAAGCTCCCAGGCGCTTCATCCCATCCATGATGGCCTGCGCGCCCTGCGCGCGCAGTGTCTCCCGTTGCTCCGGGGTGCGAGCGTGGTGCTCCGCCAGCTGCGGCACGCCTCTCTCGCGCTGCTGGAGCAGGCTCACGCCCAGACGGTGATGTGCAGCAGGAGGCCTCACCTCTCGCTCCCTTCGGTACGCGCGGCCCCGCAGTTGCTGCAGTAGCGGCCTTCGCTCTCTTCAAGCCAGCCGCAGTGGCGGCAGTAGTAGCGACGACAGGCCTCCTGGAAACCGATGGCCCGCAACGCGCGTATCTCTTCACGCATGTAGTCGACGGGGATGGCGAAGTTGATCCCCTGTGCCTGCAAACGCCCATCGCCACGATACGCCCACGCGCTGATGCCGACGAGATCACCCTGTTCGGTCACCACTGGCCCGCCGGAGCTGCCGGCGTTGATCGCCGCATCCGTCTGGATGTACTCCACGTTGGTCGTGCAGACGCGGCGCGCGGCGCTGACGATTCCCCGGGTGACGCTGAACGCCAGCCCCCCGGGGTTGCCGATGGCGTAGAGCGTCTGCGCATCCTTGAGCTTGAGGGGATCGCCCAGCGGCACCGCACATAGGCCCTGGCGTGGCACCACGAGAAGCGCGTAGTCGAGGGGGCGGTGCGAGCGAACCACCGTCGCGTCATCCTCAGTGCCATCGGCGAAATGCACGTGAACGTAGCGCTCGGAGAGACCCTCCTCGGTATCGACCACGTGCCGGTTGGTGAGGATGAGGCCATTGGGATCCACGATGACACCGGAGCCCTCGCCGATCTCCGTGAAGATCTGTACCGTGCACTGTTTGACGGCTGCAATGACGTCGGTGATATCCCGGTGCCGGCCTTGCGCGATCTGCGCCGGGGTGGGCAGCGGCGAGAGCGGCCGGTCGCCAACCGTCTTCCCCCCGGCAGGGGGTGCGTCACTCGCATCAACCGGAAGCGCCCGTGTCGCCTTGCGTAGCCGCAGAGTGACCAGCTCATCCAGGGTTTTCGGGTCATCCACGGCCAGGTTGACCTCGATCCTGGCACGCGCGAGCTCCGCACGTATCTCGCGCACATTCTCCTGGCTACGCCGCTCGTAGCCAAACGCGCGCAGGAGGCGTCTGGCCGACATCTTTTTGATGCCCTTCGGGCGAGAGCGGAGCTCATCCAGGATGCGGGCCACGGCGGGTTTGAGGCGGGCTTCCATCCTCCGGCATCTCCTGAGAACACCACGACGGTCTACCGCGGCGGCACTGCCCGCGGCACTCGCCTCAGTATAGCACGCCCCCGCATCCCGGGTCAAGGAAAACCCGGCCTGAACTGGGATTCTGAGAGAAGGCCGATTCGAGCGGTTGCTTGCGCTCCCCCGGATCTCCAACCGCCTGACCTCATCCCTGCCCTCGGGCCCCAGGGAGGGAGGCCACCGCGTGGCGTTCTCGGAGGCCCCTGGTAAGGCGGGGGCTGCGTTGGAGGCGCTCGAACGTCTTCAATGCTAGGAATAATGGGCTTGACAGCCCCCCGGTCGCTTCGTATAATCAGAGTAGTATGACTGGTATGATTAACATGAAAGGCGGCTTACAGCCATGACGACTGCGGATACCTGGCTGTCCGAGCACTTCTATGGTACGGTCACTGTGGGTGAGCGCGGCCAGGTGGTGATCCCTGCCGAGGCGCGCAAACAGTGCGGTATCGAGGGCGGGGACAAACTCCTTGTGTTTCGCCACCCCAAGGAAGGCTGCTTCACCCTGGTCAAGCTCGAAGCCGCGCGCGACTTCCTCAACCAGATGAGTAGCCTTATCGAGCACCAGATGTCCGAGCCCGCCTCCGAGGGCCGCTCCTAGTCGCCCCCAGGCTGCCCGGCCCGCTCACTCCACGCGGAAGGAGATCCTATCGATGTCGTGGTTTGCGCCCGTGTGCCCTGTTGCGACCGCATCAGCACGCGTGCATGAGAAAAGCCCTTTTGGCAGCACCGCTGCATCCCCTCGCCGAGGGCGCCTTTGTCTGCTTCTGGCCTGCGCTGTCGCGCTTCCGTTGTTGCCCACTCGCGCCTTCGCCGCGGAAGCCACGGCGCCCCAGCCCGCGGAGACCGCTCCGCAACCTACTCCTCCCACGCCGGCACCTGCGCCAGCGCCACCGCCGACCGCAGCGACGCCACAGCCCCGCGTCCTCACGCTGCAGGATAGTGTGGCGATCGCCCTGGAGCGTAACCGCTCGATCCAGATCGCCCAGGACCAGCTCGCCATCGCCCAGGCACGCGTCGCCGAGGCAATCGCTCCCACGCGCATCCAGGTCCTGGCCCAGGCGTCGATCACCCGCAACGACAAGGCCAGCACGATCACCCTCCCTGGGGCTGAGGGCGGGGCGCAGTCGGTCGAGATCTCCCCGCTCTACAGCCGGAACGCGCAGCTGGTGGTCAGCAAGCAGCTCGACATATCCGGCGCGCTCCGCACGTCGCGTAGCATCGCCGATCTGGGCGTTCTCGCCGCCCAGATCGAGCTACAGCGCACGCGCGAGCAAACGGTTCTGGAAGTTCGCAACGCCTTCTACCAGGTCCTGCGCGCACAGGCCGCCCTGGAGGTCGCCGAGGCAAACCTGGCCTCGTTGGAGGAGCACCTTCGTCAGGCACAGGCGTTCTACCGCGAAGGTGTGAAAGCGCAGTTCGACGTCCTCCGCGCCGAGACGCAGGTCGCCAACGCGCGCCAAAGCGTCATCGCCGCTCGCAACGCCGTGGATCTCGCCAAGGCGGCGCTCAACAACACAATGGGGATCGACGTCACCACGCCGGTCGTCCTCCAGACCGAGGAGGAGGTCACGCCCGTCGTCCCGCAATTCTCCGAGAGTGTGGCGCTCGCGTATGAGAACCGGCCCGAGGTGCAGCAGGCCATGGTCGCCATCGAGGTGGCGCAGCGCGGCGTCTCGCTCGCCCGCACCGGCAACCGGCCCACGCTCGCCCTCAGCTGGAACGCCAACGCAACCGCCGACGGCGGCGCGTTCCAATCGAGGGCGTTCCAGTGGAACGCTGTGGCCGCCGTCTCGATGCCGATCTTCGAGGGCGGGCTTACCCGCGCTCGCGTGCGCCAGGCCCAGGGCGAGGTAGAGACCGCCATCGTCACCGAAGACCAGGTCCGCCAGGCCGTCGCCCTGGATGTGCAGCAAGCGATCCTCTCCATGTCAGACGCGGTAGAGCGCATGCAGTCCGCGGCCAAGAACGTCGATCAGGCCCGCGAGGCACTGCGCCTCGCCAAGCTCCGCTACCAGGAGGGCATCTCCACCACGCTCGAGGTGACCGACGCCCAGGCCGCGCTCACCCAGGCCGAGAACAACCTGGTGAACGCGCGCTACGATTACCTCCAGGCGAGAGCGCGCTACCTGCGCGCCATCGGCTCGACTTTCACGCAAGCCGAGGCGCTTCCCGTGACTGGCGCCGGCCAGCAAGGCACCACGCCGCGAGAGTCGCAAGCCGCGGTGAAGCCGTAAGACCTCTTGTGATAGGAGGAGAGCGGGCGTGATAGCCGATCCACGCAAGCCCGAGCGTTCGCCGACAGATATCGTCTTGCGCGCGAATGGGCTGTGCAAGCGCTATGGCAAGCGCTGGGTGGTCGATGGCGTCAGCCTCGAGGTGCGCCGGGGCGATGTCTTCGGGTTCCTCGGGCCCAACGGCGCCGGGAAGAGCACGACGATGCGTATGCTCACCGGCCTCGTGCGCCCCGATGCCGGCACGGTCGAGTTGCTCGGGCATGACCTGCATCGCCGGCCTACCGCCGCGCTCGCGCGCGTGGGCGCCATCGTTGAGGCGCCCGCTCTCTACCCGCACCTCAGCGCAGACCGAAACCTGGAGGTCTTCTCGTTGCTCTCAGGAGGCGCGTCGCCGGAGCGGCGCGCCGAAGTCCTCCGCCTGGTGGGCCTGGAGGGCCGGGGACACGACCGGGTGAAGAGCTATTCGCACGGGATGAAGCAGCGTCTGGCTATCGCCCAGGCGCTCCTTCCCCTCCCCGAGCTCATCCTGCTGGATGAACCGACGAACGGCCTCGATCCCGGAGGGATGGTTGAAGTGCGCCAGCTGCTCCGGCATCTCGCCAGCCAGGAGGGAATCACCCTCTTCCTTTCCAGCCACCTGCTCTCTGAAGTAGAGCAGGTGTGCAATCGTGTCGCGGTGATCGATCAGGGGCACGTTCTGGTGCAAGGAGAGGTGAGGGAGTTGCTTCGGGAGCAAACGTTCCTCCAGATCACCGCCGAGCCGGTGGAGCTGGCTCGCCAAATCCTGGAAACCCTGGACTACGTGCGCCAGGTGATCGTGCAGGAGGGCACCCTGCGCATCGACGCGCCGCTCGATTCCGCCGCCGCGATCAACGCCGCGCTTGTGCACGGTGGATGCCGTGTGAGCGCGCTCGTACCCGGCCGGCAATCGCTCGAGGAGTTCTACCTCGGCCTCCTGGAGAAACGCTCATGACCCGCCTCCTGCGCGTGGAGATCCTGAAGCTGTCGCGCCGGCCGCGCACCTATCTCGGCTACGCCGGCATCCTGCTCCTGCTGGTGCCGATGCTCCTCGGCCTCCTCTACGGGCAGCCTGACCGTCACCTGCGCCATGAAATCGGCCCCGAGTTCCATGTCGTCGGCACGTTCGTCAACGCGCTCTTCATGGCCCGGCGCATGATGGAACCGTGCCTTTGGTTCTTCCTCCCCCTCTTCATCGCCATGGTGGCGGGCGACCTGGTGGCCGGCGAAGCCGCCGAGGGCACTCTCCGCGCGCTGCTTGTGCGCCCGGTGCGCCGCGTGCCGGTCCTTCTGGCCAAGTTCACTGTCGCCGTGCTCCATGCCACCGCGCTCACCTACTTCCTGGGCCTTTCCGCATTGGGCCTGGGCGCCCTCTTCTTCGGTTGGGGCGACCTCATCCTCATCGAGCACGGCATCTACGTCCTGGGATCCGGCGAGGCGCTTGCGCGACTGGCGGCCGCCTATACCGCCGCCATTCCTGGCATGGTGGTTGTGGCCGCGCTCGCACTCTTCCTCTCAGTGCTTGTCGACAACTCCAACGGCGCGATCATCGCCACGATGATGCTCCTCTTCGTCTCGTTCACCCTCGGCGGTCTCCCCTATTTCGAGGCGATTCAACCCTACCTCTTCACCACGCACATGGGCGTCTGGAGCTCGCTCTTCGAAGACCCGATCCCCTGGTCCGAAATCGCCCGATCCATGGCGTGGCTTGCCGCATACTGCATCGCTTTCGTGGGTGCGGCCGCGCTCGTCTTCTCGCGCAAGGATATCCTCTCGTAGGCGCTCTCATCCAGGCGGGTGCTCTGGAAGCGGGTGCTCTGGAAGGAGCCCCATCGCCAGGCGCCGAAGATGCATCGTACCAGACCTCACACAAGCCCGGCGGGGCTTCCGAGGGCAGGATGCGCGCCGGGGAAGAGCGGCGGCATCCAGCCCGCTGGCGTCCCCGGACCGGCCTTCACCGCCATCCTGCCCGGCCATTCCGGCCGGGTCGCACGGTCGCTTCACCGGCGGGCTCCGCCGCCTGCGAACCGAGAAGAGGAGTGTGCACGTGGCTACTGCAAAACGGCTTCCACTGGAAACGAAAGCAACGGCGAAGACGCCGGTCATTGGCGTCTTTGCGACGGGAGATCCCCGCATTGACCAGGCATCGCGCGACCGCGCGGTAAACATCGTCGAGATGGCCGCGAACGTCATCGCCGGCGGCGTGAAGCTACCCGACGGCACCTCGGTGCCGGTCGTCTACTCCCCCGTTCTTGTGGATGGCGAGCGCGAGGCCGATATTGTTGCGCGCCAGTTCCAGGCCGAGGGCGTCGATATCCTCGTCTGCGTGCCCGACACGTGGGCCTTCCCGCAGCTGGGCCTCATCTCACTGGTCAGCCAGTTCCCGGAAGAGACGCCCCTCAACCTGACATGCGGGAATAGCGGCCCAAGGCCGGGCGTTGTTCTGACGCACGCGGCGAACGGCGCGTTCTCGCAGTATGGCCGGCTCGTTCACATCAACGTGGGCACCTGGCCCGATACCGGCCAGAACCCCCAGATGACCCCCGCGACCGCGAAGAGCCTGATCGATTGGGTCTATGCCGCCGTCACGCGGCAGGCGATCCGCGGCCGGCGCGTGGTCATTTTCGGCCACGACTCCATGGGCATGGAGACCGCCCTCGCCCATGTCATCCCGACGCGGCAGACCTTCGGCCTGGAGATTACCCGCCTCGATATGAAGCTCCTGGCCGATATGCTTCAGAAGAAGGCGTACGACGCGAAGGAGCTGGAAGCCCTGCGCGCCTGGCTGTTTGAGCACGTCGGCCCGCGGATTGAGATACGCGACGATGCAGACCGCGAGCGCCTGGATCAGGGCCTCGCGATGTACCTGATCACTCGCGACCTGCTCAAGGACCTCAACGCCGTTGGTGGCGGGTTCATGAACCAGCTGGAGTGGGGTTCCGACCGGCGTGGCATCCCGCTTCCGGTGGCCGATGTCATGGAGTCGCTCTTCAACTCCAGCTTCGACCACAACGGCCCCAAGCCGCCGCTCCCGTTCGCCACGGAAGCCGATACCCAGGCTCTTCTCACCATGCTCGCCTTCACCTACCTCGGTGGGGGGACCCCACCCCTCTTTATGGACTTCCGGAAGGTGTGGGAGCCGTGGGAGATCAACCAGCTCGCAGATAGCCTGGGCATGGGCGATGTGGAGCCGGACGCTCTCTGGCGCCGCAAGGGCCTGGTGGATGGCAACAACTCCGGCAGCGCCTCCTTCGATTGGGCCGGCAAGCCGGGCGACAGCGTGAAGGAGCTCCTCTTGCGCGTCTCGATGCCGCAGGCCGATCCCGATTACTTCCCCGGCGGGGGCAATTCGGTCACCTTCATCACCCCGGGCGGGATCGAGGGGATCGCCGGCCGCCTTGGCTACAATACGCTCAGCGGCCTCTTCTCCCTCATCTGGGACGAGGCGGTCACGGTGGACCTACCCGAGAAGCTCGCTCACGCCGTGGCAAACACCTCGAACCCCACCTGGCCCCATACCTGGGTGGTGCCCAAGTACGCCACGATGGGCGAGTACAAGCAGTTCGCGCCAGCCAATCACTTCCATATGAACTGGGGTCTCAACCCGGCGCGCCTGGAGTACTGGATGGACCTGGCGAACGTGCTCTCCGCGACCCCGTGGCAAGCCCGCCCCTCCTATATCGAGGGGGTGGACCGGCCCACGCCGCTGCTCTACATCCAGAACGGTGGCGAAGCGACGGCGAAGATGCTGCGAAAGCGGTAGCTCCTGTCTGTGGTGGGCAGGGCTCGCAGGTGGCCCTGCCCACCATGCATCAAGCTGGCGGCGCTCCGGACGGCAGGGGCGGATGTGCCTCTCCAGCCGACGGCATCTCGCCGGGTGCTCCTGCTTCCGATCTCTGGGCCAGCGCATCCAGAAACCGCTGGTGAGCTTCACGAACGATCTCGAGCGCCTCTTCCGGTGAGTCCACCACCTGCACCAGTTCCATATCCTCGGGGCTCACGAAGCCGCAGCGCACCATCTCCTGGTTCATCCAGTCGATGAGTCCGCCCCATAGGCGTTTCCCTAGCAGCACCACCGGGCGCTCCTCAATCAAGCCTACCTGGAGCAGCTGCCACACGTAGGCCAACTCCAACAAGGTGCCGATTCCGCCCGAGGCGACGATGACGGCGTGAGTGAGGCGCATGAACTCATCCAGTCGCAGGGAGAAGCGCTTGTGGGAGCTCTTCACATCCAGGTGCTTGTTGGCCATCTCGGCCAGGGTGGGAAGCTCGATGGTGACGCCATACGAGGTACTCACGCCGGTGCGCGCCTCATGTACCCCGCGGTTGGCAGCCTCCATCAGCCCGGGGCCGCCGCCCGTCACGATATCGATCCCCTCGTAAGCCAGCTGTCTGGCCAGGTTGAGAACCAGGCGGTAGGTTTCATCGGTGGGCCTGATCCGGGCAGACCCGAAGATGCACACGCGAAAGCGGGTGTTCTCCACGTTGCGCAGCAGCGTATCCAGCGTCAGGTACTCCTCGAGCACCCGTTGGTATCGCTCCCGGATCTCATCCACTCTTCTCTTCTCCCGTCCCGGTCTGGCGCTCCGGCAGCAGCACGACGAGGAGCGCCGCCACCCCCGCGAGCAGCCCGCACGCGCGAAACGCGGCCGGGATGCCCCACGCCTGAGCCAGATCCCCGGCCAGGCGAGAGCCCAGCACCCCGCCCAGGCCGCCGACGATCGCGGCGTGCAGCGTCTGGCCGCTGGCGCGGAAACGCTCTGGCACGCTCGCATTGATGAACGTCAGCGACGCGATGTGCGTGGCGCCAAACGCCAGTGCATGCAAGCCCTGGGCCAGAGCCACGGCCCCAACCGGGAGGGAAAGTGAGAAGAGAATCAGGCGCAGCGCCCCGCCCGCCATCCCGAGCATCAGCATGCCGCACACGCCCATCCTCTGAACAAGCCGCCACGCGAACACCATGAAGACCACTTCTGCCGCCACCCCAAGGCTCCAGAAGACGCCCTTCATGCTGTCACTCACGCCGAGCCCATCCAGGTAGATACTCAGGAAGACGTAGTAGGAGCGTAGCGCCGTGTTGCAAAGGAACGTTGCCGCCAAGAAAAGGAGAAAGCCCCGGTCACGAAACAGCGCGCCGAGGTCGCCTCGGTAGGTCGCCACTGCCTGGGGCGCCTCTCCCCGCGGAAGCGAGAGCACCCACGCCGCGCCTAGAACCCGCACAATCCCAAACGCCACAAATGTGGCGACGAGATCTCCCCCACCCTTTGGCGCCAGCGGCCCGCCTCCGAGGAAAAGGCCAGACACCAGCAACGTGACAATGAAACCGAGCGAGCCCCACAGCCGGATCCGGCCGTAGTCTCCACCCGCGCGCGGCAGCAGCTCCAGGGCAATCGCATCCGTGAGCGGGATGCACGGCGCAAACGAGAAGTTGAAGACGGCCTGGATGAGCAGCGCGCTGCCGAGGGAGTCTGCAAGCAGGAACAGGGGATAAGTTGCCCCGGAGGCAAGAAAGAGGAGCGCGAGAGGGATCCGCTTGTCACCTGCCCGGTCGGTCACCATGCCCCACAGGGGCGGTGAGAGCACGGCGAGGAGCGCCGCTAGGGCGTTCAGGGTGCCGATCTCGGACTCGGTGAAGCCACACCGCTTGAAATGGAGGTTCTGATACGTGGTCGCGATTGCGAAGGGGGCAAAAAGGAGAAGATAGTGGATCTGAAGCCGCACCCGAAGCGCGCCCGGCTTCAACGTTGCCTTGGCGATCGTCGCATCCCCTCCGCCGCCGAACAACGAGCGGCGTGGGCAGGGCAGACGCCAAACCCGCCGGCTCCTGCCTTGCCCACGCCGTCGTTCTTACGCTACTTCGCGTACGCCTTGGCGACCTTCAGGATCGCCGCAGCGATCTGCTCCATATGCTTCTCCTCGTACACCGGGTGAACCGGGACGAAGAAGGTGTTCTTCTCCAGGTAGGCCGCGTTCGGGCAGAAGACCTTCTCGTACTGAACTGCCTCGGGGCGCGCCGACGGGTCACCGAACGGGTAGTTCAGCCGGCCAAAGCCGCGCCGCTCCTGATACGCCTTCTCCTGGTAGCACTGCGGCCAGAGCACCGGGCCGGCAGGAATGCCCTCTGCACCCAGCGCCGCCGTGAACTGCTTGATGTCGCAGGTGAGGCGGTCCATCCGCATCGAGATCGGATAGAGCCAGTAGGAGTTCCGGCGCTCCGGGGTATCCAACGGGAGGGTTTCGATCTCCTCGCACGACTGCAGGAGGCGGGTCAACATCTCGCCGTTTCTGCGGCGGTTCTTGAGGTTCCAGTTATCCATCTTGGACAACTGCACCAACCCGATGGCCGACTGCATCTCGGTCATGCGGTAGTTGAAGCCGACCATGTTGTGAATGTATGGCAGCTTCGCCTCGAGCTCCAGGAGCTTCAGGCGCTGGGCTACGTCATAGCCGTGGTCGCGGAACGAGCGGCAGAGCCACGCCACATCTTCATCGTCGGTGACCACGCAGCCACCCTCGCCACCGGTCGTGAAGTGCTTGCTCTGGCAGAACGAGAAGGCGCCAATGTCGCCGATGGTGCCGGCGCGCTTCCCCTTATACTCCGCGCCGTGCGCCTGGGCGCAGTCCTCAATGACGAAGAGGTTGTGCTTCTTCGCGATCTCGAGGATCGGGCCCATGTTCGACATGATGCCATAGAGATGGACCGTCAGGATCGCGCGCGTGCGATCGCTGATCGCGGCCTCAACCGAAGCCGGGTCCAGCGTGTGGCTCTCCTTCTCCACGTCGGCGAAGACGGGAATCGCGCCCGCCTGGCAGACCGAGAAGGAGGAAGCAATGAACGTGTAGGACGGCACGATCACTTCATCGCCAGGGCCGATCCCGAGCCCGGCCAGTGCCGTGTGCAACGCGCTCGTGCCGTTACTCGTCGAGATGCCGTAGCGCGCGCCACACCACTCGGCGAACTTCTGCTCGAACTGCATCCCGAGAGGTCCGGTCCAGTAGTTCACCTTGCCATTCCGAAGCGGCTCCATCGCCGCCTGGATCGTCTCCTCATCGAACCAGGGCCATGCAGGAAACGGATCTTTAGTGACGGGTGTACCACCCTCAATCGCGAGTTTCTCCGCCATGAATCTACTCCTTAGCTCTCTACAACAGTGCTTCACACTGTATTTACTCAGGCGCGCCGTCATGCAGGCCCAGGGGCCAGACTATCGCCGGGCACACGGCTCCTGCCGCCGGCACGCTCCCTTGGACGCAGCCCGCGCGCAACCAGGCCAGCGCGGCCTGGTTGCGTGCCCCCAACAGGGAGCGGCGGTTGCCTGCGAAGTTCGGGGGCTCGCCCCACGCTACCTGACCAGGACGCACGGCGATACCACACGAACCGCCGTGCCGTCCGGGGTCCTCGCCGACACCTCCACCAACACGAGACCGGAGGTGAGGAGCGCCCCGGAACGGTTCGTCCCATCCCAGACCACGCTGTTGTGACCCGCGCACGCCGGTGCCCGCGAGGTCACCTCACTGACAACGCCACCGGTGGGCGATAGGATGCGCACATCCACCACGCTATCGCTCGACGCATCGAAACTGATCGCGCGCGCGCCGGCGCGTCCGGGCACCGCCTGCATCCGCACGTTGGTGATCGCTAGCGGCGCGTTCGCCCGGCGCGATACCACCAGCTTCAGCCTGCGCACGCTTCCCGCCTGCGACCGGAAGGTGTAGGCGGCCTGAGTGCGCATGAAGATGCGCCGCCCTGTCGTGGTGTCTTCCAACGTGGCGGTGAGGCCACGAGGCAGACGAGCGTTGAGATCCGGCCAGGTGAGCGTGACCTCTTCATCGCCTTGGGTACGCACGGCCACATCCCAACTCTTCTCCAGTCCGAAGTCGCTGCTGCGGAGATCCTGAGTATATTCGCCGTTGTGCCGGCCCCAATCGTTGTGCACGAACGAGAGTGACACAAACCCCTCGCTGGGCACCGGCGGCTCGTCCACGTCGCCCAGGTCATACCCGTCCGTGGCGGACGGAGACGCGCCAGCGAAGTTGAACAGATCCGATGCCGACCGCGTGCGCGCCGCCAACTGGATACGCCACCCAGCCGGCTGCCCGGAGCGCTGGTCCGGCGCGACGATGGAAGCGTACGGCGCGGTCACCTTGGGGATCAGGAGGAACAGATCGCGATCCGAGCGCACCCAATACCCCTGCCATGGCTCCAGCATCGCGTCCAGGAGACTATCAAACTCGTAACCTGGCGGCGACAGGTTGGGGTTGTACCGGAAGAGCGTCGGCCGCAGCCACCCAGCGCGCGCCGCCTCCTCAAGCGAGATAACCGTCTGCCCATCGGACACGCGCGTGTTCGCCCAGGGCACGGCGTAGACATATGGAGCGCCGATCATGTTCCATCCCTGCTTGATCGGCAGGATGAAGTTGGCGGACATGCTCCTCGGCACCGGGCTTGCATCCTTCAGCGCGAGCGTCATGTCCAGGTCCGGCTTGAACCAGAACCCCATCCCTGGCTCGATGGTGGAGACCGAGGAATCGGGGTAGAAGGCGTACTTCCGTGCCTTTGAATCCCAGCGTGCCAGTCGGATCCGGTCAGGCGACATGTTCAGCGCCATGGCCACGTCCGGATTCGCGAACTGGAACGGCACGCTCATCATCGAAAGCCCCGCCTTGAAGGCGCGCGTTGCCTGCGCCGGGATTTCGATACTCCCGGTCGCTGTCTTCGCGCTCACGGGCATTCCCGAAGAAGTGACGGTATAAGAGAGAACACCAGACACCCCCGGCTCGACTTCAACTCGCCAGCTGGCCACTCCCTCTCGCTGGCGCAGGATGGTGCCGATCTGTTGCACCGGGGACTCGCCGGCGGCAAGGCGCAGCCCTGCCGGAAGCGTGATAAAGACACTGGCGTTCTGAATGTCGAACTCGGCGACATTGTACATGAACGCCTGAACCGTGAAGCTGCGGGGCGACACGTAGGAGGTCTCCCGCTCGGGCGTGTCCGGATCATCACCGAGGGTGAATCCAAGACAACGCGGCGACTGCACGGCCAGAACGTACGGCGGCGTCGGATCGCCATCCGTCACCCCGAGGCCCACATACATCACGAACGTCTTCGACTGATACGGCATCAGGTCGAACGTCTCGTAGTAGGCTTGAGCCGCGTCCTCTTGCGGATCCGGCTCGCCGGAGAGCCGGATGCTCGGGTTTACCGTATAGTTCCAGGGACCAGATGCCAGGCGGGCCGCATCACCGACGACAACACGGTTGGGGAGCGTTGCCCCGAACCGGTTGAAGATGCCGCGCAGCACCAGCTCGGGCGTGGCGACGGGGCAGTACATTCGCCAGTCCACGGGAACCTGCCCGCCGCGGAAATCCGTCTCGACCTCCAGCTGCTGGCGGCCCACAGTCCAGACGCCGCCCTCGGCGGGGTCCATATAGAAGCGGACCCGCACCCGGCGCGCCAGGCTGCCTGTATTGATGAACCGGTACTCCGCGCGCACCATGTCGCGCACGAGCGTGAGCGTCTCCTCCACGTCGACGTACGGCGGCTGCTGGACGGTCTGCGACCCGCTGCCAGAGGAGACGGTCACGGCGATGGTGCCGCCGCTGCTCCAGCGTGAAGTGATCCGCCCGAGGGCGAGGTCGCGGTCAGGCCCGATGGTGTACGAGCCGAGCTGCGTGTTCCCGATGCGATACCACCGATCGGATTGTGCCTCCAGCTGGGGCTCGATCTGGTAACTGAGGAAGTTCCACGCGAAGGCGATCCGATTGTCATCGAGCGCCGTGGAGGGGTCACCGCCGGTGGTGTCAATCCCCCAACGGCCTGTGAAGCTGGTATCGGGCGCGGCGCGAACAGCCACGGCGGGCGTTCCGCTTATCCCATAGGCCAGACGGATGTACTGGTTTTGCAGAACGAGCGCCTGCGCGTTAGCAAGGAGCGGGTCCGTCGTCGTCTGCGCGCGCCCTGGGGCCATCGTGGCCATAAGGAACGCGCCAGCCGCCGCCAGCACCGCCCATCCTCGTTTTAAGCCAAGTCGACTCACAGTCGCCCTCTCCTCCGTGGGCCGCGCGCCATCCGATGCCGCGACCACCCACACCACACCCGGGGACGCACCCTTGGGCCATCCCCGGATGTTTCGCCTTTCAGCGCACGATCACTAACGGCCGCACGGCACGCACCGTCGCGCCGTCGCTCGCCGTCGCGGTCACTTCAATAAGATGCATGCCGGCGCTCAGACCATCCGAGCGGCCCGTGGAGATAACATTCAGTCCGGCGCGGCCCTGGTGCTCGGGCACAAGCGTCTGTCGCCGCCCGGTAGCCGGGTTGACCGCTTCCACCCGGATCATCGCGTCACGGCTGATATTCACGCGCACGGAAGGCACTCCGCGCGTTCGCATGACCGACAGTTCCGTGATCGCCAGCGAGCTTCCGCCACGCGGCCGGACAGTGATCCGGAAGCGGCGCACGCCGCCCTCTCCACTGTCGAACGAATAGGCCGTGCGGGTGCGCATCGCCACGATCCGCCCGGTTGCCTCGTCCTCGAGATACGCATCCATGTCGCGCGGGAGGGCCGAGAGATCTGGCCATGAGAGCGTCACCTGCTGCCGTGCGACCGGCAGGGCCACTTCCACGTTCCAAACCTGCTCGCCTCCATTGGCGGCGCTCCGAAGGTCCTGCGCCAGGCGGCGTCCGCCCTCCACCAGGTAGAGCGACACCACTCCATCGCCTGGGGCGGGAGGCTCCTCCACATCCCGACTATCGGCGCCGTCGCGCGCGCTCTCGCTCACCCCGATGAAGTTATACCGATCCTCGCTCTCGGATCCGGCGCTGACGCTGAGGCGCAGGCGCCACTCCTTGGCGGTGGCCCGCCCACGCTCTTCCAGTGCCATGTCATCCCGGGAGCGGCTCTCACCCAGGCCAATCACGCCCGAAGCCACCGGCGGCACTTGCAGCCAGCAGTTGACCTTCGCCTTGACCCAGTAGCCTTCCCACGGCTTCAGCTGCCCGGCGGGCGCATTCACCCAGGTGTAGCCTCCGGGCTCGTAGGTGTAGAGGGTGCCACTGATCCACCCGGCATCCACCGCCTCGCTGAGCGGCTTGATCTGCCCCTGGTACTCCACCTGGCACCCGTTCCAGTCCACCGGGAACGGGAAGGGGCTGCCGATCATATTCCACCCAGCGCTCAGCGGAATCCGGACCGCCACATCCTCGATTTGATCCCCGTTCACCCGGACCGGGGTATCGGTAGAGAGCTTGATCCAGAAGCCAAGCCCGGCTGGACGCGTGCTCAAGGCGAACGACGGGTTCTGCGGATCATCCGGCGGCGGATAGAAGCCGGCCTCGGGATGCGGCCAATAGCGATAGTCCTGCTTCGATGGCACCCAGCGCGCCAGCATTCCGGCTGTCGCCCCGAAGACGCTCTGCGGAGTATTCTCCGGCGCGGCGAGCAGATA
The DNA here is from genome assembly GCA_012512265.1 of Armatimonadota bacterium. Lineage (GTDB taxonomy): Bacteria > Armatimonadota > JAAZEB01 > JAAZEB01 > JAAZEB01 > DUUU01. Next base: position 29,336 of record JAAZEM010000025.1, on the reverse strand, counting down.
CGGAACCGAGACCATCCGCAACCCGGCCGGGATCGTCCGGAAGTTCACTCGGAATCCCCGGTTCCCCGTCGATTCCGTCACCGTCTTAGTCTTATTCTTCACCGAGACGCGGATCACGTGCTGGCCGAATGCCAGTTGGTTCGTCCGATAGGTCAGCTCGCGTGTCGCGGCGTTGTAGTACCGGCTGAGATTGGCTTCGCTGACCACGATCCGGTCATCCAACTCCACCAGGATCGATGCCGGGTCGATCGCGTCACTGAACGAGACTCGGAACGTCGGCGTCACGCTCTCCGTCGAGAAGTTCGGCTTGGGCCGGCACGATAGGATCATCGGCGGCACGACGTAGAGGTTGGCGGTCATCACTTGACCGGGCGCCGAGATCTCGGTGATGGAGACTCCCGTCGCCACGCCGTTGGAATCACGCAGGCTTGGAACGGTGTCGTCGTTCAGCGTTCTTCTGGCCAGCTGCCCAGGGAACGGGTCCGATGCGTCACCCGCGTTGTCCCCGTTCTCAATATCCTGGCGGCCATCCGCCTGCAGCAGAGAGACGCGAAGCTGCCCAGGACCCAGCTGCCCTGGGAGTGCCCGGTTGATACGCCACACCAGCAGGCCAGCCTCCGGGAGGTAGCCATCGAAGCCCACCTTCTGCCGATTCTCGATCAGGAAGTACTCCTGGCCGTTCTGGCCTTCGCGCCACATCCGGTACACCTGGCCGGTGGTGGCCACCTGGGTGATCTCGGCACCCGGCAGATTATCACGCAAGAGGATCGGCTGCACCCAGCCCATCTGTATCTTCGTGTCCGGGTTCGGATGCGCCGGGCTCGACCAATCTGGACGCCCAGACGTCGTGAGCCGCTCGCCGAGCATCCACCCACGGTCCATCAGATCCCAGTAGCCGACGTAGCTATCATCCCCGGCTGCGCCGAGGCCCTCGCCGGTGCGCATGGCGCCCTGGCCGAGCACGCTCATGATCCCCATGCAGAGGCGTCCCACGATGCTCAGCCGCTCGCCAGCCGCCGGAGCCACTTCCCCGGCGGATTGAAGCACCGCGGCCGGGAAGCTCTTGCCGCTGCCAGTGAACGTGCCCCGGATGCCCCGCGACAGGATCAGCGTCGGATCCGCGCCAGCAAAGTCCGACTCCTGCCCATTTCCGGCGTGAAACACGACCACGAGATCGTATTGTCGGAAGTCGATCTGGGACTCCGAGAGGGTGATCGCCCGCTGGATCAGCTCCGCTGTGCGCGCCGGCGCCGCCGCGTCCTCGCCATAGTAATCCTCGTCCTTGTCCCAGGTCGTCTCGGTTACAGGCACCGACTGGATGGTCGGCACGAGATCGAGCTGCCCCATCGAGACCTCGAGGAAGTAGGCGCGGACCCGGCTCATCACCTCGCGGAAGTAATCGCTGTTGTGCTGCGCCTGGAACCGCGTGGCCGGGCGTTGGGTGCCCACCGGCTCGCCGTCGTCATCGCGCGGCGGCGCATCCGGCACGAACTGCACCCGCAGCCCGATCACCCGAAGCTGCCCCTTCGTGGGGATCTCCGTCACTTGCGCCCAGGCCCCGACGCCGCTCAGGCACCAGGCAAGGGCAGTGAGGATCAACGCCACCGACATCCGCCGGGTCGCCATCCCGCCCAAGGGGGCCCTCGCATCTCTCGAACGCTGAGTCGTCATCCGTCTCTCTCCGTAGCGTCCACCAAACCAGCCCCTATTGAACCGGCGGCGGCGGCAACTCCGTAGTTTCCACGCGCACCGCGTCCGAGAAGATGAACCCATCGGGCTCTGGCGCGAAGCCGTCAGACCGGTGCCGCGCCCCGACCCGCCAGAAGAGCGTCTGCTGCTGCGTCTGTCCCGTGTTCGGGTTGATCCCGGGGAAGCGCGTGCTCAGGTTGAACGATGCCGACATGGCACGGTTGTCACCAGCCCCCGGAAGCGCCATCCGCGGGTCATCATCCGGGCTGTTGAACGTGCGCTCGGGCTCGAAGGTCGGGCTATCCGAAACCTGCAGGCGGTAAAGATCGCCACCACCCACCGAGAGCCACTGGAACACCTGATTCGTCAGGTTCAGGCTATCGTTGTCCAACGGCGACATGATCTGAGGCCGGTTCAGCGGCGTCGCCCCTTCGGTGGGCGGGCTGTAGTCGGTCTCGACCACGTTGAACTCGACATCACCGGCATCCCCGCTGCCGCCACCCGAGGTAGACGACTCCACGATGAGCCGCGTCACGCGGTAGTAGTAGGTCGTGCCTGGGCGCACACCGGTGACATCCACTTCATCGGTATCCAGGTCGGAGCTGCCACCATCGCTCGAGCCGCCGTAGGTCACCTCGATGGTGCGGTCATTCGTCGTATCGAACACCTGGTTCTCATTCGGGCCAGCCACCTGCGCCACCACTTCGTAGTTTCCGTAGCGCGTGGTGCTGCGATACACCTTGAACCCGAGCAGGTCGAGGCCAGAGGGCGTTGCAGGCCGGCTCCAAGAGATGCGGACCGCCGGCTGGTTGTTCCCATCGAGTGTCGCAACCGCCCTCACGCCGGTGGCACCGACATTGCGCGGGTGCTTGCTCTTCAGCATCTTGCCGACCAGGAAGAGGAGGCCGATGCCCGCCAGCACGCTCAGGATCGAACCAAAGCGCGGCCCCTTCTTCTGCTTATCCAGACCGGTAGTCGAGAGGATGCGCCCATCCACGTTGGTCGCGTAGATCGCGCGCGCCTCGTCTTCGGGCGAAATCCCGCGGATCTCCTCTTTCACGCGTGCCGTGCAATCTCGGTTGGTGACCGAGACCACCTCCACGCGGGCGACCTTCATCTTGTCGCGGAGGATCACCATCTCCATGCCGGCGCTCACGCCCTGCTCCGCACCGATGTTGATGATCACCTCGCCGCCCTTGTTCATCAGGACGGTGCCCCGCGGGATCGTGCGCGTCTGCAGCGCCGTGACGGCCTGGAACGCCGCCTTACCGAGCGCCTCGTCGATCAGCACATCCGCGCTCACATCCTCATGCCGAGGGCTACTGGAGGCATCGCCGACGGCCCCATTCGTGAACTCGCCGGTGTCGGCATCCATCACGCGGATCTCGATCCGCACGTGTGCCTGGCGCGGCATGCCTTTGCGCACATCCGCAGTCAACACACGCCCGGTGAAGATCTCGGTGAGGCCGTCCTCCCTCATGCCGGCGGCCAGCTTTGCCAGGCCATTCCGATCCAGCGGCGTGCTGAGGCCCAGCGTCGCAATCCGCCGGGCGACGGCGTCGCGCGAGAGCACCTCATACGCAGCGGGAGACAACTGGAGGGCAACGGCATCCGCCGCCTTCCGGCCCAGGGCGGCACCCTGCCGCTTCGTTGTGTTCTCAAAATCCATCACCGCGATCGTCTTCACTTTGGACTGCGCCTGCGCGCTCTTTCCGACAAGCGTACAGAGCACCAGCGGCCAAAGGAAGAGCACGACAAGCCCCCGGGCTACCTCCCGGGACCAAGGGCTGCGCCTGAGGTATCTCACAAGCATCCCCCTCCACGGATACTCTGCCGGGCCGCCGGGCACCCACTCGGGGGCCCGGCGGCCGGCCACTGTGTTGAACTATCGAACGTGAATGAACGGGCGGAACTCCTTCACGCTTCGGCCATCCTCGGCGGACGCCTCCACGAACCAGAAGTACAGACCGTAACCCAGGCCGTTCCCGCGTTGGTCCCGACCATCCCAGAAGAAGCTATTGGTACCCGCCGAGCGCGCCTCACCGCCGACCACTTCTCGCACCAGGCGGCCGCTGGCCGTTCGGATCTCCGAACGCACCGAGACGGCGTCCGAGAAGTCGCACGACAGGGTAGCCCCGCCCGCGCGATTCGGTTGAATGCGAAGGTTCGTCACGCTCAGACGCGCCTGCGCCTGCCGCGTAACCCTGAGGCGGAACCGCCGGGTTCCCCCTTGCTCGCCAGACCGGAAGACGTAGCCTCCGAGCGAGCGCAGATAGCGTCGCGCGCCCGTGTCCACATCCTCCAGAATGGCGGTGTAGGCGCGCGGCAGCTGCCCAATGTTGGGCCAGCTCAGCACCACGTCGGTGTTCGCCTCGCTGGTGCTCACCTCGAACTCCCACACTTGCTCTGCGCCAACTGGCGAGCGCATATCCACGGCATAATCGCCTGCCTCGCGGCCCCAGCCGGTGCGATGCGGGAAGGTGAGCTGCACCCACCCACTCATGCCAGTGGGCGGAGCTTCCGGCACATCCAGGCCCACATCATACCCGTCGTGTGCCCGTCGAGTGGTACCGATGTAGTTCGACGCGTCCCGATAGCCACCCGCCGTGGCGACCAGGTTCAGGACCCAGCTCTCATCCGATACCGCGCGCGTGCGGTACGGATCCGGCGTCGCACTACGTGCGGCCACGTTCGGGATATGCAAGACGAGATCCTGCGTCGTCTTCACCCAGTAACCTGCCCACGGCATCAGCTGGAACGCCAGGCGATACTCACCGTTGCCATAGGTCCACAGCGCGTTCTTGATGAGGTCGCGCGCGATGGCATCCTGGAGCGTCAGCACTTCCTGGCCGACCTGCACCTTGACATCGAACCAGTTCACCGAGAACGGGAACGGGTTCCCGATCATGTTCCATCCGGCCGTCAGGTTCAGAGTCGCCGGCTTCGAGGTGTCCGCCGCTTTGCCCTCGCGCGTCAACACCACAGGCTTCTCCAGCAACAGGAAGTAGCCCTTCCCGATCCGGAAGCGATCCGCCGGGTTCTCCGGGTAGAACGCGTACCGGTTGCCGACCCAGCTCGCTACTTTCGTCTGGTTCGCCGGCAGGCCGAGGAAGTTGGCGGCGTCAACATCGCTGTAGTCGTACGGCGCGGAGACCATCGTCAGGCCGCTCGAATAGACGTGGAGCGATTCCAGGGTGAAGTTCACGTTGAACAGCTGTTGGCTCTCCGAGAGCCGCACCGAGGCGCTGCTCCCGGTGAACCCGCCCTTGCTCGCCCTGATCTCATAGTTGCCTGCAGCAAGCCCCGTGATCTTATAGTTGAACTGATTCGTGCCCTCCGTCTGCACGTCTCCGGAGACCGCCGTCTTGATCACGGTGCCGCCGCTGACCACGTCCACCTTCGCGCCCGTGACCGGGTTGCCCAGGGCATCGGTGACCATACCGGCCACCTGCGCCGGCGGCGGCGTATTCGCCACCACGTTGCGGCGCACCTGGGCGTTCGCTTCCACTACCACGGTGACGCTCGTTGGCAGGATCCCTGCAGCTCCCGTAACCGTGAGCTCGTAGGTGCCTGCCGGCACATTCTGGAAGGCGAACTGGCCCGTGTCATCCGTCACCGTGTTCGCGACGAGCGTGGTGCCGCTCCGCAGCTCCACCGTGGCGCCGACCACCACCTGGCCATCGGACTGCCGTGTCACCGTACCCACCACTCCGCCAGGCATCCCGCCCATGACGAAGTTGATGTTCTGAGCCTCGGTCCCCGGATTCACGGTGACCAGGGTGGGATACTGCTGCTCGGCGAATCCATCGGCGACGCAGGTCACCCGGTACTGGCCGGTCGGTAGATCCGTCACCGCGTAGATGCCCATGTGGTCGGTCGTGGCGGTGCGGACGATCTGCTCGCCTTCATACTCGCCCTGCAGGGTGACAGTGATCGTGGCGCCCTCAATCGGGGTCACGCCATCCTGCTCGCTCACCTTGCCAGAGATCCAGCCAGCCGGCGCCTCGCTGAGCCGGAAGTTCACCTCCTGCCGGCCCGCGCCACACACCGCACTGCGCTGAGCGTGGTAGGTATAACCGGGCAGCGTCGCACGCACGCGGTAAACGAGGGGCGGGAGGCCTTCAATCTCGAAGGTGCCATCCTCGCGCGTGAACGCCTGGCCCACAAGGCGCTCCTCATTGAGCGGAACGCTCTCCTCGAACACCTGCACCAGCGCGCCCTTGGCCGGCCCCAACCCCGCCGTGAATTGCACCACCCCGTAGAAGGTGCCCGTGCGCATCCAGCAGATCAGGTTGTGCATCAGGTTGTGCCGGAGGTCCTCGCAGTGCAACCCGTAGGGGTTGTGAGACGCGTACTTGCGGTGAATCCCCTCGAAGCCAAAGGCGAAGAACGCGCTCCGCGAGTTGACTTCCGGGTCGCGCCGATACACAGCGGCGACCGCATCGGTGCGCCCGCTGATCCCCGTATTGGGCGAGCGGTAGCTATACAGCGTCTGCGAGGGCGCCACCGGCAGAATGCCGTCCATCCACAACTGGTTGCCCGCGGCGTCCGTGCTGCAGTTGTTGCCCTGCTCGCGAGCGGTCGTCGAGCTGGTTGAAACCCCGAGCAACGGCGTGGAGCCCCACGCCTGGATGACCGGGAAGAAGCAGACCGGCATCTGCAGCGCGGTCGGTTGCGCCTCCGCGTGCCAGTGGGTAGCCCACGGCTGGGTGGTTACCTGGCCGCCCGCACCGGTCAGGAAGTAGCGGTCATCGGCCGCCCCGCCCGTGAGTGTCCACGAAGGGGCATCATCGATATATTGCACGCCCATGCGGGCAAGCAGCGGCGGCTCCTTCACGACGCCATCGCCGGTCAGCGCCCAGGCTACGTCCTGACCCGTCACCACAAGCCGGCCGCCACGGTCCAGGAAGTTGATCAGCTTCGCCTGAGTGTCGCCATCGACGATGGTGCCCTCGCCCACCCAGAGGTTCCCGGAGTACGGGCTAACCCACACGATTCCCCTGTCCGCGACGAGTTGCTGCCGGACAGCGTTATACGGATCTTGGAAGTCGGGCTGCTCGACGACGCGCGGCAGATACGCGGCGAGCACATCCGGTGGCAGCCGGCCCCGGCACACCACCCGCCACACATCGTAGCCTTCCTCCGGCATGCTTCGGATGAAGGTGTCGCTCGGTGGGATGGAGAGCGCCGGCGGTGCGGGCGGAACCCCGCCGAAGTCATCGATATTGATGATGTTATCCGCGTAGGCGCCCAAATTGATGAGCGACGCCGGCATTCCGGTTGGGTTCCGGGTGTAGTAGCTCTCCACCGGGAACCACATCGGGAAGTACTCGCTGGCGTAGGTGAAGTTCGACCGGTCGCCCTGCATGAACTTCTGCCCGTGGACATAGTCCAACACGAGCAGGATTCCATGCGTCGCCGTAAACTGCTGCGTGCTGAAGCCGGCAATGCCGTCGTAGATCTTCCAGTTGCCCGCGTTGTCGTAGGCAATGATGTCCAGGTAGAAGTCGCTCTGAGCGTTGCTGGGGGTCTTCCAGGAATTGCTATAGATCCCATCCCCCGCGACGGCATCGCCATGCTTCGGGTCGCCGTCATCGTAGAGCTGCAGCCAGCCATCGTGCGGCGGCACGGCGAAATTCAGCGCCGAGAGGTCGTCCATGCGCGGCTGATAGGGCGGAATGTGGTAGGTGTAGTTGGTCGCGTGGACCATGTGCGCGTCGACTTCCGTCCAGATCGGCATGGGGTTGGCCGCCGAGTCGGGATTGTCCGGCTGGACGTAATAGACCTTATGGTCAATCCCCTGGGCATCGGTGACGGCGTCATCTGGGTCGCGGATCTGAGCATACACCGCCTTGACGCCGCTCTCCAGATCGCTCACGCGGGCGTTGATCACCACGGTAGATCCGGGGATCGTCAGCTTGGGGGTGATCTCAGGCAGCGCCTCCAGCCGCGGGTCGGTGATGTCGGTGATCGAGGTGAGCCAGATGTCGCGCGCCCCGCCCTGATCGGTGACGTACATCACCTTCGGGTTCTTGAAGTCCACAATCGGGAAGAGCCCGGGGTGGTCCTCATTCCCCGTGAGCGGCTCGATCTCGCTCGGGGAGAGCTGGGTGCGCTTGATCGCCGAGCTGCTATTCGGCGTCTCCGCGTTGGCCACCAGGCCGCCCTGAACGACGAGGGGGTACTCGTAGACATCGAAATCGCCCACGGTATCCCAGGTGCCATCGCCATCGGCATCCTTGCGGTTGGACGCGAACAGGATGGCGCTGCCATCGCTGTTCCACGCCGGATTGCGGTCCATCACCGTGCCGTCGGGCACCTCGAACGCGGTCAACTGCTGCTGCTGCGACCCGAAATAGGACATGCGCCACACGCGGGTGGTGTTCGTGGTCGCATCAATCACGCCGTCGCCGTCGCTATCGACACCGTTCGACTCGAAGAGGATGGTCTGGCCATCGGGAGACCACACCGGGTTGCGATCCTCGCTCGGGCCCTTGGTGAGCGGCGTCAAGTGGCGGCCATCCGCCTTCATGCTATAAATCTTCGGCAGGCCCTCGCGGTCGCTCGAGAAGGCAAGCGTATCGCCACCGGGAGCCCATGTGGGATGTCGCTCCTCGCTCGGTCCGACGGGTAGCTTGGCCTTCTCCCCGGTCGAGAGAGTGAGGAGGTAGATCTCGTAGTCGCCTTCTTCATTGGAGGCGTAGGCGATGCGCAGGCCGTTGGGAGACCAGGCGGGCTCCACCTGGTTGCCGGGATCGTGGGTCAACTGCTTCTGGCCCGACCCATCCGGGTTCATGATCCAGATGTGGTAGGTGCCATCGTCGCGCACCTTGTCGATGCGCATATCGCCGTTCGTGTCCTCGCCGTTGCTGGCAAAGAGGATCTTCGTGCCGTCCGGGGACCAGACCGGATCGGTATCATCCGCCGGCGACCGGGTGAGGTTCACGTTTTGAACCGGGATCGCACGGCCGCCGCCCGGACGCTGCCCCGGGTTGGTCAGGTTCAGGTAGGGCCGCTCGCGCGTGCCCAGGGGTTGCTTTCGCTTGCTCCCGAACACCCTTGGAAGGCCTGTCGCCATGGCAGAGGTTGCCGGCGCGCGTCCATCGCGCGCGCCCGCAGGCACAGTAACCCCTGGGAGGCGAACCGATCCGCCCCCGAAAGCAACTCCGAGAGTGAGGGAAAGCAAACTACCGAAGAGTGCCAGAAACAGCCTGGTCCGCCCAGCAGATCTCTCTTTCAACGCAGGGACACCCTCCTACTCGGCTACCCGCTGGCGTCTGTGGCGATTGCGTCGGAAGGACACGAAGGTTCGGTTGGCAGCCGTGGATATGCTCTGAAGGGACGCAACCACGCCCTCGCAGATTATAGCACAACGCCCGTGCGATTGCAACTCCAACCGGCTGCTCCTACCCCCCGCCGAGCCGAGATTCTTGCCACCACTCCTGTGGGAAGCCAACGCGCTTGCCCACACCTCCGGACGCCGAAGTGCCGGCCCGGTGTAGGACAGGCTTATGTGCAATTTCGCGGCATCCCGGGGAAGTTCCTCTAATGCCGTTTTCACTGCGCGCCGGTCCCGTGCGCCGGGAGCGCGCGCAAACCAGGAACGGAGCCTTGCTGCCATGCGTCGGCCTACGAGGTGGGGCCGTCGAGCTCGCTCCCCTCCCCGGCCAGGAGATCCTCGTAGAGCCTGCGGACCTCTTCGCGCACGGCCTGGAGGGGTTTGTCGGTGCTGATCACATGCGCGGCGCGCGCCTCTTTCTCAGATAAGGGCATCTGCGCGGCAATTCGGAGCATCGCCTCTTCAGGCGCCAGGCCCGTTCTGGTGATTAGACGCTGGAGCTGAGTGGCTTGTTCCGAGGAGACAACGACCACCGTGTCGACCATCTCTTCCAGGCCGGCTTCGTAGAGAAGGGGGATCTCCACCACGACAAGGGGCGGAGGAGAAGGGCTGGCGCGCCATTCGGCAAGCTGCCGTTGGATGGCCTGCACCACGTAGGGATGGATAATCGCTTCGAGGCGCCGGCGGGCCTCGGCGTCACGGAAGACGAGCGCGCCGAGCGCGCGCCGGTCCAGGGTGCCGTCGTCGCGAAGGATGCCGGTTCCGAACTGGGCGACCACAGCATGATAGGCGGGCTGGCAGGGCTCGACGGCAGCGCGCGACAGCGCGTCGGCGTCGATCAGAGCGGCGCCGCACTCCTTGAACATCGCCGCCACGGTGCTCTTTCCCGTGGCGATCCCGCCGGTGATGCCAACGACGCGCATCGGGGGCCTCTCGACTGGGGAAGGAGCGTAACCCGCCGGCCGCCGCCGTTGCGGGCGACAGCCGGCAGGTCACTTGATGTGCACTACGCCTGCGGCTGCTCCGACTCCGATTGCTCCGCCGTGGGCCCCTCATCACTGATTTCAGCCTCCTCGGGTCCTTCGGCAAGCTCGTCGGCATCGATCTCTTCGAGCTCCTCGAACTCTTCTGCGTAGTCTTCGAGATCGACGCGCTCGCGCTCCCTCCGCTCGCGGCGCGAGCGGCGCATCTTAGCGGCAAGATCGCCTACGACGTCGCCGATGGTGGTGCGGTCCGAGGCACCTCCGCGCCCGCGCTGATACTCGCGGAACTCGCGGCGCTCCTCATCCAGCTGCATCTGGCGCAGGCTGAGGGTGATGCGGCGCTCCTCGGCGCGCACGTTGATGACCTTCACGATCACCTCGTCGCCCACAGAGAGCACCCCTTCCGGCTTGTTGACACGCCGGTGCGCCAGCTCCGCATTTGGAATGATCCCCTCGATGCCATTGTCCAGCTGGACAAACGCGCCGAAGGGCACCAGGCGCGATACTTTGCCCGTGCATACATCGCCCACGTGGTAGCGCTTATCCACGTCGGCCCACGGATCGGGGAGAATCTGGCGCAGACCCAGCGAGATCTTCCCCTCCTCCGGGTTGACCTTGAGGACCATCACATGGATGCGGTCGTTGACCTTCACCACCTCGTTCGGGTGGTTGATCCGGGTCCACGACATCTCGCTGACGTGCAGCAGGCCATCCACGCCGCCGATATCCACGAACGCGCCGTAGTCCGTCACGCGGCGGACGACGCCCTCGCGGATCTGGCCCTCGGCCAGCGTCGCGAAGAGCTGCTCACGCAGGCGCTCGCGCTCATCCTCAACCGCCAGCCGGTGCGAAAGCACCACGCGCTTTCGGTCGCGGTCGATCTCGATGATCTTGAGCGGCAGCGACTGCCCGATGTACTTCTCCAGGTTGCGCACTTTGCCGCTGCCCACGTGGGAAGCCGGCACGAAGCCGCGCACGCCCAGATCGACCACCAGGCCGCCCTTCACGCGGTCGGTGACCATCGCGGTGATCACCTTGCCTGTCTCGAAGGACTCCTCGATCCGATGCCACGCCTTCTCATAGTCAGCGCGCTTCTTCGAAAGGATCAGATTGCCTTCCTGGTCCTCGGCGTCGAGAACGTACACGTCAATGGTGTCGCCAATGGAAACCACATCCTCGGCGGCCACAGAACCCTCGCGGGACAACTCAACGGGCGGAATCAAGCCATCCGACTTGGTGCCGACGTCCACGAGCACGCCTTCACGGTCGATGTGAACGACGGTGCCCTTGATAATGTCGCCCTCGGTCAAGGGTCGGAACGCGCGCGCGAAATCGTCCGCGGCACCCTGCTGGGCCGCGTCGCCGTTGCGCCCTTCCTCGGCAGCCTCCAGGGCCTGCTCCATGGTAACGGCCTCTTCGGGCTGGCCCCCCGTCACCGTCACCTGCTGTCCCTCGTCCCGGTCGTCAGTCATAGTAAAGCCACACTCCTCTCGTTGGGGTACGGGCCTCGACGGGCTTCCAATTTTATCTCCCGCCGCGGTCTTCTCCCGCGCCCCGTGTTGCTTGCAGTGGGTTTCGGCCCCAGAGCGATCTGCTCCAGGCGGCGATTGCGCGCCCACCCCGGAGGCGCCTCTCGTCTCCAACCCCACCGGGGCACACCCCGGTTGTTCAGGAGTTCCCCACCCGCCGCGCCACATGCCCCCCACGGCCAGCGCGCACACGACACGCGCTCGTCGCGAGAGTCCTGTGGAGCACGCAGCGGGGCAGCGGTCTGCGCCGCTGCCGCCGGGCCTCGTCATGCCCGGCGCCCAATCGCTGTGCGTGCACTATCTGTGTGATTGCACGCGCCCCCATTCTCGCATAACTATTACGTTCTACTGCCGGCTCCAGATTCCTTCTTTATAAATCTGGATCATCTTTCACGCGTCTGGAGCCGTCGGGCGGCTCGCCGCTTGCTGCCGCCAGCCACCCGAGACGCCTCGAAATCCCGCCTTGGTCCCCTGCCCCGTGCGCTCTCGCGCGGGCACGGCGCAGTGGCGCCCTCGCCGGCTGAAGCCGACACTCCGACGCAAACCGCCAAAACCGCTCGCCCACTCCCGCGAGTGTCCGGCAACACGCGTTGGGACCTACTCCTCCCAGAAACTGTTCAGCGTCGCGAGGCTCTCCTCGACGAGCACCTGGCCGCCCTCGGAGCCCACCCGGTTGCTCGCCGGATCCGCACCATAGCCCTGGCCGGCCACGGCGCGCGTCGTCGGCAGGTAGCCGCCACCGCCTGCGGCCAGCTGGACGATAAACGTCTGCACCGCCTTGCACCGCGCCTTGATCCGCTCGCCGTAGTCCAGGAAGAGCTCGAACGGGTTGGTGGCAAACCCGACGTCGCCCACGCGCACCAGGTGTGTCTCCACCGCGAAAGTCGGCTTCTCATCCTGGGCGCGATACTGCTCCATCACCCGCTGGCAGCGCTTCAGCATCACGTAGCGGCGGGAGAACGCGGCTACGTCGGTCTCCGGCACTTCCTGGCGCTCGAGCGTCTCGTAGTCGCGACACGCCTGCTCGTACTGCTCAGGGGTGATCCGGCGCACCGGGAGGTGGAGCGTCCGGACCGCGTGCCGCAGCGGCACATCCGAACGCTTGTCGGTTTCGGCCAGGGGAAGCACGTCGGTCACAGCGTCGGCGATCCGCCGGGCCAGCTCCTCGCGCTCTGTCACCCCGCGCAGCCGGCGCATCCGTTCCTCGGCGCGAGCGTGCAGCAGGAGATGCGGCGATTGGTCGCCTGCCGCCGAGCACTGGGGAAGCAGGAAGAGGCCCTCGCCCAGGCGCCTCGCCAGCTCGACGCGCACCTCGTGCCAGAAGTCCGCCGAGACGTAGTACTCACCCTCCGTCACCTGAGAAGGACACGCCAGGTTGATGATCATTCCGGTCAGGCGTCCCACGGGATCCCAGGTGTAGAGGAGATCGACGCCATGATCCTCATAGCCCTCGATATGCTCGAACTCAGGGGTATTCGTGGCGCCATACATGCGGGATTCCCCGCCAAAGTAGGATGCCCGCCGGTTGTGCCCGACTACGGCGTGGCCATAGCCCCAGCCCACCGCGCCCGGAGCCTGGTTCTCCCAGGCGCGCACGATGCACTCCGCCACGCGCTCCACAAAGAGATCGGCATACTCCGTGGGCGTCATCACTTCGGGACCCTGGGGAGGATACTGGCCCTCTTCAATCTCCGGCGCGGTGTGCGTGTGCGTCGCGCTGAGGAAGATCCGCTGCACATCCAGCCCCTTCGCCCGCGAGGCCACCGCTTCGCGCACGCGCTGCGCGATCCCGCCCGGGACCCCGACGCGATCGCACGAGACCATCACAACATGCTCGCCCGCACCCTCATCCGCCAGGACAAGCGCGGTGGCAAGGAGGGGGTCATTCACGCGATTGGAGATGCGCGCGTGAAACTGCCCGCGCAGCACGACCGGCCGATCCGGGGTAATATCAACCGATGCCCATCCGATTCTCATCTCGCGCTCCTCACTCGGCGACACGCAATCGCCACACGTCGTTCACCAGCGGCCAGGCGTTCCCTGCCACCACCCACAGCGCGTCCTGGAAGACGTAGCAGGTTGGCTCGTGCCTCGGCGAGAAGACCACCGGCGACTCGAAGCGTTCCCAGGTAATCCCATCCTCGGTGTACCAGACATCGTTCAGGTTCTCGCCCCGCCGGTTGCTGAACCCGCCAAGCACCCACAGCCGGCCGGCATAGACGACCGCGGGAAACCACATCCGCTTGGCCCAGGGCGCGTGCTCCAGGACCTGCGTCCAGTTCACGCCATCCTCGGAGCACCAGACATCATTGTGGGTGGTGAACTTCGGATAGTACTTCTCAGGCGGATCGCTCGTCTCCTGAGTGGCGCCCCCTATCAGCCAGAGCTTTCCGGCATGGACAGCGACCGCCGAGGCCCAACGCGCTCCCCATGGCGCATCCCGCGTGGCGCACGTCCACTGCACGCCGTCGGTCGTCCACCAGACATCCTTGCCGCTTCCCAGGTGCCACATCTTACCATCGTGGACGACGATCTCGCCATAGCCTCGCGTGCCGAACGGCGTCTTCTCACTCACCCGCTCCCACGTGACGCCATCCGTCGAGTTCCAAACGCTCCCCTTGATCGCCCACAGCTTCCCCTGGAAGACGACCATCTCGCTATAGCCATCATAGGGCGTCTTGTCACTGACGAGCGTCCAATTCACGCAATCGGTGGAGCTCCACAGGTCGCGCGAGAGGATGTTGCCGGCATGGTAGCCGTTGCTCAGCCACAACTTGCCTTGAAAGATAACGCCTTCAGCAGTATCACGCGTGGAGAACGCCGCCTGTTCCGCCACGCACTCCCATGCGCCCGTCAGGCGCCTGCCCTTCTCCGCCATACTCGCGCCTCCCAGGAGAAGCATGCCGGCAGCCACCGCTCCTGCGGTCCATGCCGCCAGCCGGCCCATCCTCCGGCCCTGCTGCAAACCGGCGCTTCTCGCCTTCACCTGCTCTTCGCCGCACTCCATCGTGTTCCCCTCACCACTTTCACGGCTCGTCACCAGAGGCGCACCCGGGCATAGCTGATTTGGTTCTGCGTGCCGTAGCGGTAGCCCAGCAGGTCCACCGTCGTCGAAGGAGGCGAGCCCCCGCGATGAGTCGCCGTGAAGAAGCCGCGCAGCGGGTGCTGCAACGGCAAGACCACCGACTCGCCCGGGCTGCCGTCCGGCAGGATCTCCATCACGCGGTTGGATGGCACGCGCTTCCCGCTCTCGTCCGTTGTGACCAGGAAGTAGATGACGAAAAGCCGGTTGTCCGGGGTCACCTGGAAGCGCGCTCCCCCAGTCTCGCCCGCCGTATCGGTGTTGATCCCCTCCCCACCCTCCAGGAGAGTGCGCCGGTAGACCACCTTGCCATTGCGGATGCGGGCATACCGCCAAGCCCACGTCCGCTTGATATCCGGAAAGAACTGGTCGCGCAGCGCCTTGCCAATCGGCCCCTCATACCAGAGGAGGTGCACCGTGCCATCCGGCCCCACCCAAAGGTCGCCGGGGAAAAGCCAGCCGCCGTTCTCCTGGGTATTCGCCACGAGGACCCACTCTTTCCACTGCCGGGAAAGGATATCAGGCGTCCAGGTGTAGTAGAGCCGACGCCAGCGGTTGCCCCAGTTTCTCCCCATCTTGTCTGGGGTCGTCACGCGCGACCAGGTGTTGTAGGCGGCGGCGCCGCATAAGTGAACGGCGCGATCTTTCAGCACCACGTTCGGGTAGGTGATCCGATCCGATTTCTCATGATACGGTGCCACCTCCACCGGCTCCTCTTTGGGTGGCCAGGCGAGCCGGCCGCGCGCGGCCCAGCGCCCGTCGCGGTCGCGGAAGCACCATTCGGCGTAGTCATAACCGATGTTGTTGAATAGGATGAGCTCGCGCCCCGGGCCATCGGCCGCGAAGGTGCGATACGTATGCTCCGTGAAGGGAGGCTTACCATCCCATTCGGGAAGGAGCGTCTCGTAGCCCGCCTTCAGGTTTTTCGCGTCGAAGCGGAGGATCTCCGGGCGCGCGGGGCCGCCGCCCTCAGCCTTGGGATCGGTCAACAGCGTCGGGTTGGCCGAGAGAAAAAGCTGGCCATCGGAGAAGCCAACAATCGGGCACGGCTCGCGCGTGCGCCCCTTCTCATCCGCCGCGACCCGTTCCCACCCCTCTGCACCCCGCCGGAAGAGAAGCCAGCGCACGTTGTTCAGCGGCCGGTACTCCTTCAGCGTTTCCAGGCCGCTCGCGAAAAGCTCGCCCCCCGCCCGCGTCAGGCAGGTCGATCCCCAGCACCACATCGGGTCCGAGCCGTTGTTCGCCGGTTCGAAATGGTAAACGTCCTCCTCGATCTCCACTGTGGGCTTCAAGGGCTCGGGCATCTGCTTCCTCGCTTCCCCAGCCGCGACTGTCGCCGCGCAGGCAAGCCCGACAGCCAGGCCGACCGCGATGAACATCCGGCTATCATACGGCACCATCTGCCTCGCTCCCTTCCGCCAACGGCACGCCGCTCACCGCCAGCGGCTGCCACCGGCTCGATCCAGCGCGAGCGCCGGTCGCGCCCGTCTTGCTCTCAGAAGGATGGGAGCAGCCCCAGGGGATGCCCCCCTCAGTTTCTTCTCAGGCGGACGGTGAAGAGAAACGCCAGGCCAACCAGGAGGATGGCCCCTGACAGGAAGAGCAGGTCGAGCGAGCCCGCATACTGTTGGAGAAGCGCGTGGTGCAGCAGCTCCATGGCGAGCGCCAGCATCACCAGCTTGATCAGGCGGCCGGCGAAAGCGTCCAGGGTATGGATCCGCAGGAGAGCCGCCGTCTCCGCGCGCTCCACATCCGCGAGCCGCTTGATGAAGAGCTGGTAGAGGCCGGTGGAGAAGAGAAGCAGAGCGGCGCCAATCAGGCTGATGGTGGTCACTTTGACCACGCTCGCCATAATCTCGGCGCGAAGCCCCTGGCGCATCTCCTCCGTCAGCGTGATGTCGGCGATGCGACTGGCCAGCCCGAGGAGGTAGACCGTATCGACGCACGCCACGTAGAAGGTGCCCGCAGCCATGAGGATCCCCACGATGACCGGGACCACCATCAGGAACCGGCTGTGCCAGAGCACCGCCTCGAACAGTCCCTCGAGCGTGGGCGAACCCTCCGGCACCTCTCGCGGCTCCGGCACCTCTTGCTGCGCAGGCGCGCCTGTCTCGCTCTCGTCCATCAACGCCCCACTTCCTCTCTTCGCCGCCTACACACCGACGCCCGCGTGCTCCAGCGCCGGCGAGACCGGCCTTCCGGCCACCAACTTGCCCTCCTGAACGAAGCCTTCCGGACGGCCCTCCAGCTCGCGCATGAGTTTTCGCCGCCAATAGGCGACGCGATCCTGCCGGAGCGGGGCCAGGTCGCGCAGCTCTTGCGGGTCCGTCGCGATCTCGAACAGCTGCTCGCGTCCCGTCTGGCTGAACCAGACATACTTCTCCCGCCCGTCGGTCACCCAGTGGTTCGACCGCGGACCGGCAGCGTGCTCGCCATGGAGATACTCGCGCCAGCCGCGCTCCTCGCCGCGCAGGAGCGGGAGCACGCTCGCGCCATCCAATCCCTCGGGAATCGGCACCCCGGCGAGGTCGCAGAGCGTCGGGAAGACGTCTCGCAGCTCCACGACCGCGTCGATCTCCTGCCCCGGCTTCTCATCCCACACGCCTCTCCCGGGAGGCCGTAGGATGAACGGCACACGCGCCGAGCCATCATACGGCAGCGACTTGGCGATGTAGTTGTGATCGTAGAGCATGTCGCCATGGTCGGACGTGAAGAGGATCGCCGTGTCTTCCAGAAGGCCGTATTCGTGCAGCGCGATCAAGACGCGGTTGATCTCGTGATCGATGTGCGTGAGCTGGGCATAGTAGGCACGCCGGGCCAGGTCGATCTCCTCGGGGTCACGCGGCACCGGGCTATCCAGGCCGCGATGCGCCGGCAGCTCGTGATCTACCCAATCGCCCATCGGCAGCGACGGCAGCTCTTTCCGCAGGTAGCGCTCCAGGAAGGAGCGCGGCGGGTCCAGCGGCGGATGCGGCCGGTGATACGAGAGCATCAGGAAGAAGGGGCGGGCTGGGTCGCGCCGGCGGAGGAAATCGATCCCCTGGGTAGTCACCCAGCTCGTCGGATGGAGCCGGTCGTCGTAGAGCCAGGGGCGCACGGCGTAGCCATTGCACCCGAGGCCGGTGTCGGTGTGATCGACATAGGGATCGCCCAGCTTCTCGCGCAGCCAGGGGAGGTAGTCGTCAATCAGGCTATGGTTCCGGTGCTGACTGCGCGCGAAGTGGAGGTAGCCGTCGTGCAGGACCACGTTGTGGAAGCCCAGCAGGTTGCGCTCGGGAAAGACGTGCATCTTCCCGATACACTGCGTATGATACCCGGCGGCAGCCAGCGTGCCCGCGAGTGTCACCGGGTAACGCCAGTGGACGCCATCGCGGTAGCCGACGAAGCCGTGGCGACGGGGCGAAAGCCCGGTGAAGAGCGCCGCCCGAGCAGCAATGCACGAGGGGCACGCCGAGTAGGCCTGTGTGAAGAGAGTCCCGGAGCGCGCGAGCGCGTCCAGGTGCGGAGTCTCAACCACCGGGTGGCCGGCCACTCCCAGGCTATCGCCGCGCCACTGGTCGGCGCAGATCAAGAGGAGGTTGGGTCGCTCGCTTGCCATCGCCTACCCTCCAAAGCCGCGCACCCCGAACGCCTTGCCCCAGGGGTTCGGGTCAGGCACGCCGGACCGGTCGATCATCTCGCCGACGCGGTTGCGCCAGGCGTAGACCGCCTTCGGGTCGCGCGAGTACTCGGCCACTGTATTCACCAGCGTCTCGGGCACTGGCAACGCCTCGCGTGCCTTGGCAAGCCATTCCCGCTCGCGGGCGGTAAGCCGCTCGCCCTTCGCCTCATACCGCCGGATGCACTCCTCCAGGATGCAGGCATAGGCGAAGTCCTCCATGCCGTCGCGGTAGTTCTCCAGGCGGATCGTGGGGACTGGCTTCCCGCCTGGGCCGCTGCAGAGGATGGAGCCGTCTCCGTGGTAGGTGACATAGCTCACGGGGTTCCACTCGGTGAACGGTCCGGTCTCGATCGGCTTGTTGTTGTTCCACTTGGCGAGCGCGTAGTAGAGGAAGCCGTCTGGGCGGTACTTCGCCGTCATGGCACCCATGAGGAGGCGCGCCTCGATGGCGTCCGACTCGACGAACCAGTTGGCGTAGGGACGGTGCGGATTGCAACAGATGTACCACCAAACCTTCTTCCCGGCGGCGCGCGCCCGCTTGACCCGCTCCGGGTCAAACCTGGGCGTGAGCGGGCACCAGGCGTCAATCGTCTTCACTTCCGAATCCAGCCCGTAGCTATGGTCGTAGCTGGTCGTCATCAGGAGGACCTCGGGGAAGGCCTGGCGCAGCGCCCGCGCGGAGCGCTCCAGAAGCGGGAATTGCTCCTTGGGGCGCTCGTCGAAGCCGTAGATGTAGGCGTGATCCAGGACGCCCAGCTCCTTCGCCTTCTCGTAGGCCGGGCGCAGCCGGGCTATCGTCGCGGCGATGGCTTCATCAAACCCATCCTCCTTGGTGCCCGCGTTGAAGACGTTCCCCAAATTGAACGCGACGAGCCGGCCCTCGTCATGGAGCCGCTTGGCGATCTCCCAATCGGGCGGGCCCTGCCGGTAGAGGTTGTCGTAGTCGATGTAGTAGTCGGCGAGGAAGTCGGCCCATCGGTGCTTCATCTCCGCCCAGCGCTCTGCGCCGCCCATCTGCGATTTCAGCTCGTTGAAGGTGATCGCCGTGGGGAGCGGGGTGTGGACTGGGAGGGTGAAGTTGTAGACGCGCACCGCCAGCGGGAAAGAGAGTGGCTCCACGCCTTCCGCTGCCACCTGGAGCGTGCCCTCATAGAGGCCGGGCGCTTGGTCTTTCGTGGCGTGCACGCGAACCCAGAAGCTCTGGAGGTCGCCCGAAGCCACATCGACGGGGCCGAGAAAGTCGAGGATCGGATCGGGCCACCAGCCCACGTGCGAGACTTCGTAGGGCGGGCGTGCCTTCGTCTCCACATAGCCCACCACGTCGCAATTGATCCGGGCGGCAGGCAGCACGGCTCCCGAGCGCGACTTCAGGTCGGTCACGCTCACGCGAACGCCCTTCAGTGCCCCATCACGGGGCATCACCGCTACCTGGAGGCTCTCTCGCTCGTTGCGCGCCAAGGCGAGCTCAACGCGCCTGGCAACCGAGAGCTCGAACGGCATCCGGCGCGGGAGCAGCTTCTCCATCGAGGTGGCAAACCCAACGAGTAGGGGCGTGTCGCCCAGGCGCAACCCCTCAAACGCCTTCCGGAAGCGGAAGATGGACTCCACGCGCCGGGCCTCTCCCGGCAGCCCCTCCAGCTCGTGCCGGATTGTCTCGAGGCGCGCGAGGGTGAGAGTGGGAGAGCTGGCTTCCTCCCTCGCCCGACGGGCGCACGCCGCCAGGGCATCCATCTCCTCGCGCGCGCGCTGGCGCAGCGCCGGGGTATCAGCAATGCGCAGGAGCGAGGCGCGGCTTTGCTCCAGAGCGGCGTCGAGCCCACCGAGGCTGTCCAGGAAAAGCTTCGCCACCTGCGCCGCGAACCCGACGCGTGGCTCGGGAGGCTGCTCGCCCGGCCTCAGCAAAGTGATGTTGTCGATATAGAGCACCATCTCGCTAGGCGGGCGCTGCGTGAAGAAGTGGAGGATGCCGATATCACCGCGGTTTACCTTCTCTGGGAAGTTGAGTGGCACGATGAACCGGCGGTAGCCCCGCTCCGCGAGGTCGAACCGATACCTGAGCCCCTCGCGAAACGGCACCTTCCTGTCGGAGATAAAAAGCGAGAGCGTGTGCACATCATCGCTTGGATGGGTGATATCGACCATGAGCCGGTCATAGCCGCGCCAGTCCGAAACGGGCGGCTCGACCTCGAATGCAGGCCACTGCGCCATCCCCTCCTTCCAGGCGGGGGTGACAAAGCGCATGGAGAACTCGCCTTGCGTGGCGTAGCCCGGGTCTCGCGCCAGCCGGTCCTGCCCGCCCGACCGGAGCATCCAGGCCGACACCTCGGCATCTGTCTCGCACCCAAACAGTAGCTCGGCCGCGTTTGCCCGCTCCGCGGGCACTAGCAACGCGAGCACGGCCACCCAAACCAGAAGGATCCGCCTCTCCATGCCCTCATCCTCTCGAATTCCGGAGCAGGGCTCGCTCATGCCTGCCCGCTACCGCGATTATTCACGCTGGTTCGCCATATCCGCCGGGGTTCCCCCTTCCAGGCGAGAGGAAGAAGAGCAGGAGCGCGCGTGAGAGGCATAAGCGGAGGCCAGGCCGCGCCCAGGCCGCGAGACACAGGATCAGGAGACGATGGACCGGGATGGCGTACCGCTGAATGCCACGCGGGAGCTCCTCTTGCCTTGGTCTAGCGAGAAGCCGGCAGGCAGGGAAGAGTCCGGGCCTCTACGACCCGCTGCTGCCGGTGTAGCGGACGCGCCAGATACTCCCGGCGCGGTCGTCGCTCAGATAGAGGCTGCCATCCGGGCCGGTGACGATCCCCACAGGGCGCGCCCAGGCGCCCCGCCCCTGCCCAAAACCGGTGATGAAGTCGCTCATCGCCACCGGCTGGCCATTCGAGAAGTGGATGCGGATCACTTTGTAGCCGCTGGGGGCGCTCCGGTTCCACGAGCCGTGGAGGGTGATAAAGGCATCGCCGCGGTATGCCTCTGGAAACTGCTCCGCCTGATAGAAGATGATCCCAAGCGGCGCCGAGTGCGCCGTGATCTTGAATGCCGGGGGAATGCACCTCTCCACCATCTCAGGGCGGCGGCTACCGTACCGCGGGTCGGGTACGCAATCACCGTGGGCATACGGCCACCCGTAGAAGCCGCCATCCTGAATGAGGTTCAGCTCCTCGGGCGGGAAGTTGTCGCCCATGTTGTCGGTGCCGTTGTCCACGCCCCAGAGCCGGCCCTGGGCATCCCAATCGAAGCCCACCGTGTTGCGCAACCCGCTGGCAAAGATCCGCTCGCCGCTCCCATCAGGTGCGAATTGCAGGATGGCCGCGCGCCTCGGGTCGTCCTCGATGCAGACGTTGCAGGTGGAGCCGATGGAGACGTACATCTTGCCGTCCGGCCCGAAGCGGAGGGTGCGCGTCCAGTGGCTGCCCCCGCCAGGCAGGCTGGCGACGCGCTCCGGCGCCCCGGGCGCCCGCTGTGCCCCTGGCTGATACCTCCACCGCACGACGGCATCCGTCTCAGCCACATAGAGGAAACCATCGTGGAAGGCGATCCCATGAGGCCGGTTGAGGCCCGTTGCCCACGCGGTGGGCGCGCCCCCGCCAATCGGCACGAGAGTCACCCGGCCGGATCGGGGCTGGGTGGCAAAGAGGCGACCATCGGGGCTGAACGCGAGCAGGCGCACGCCCTGAAGCCCCTGGGCGACTTGCTCGACGCGGAAGCCCTCCGGCGCCCGGAGGCGCTCTTCCACTGGCAACGCCTCTGCCCCACTCCGCGCCGGCGCGTTCTCACCCGGGCGCGCGGCAGGCGCCGCCTGGGAGCCGGTCGTTATCCCCCCGCCCCCGCGACACCCGGCAAGGAGAGCTCCGGCCAGCGCCACAGCCAGAATGAGGACACTCCGTGACAGCGGTTGACGCTCCATCATCCCCCCGTCACAGCTTTCCCGTTGTTGCGGCTGAGGAAACCAGGAAGGGCGAACGGTTAACGCAAGAAGGGCCGGGCGCTGCCCCCCAGGAGACAGCACCCGGCCCCACATCAGGTAGCCTGCTGGAAAGCTACGGGAGCCCACCCTTCCAAAGCGTCGGAAGCGAGCTGGGCGACAGCAGCACGTCCGCCTTGACCCACTTGGCGTGCCCGTCAAAGAAGGCGCAGCAGGTGCCCTCCGAGTGGCGCGTTGCCACGTTATTTGCCCGGTTTTCCACCGAGTTCCAGCGCAGGTAGACCCCCTCTGTATCGAGGTCCGCTATCATCAGCGTCTCTGCGGGATTCTCAATCTGCGCCAGCGGGCGATAGCAGAAGAGATACGTCCAGTGTAGCGCCGCTGACGCTGACGTTCGTGATGTTCACGCCGTAGTAACTGACGTACATGCCGGAGCTGCTGACGCGAAACTTGCCCGGCGCGCTCGGGCAGTTCAAGACGCCCGTATTCTTCATGTACGGCTCGAACATGTTCATCCACGACCGGGTAGCCGCGGCCGCTGGCACGTCCTGATACGACGCCGTCCTCTCGTCGTAGTCCTGGCAGTACATCATGTGAGCCGTTCCAAGCTGCTTCAGGTTGCTCAAGCAGTTCGATTTGCGCGCGTTCTCGCGCGCCCGGGCGAATACCGGGAAGAGAATCGCCGCTAGTATGGCGATGATAGCTTTGACGACGAGCAACTCGATCAATGTAAACCCACGTTTTTCCTCTCGACGCATCTTTCGTCTGTCCCCTTTGGCCGCAAGAATCCCGCCCCACCATCGAAGCGCACACGAGCATGGGGGCTCCTCTGGCACGCAATGCATGGCACTGGGGCTCAGGGGCGGGCCCCCGGGCAGTGCGGCCACCCTTCTACCTGTTATTTCCCGCTAGATCGAGCGGTTCCTTCACGTGCTTTGCAAAGAGAGGCGCTCCGGATCTGGCTCTTGACATCTGCCCTACGTCTGGTACCATGAGGATACCCCATCCACGGGGCCAGGAGGTGATCCAATGGCCAATGAGACCGCCGCCGAACGCGCCAGGCAGTTCCTCGCGGAAGCCACCCAGTTCCGCCTGGGGAAGCTGCTCACCGAGTCGCCGCACCCGCGCTCCGCCCAGCTCAGCCAACGGGCCGGCGAGAGCATCCCCGCCGGGCTGGAGGTGCTGTTCGATATAGACCGGGATGTCGTCGAGACCTACCGGCAGTGGGTCGAAAGCGACGCCCCCGGGCGCATCCGCGACGAGGTCCTCGCCGCGCTCCGCGCGGGCGGACGGCTCTTCTTCACCGGTTGCGGCGCCACCGGGCGCCTCAGCATCCAGCTCGATTCGATCTGGCGCGACTTCTGGCAGCGCCGGCGCGCCTCGGGCCTGCCCGGCGTGGACGAGTGGGAGGACCGCACTTTCAGCGTCATGGCGGGCGGCGACTTCGCGCTCATCAAGTCGGTGGAGGGCTTCGAGGATTACACCCAGTTCGGCCGGCGCCAGATTCGCGACCGTGGCGTGCGCGCCGGCGATGTCGTCTTCGCGATCACCGAGGGGGGCGAGACATCCTTCGTGATCGGCACCGCCTGGGAGGCCCTCGATGCCGGTGCGCGCGTCTTCTTCGTCTACAACAACCCCGACGACGTCCTCCGCGAGAACGTAGAGCGCAGCCGCGAGGTGATTGACGAGCCGCGGATCACCAAGATCAACCTGACCACCGGCCCGATGGCGATCACCGGCTCCACGCGCATGCAGGCCACCAGCATCCAGCTGTGTGTGATGATGACGATCCTGGAGATGGTCCTGCGCGCCCTCACAGGCGCTGACTCACAGGAGGACGTGCCCGGCGCAACGCTTCGCGCCCTGGAGGAGATGCACGCAACCCTCGCTTCCGAGGCCCTGCGCGATGACCTGGCAAAGCTCGTCGCGCGCGAGGAGAGCGTCTACCGCGCGCGCCATCGGAACACCTACTTCGCAGACCGCCTCGGGATCGATGTCCTCACGGATACCACCGAGCGCTCGCCCACCTTCTGCGTTCCCAGCTTCCGGAAGTTCGATGATCCGGACGCCGCGGAGTCATGGTCGTTCCTCTTCCTTCCGCCGTACGACACCGCCGCGGCATGGGAGCACCTGCTGAAGCGCACGCTCGCCCCGGTGGAATGGTCTCTGGAGGAGGTGCGCGAGATGCTCCCGGCAGGCGAGGCGGAGCGACAGCACGCCATCGTGCGCGGCATCTCGCGCGAGGAGATCCTCCGCTTCCGGATCGGCCTGGACGGTCTCCCCTACCGCGCCATCGGGCCGGGCGATGCCGCGACGGCGATCCTGACCGAAGAGGAGAAAGAGGCGCTCTTCACCCCCGACGGCTTCTATCGCGTGCGTCTGGAGCAGGCGGACGCCAGCGGGGCCGCCACGGCGGTCCTCTTCTTTGGACGGCCGGGCGCCATCGAGGAGGTGCGCGCCTTTCTCGCCACCTGGGAGGTGTCGGCACTCCCCATCTTGGTTCCCGTTCCAGAGACGGATCTGCTCCTGAACCTGCCGTTGCGCGTGGGGGCCAAGATGCTCCTGAACGCGCTCTCCACCTGCACCATGGTCCGCCTGGGCCGCGTTCTCGGCAACGTGATGATCTGGGTCGTGCCGAGCAACCTGAAGCTAATCGACCGCTCGACGCGCTACATCGCCAATCTTACCGGGCTCTCCTACGAGGAGGCGTGTTACCTCCTCTTCGAGGCGATGGAGTACGTCGGGCCCCGCTGGCACGCCGGCAAGGAGTATCCCGCCCCCGTGGGTCTCTCGGTGATGCGCGCCCGGCACGGCCTCACTTTCCCGGAAGCGGAGAAGCGCCTCTACGAGGAGCTGGGAATCGAGCCCCCGCGCGCCTGATTCGAAGGCAGGAGACTCTCGGGCCAGCGCCAACTCCTGGAGGGGCCGCTGGACGGCCTCAAGGAGGAAGCGATGGCTGGTGAATGGGTCACCCGTGGCTTCGAGAGCTTTCGGCAGGGCACGTTCGGGAATGGCGGGCAGAACCTCTACGTCTCGCGCGCGGGCGTGCTGCAGCGCATCCACCAGATGGATCTGAACGGCGATGGCTGGGCCGACCTCCTGGTCTGCAACAGCCAGAACCACTGGGAACGCCCGCCTGTGTACGTCTATCTGGATCCCTTCGCAGGTGACGCGCGCCTGGAGTTGCCGTCGGATGGGTCGGTCGCGGGCGCGGTGTTCGACCTGAACGGCGACGGCTACGACGATCTGGTGCTCGCTATGGACTACAACGGCTCGCGCTCCGATCTGAACGCCTTCATCTACTACGGCGGTCCGGACGGCCTGGGCGAGCACCACAAGGTGGAGGTCCCTGTTCCCCGAGCGAGCGCGGTGGCCTGTGGTGACTTCAATGGCGATGGCCGGCCCGACCTCGCCTTCGTCACCGCAGGCACCCTCCGTCTATTCCCACAGTCACCGCTCGGGTTTGAGCGCCGGCGCTACGTGGATCTCCCGGTTGAGGCGGGCCAGCTGGCGGCGGGCGATTTGGATGGCGACGGCTTCGATGACCTCTACGTGCTGGGCGGGGGCCAGGCACGGGTCTACTGGGGTGGCCCGGATGGCCTGGCGCCCGATCGATGCACGCTTGTCCAAGCTACGGTTCCGCCCGCGCCCGAGGCGGAGGCGGAAGAGCTCGCCCCTGAAACCGAGGCGGTGCGCGCCATCGCCCCGGTGCCGGCGATCATCGTCCTGAACGGCACGCCCCACCTCTTTCTCCCCGGCGAGGAGCACGCGCTGCTCGCGCCGGTGCTGCCCGGCCGCGAGATCGGCCGTCCCCTGCTCTTCCGGTGCCCACATGCCATCGCGGTTGCCGCGGGCGACGTGAATGGCGATGGGTTCCTCGATCTCGTCTTTGCCTCGCGCGGGCATCGCGACGGCCAGGAGTGCAGCTGGGTCTACTGGGGCAGCGCCAGCGGCTTCGATGAGGTCCGCCGGACGCCTCTCCCCAGCGATGGTGCCTGCGACGTGGCGGTGGGCGACCTCACCGGAAATGGGTGCGCCGATATCGCCCTTTGCCAGGACCGCACTCCCGACTCGTTCACGTACCACTCGCTGCTCTACCTGGCGAGCAGGGAGGGAATCTCGCCCGAGCCGGTCTGGCTGGAGAGCCACGACGCACGCCGCGTCTTCATCGCCCGCACGCAGCCGGCCGAACGCCCACAGGTGATTCTGGTCAACCACCGGGCGCGGCGCTCCGGGGGCGACGTCGACCCGGTGATCTACTACGGCGGCCCGGATGGCTTCCTGCCGGAGCACCGGCGCGCCCTCAAAGGCCGCGACTGCGTGGACGCCGTCTGCTGCGACATCGATGACGACGGCCACGTGGAGATCATCACGGCCAACTGCTCCGAGAACGCTATCGACCTCGATCCCGGCTCATTTCTCTTCAAGGGCGGGCCGGACGGCTACCCCTACGAGCCAGCGACTGTCTTCCCAACCGCCCGCGCCCACGGCGTCTGTTGCGCAGACCTGAACCACGATGGCTACCTGGACCTGGTCTTCGTCGGCTTCAGAAACCCGGAGCTCCTGATCTTCTACGGCGGGCCGGAGGGGTATGACCTGGAGAACCCGCACCGGATCCGGATGGAGGCCGATGGCGAAGTTTACCAGGAGCCGCGCTGGGTGTACGCGGCCGACCTGAACAACGATGGCTGGATCGACCTTTTCGTGCCGCAAATCGCCAGCGACCGCAGCTTCATCCTCTGGAACGGCCCCGAGGGCTTCAGCATGGAGCGCCGGCAGATGCTCTCGGTCTTCCACGCCGCCTGCGCCCAGGCAGCCGACCTTACAGGCAACGGCTATCTCGACCTGGTGATCGGCGGGCACACCCCCTCGCTGGAAGGGCCGCACGACTCCTTCATCTACATCTACTGGAACGGCCCCGAGGGCCTGCGCGAGGACCGCCGCGCGCAGCTCCCCGCCCTGGGCGCCGAGGCGCTCGCGATTGCCGATTTCAACCGTGACGGCCATCCCGACATTTTCGTCGCCAACTACCACGACGGTCGGACGCGCGACCTCGATTCGTTCATCTACTGGGGCGGTCCGGGTGGCCGCTTCAGCGCGCAGAGGCGGTCGCGCCTCTTCATGCACTCCGCCGCGGGCGCTGTCGCCTGCGACTTCAACGAGGATGGTTGGGTGGACCTCGCGGTCGGCTACCACAAGGTCGACAACGACCACGTGGGCCATTCTGGGGTATGGTGGAACGGCCCCGAGGGTTTCAGCCCCACGCGCGTCACGCCCCTGCCCACGGAGGGCCCGCACGGTTTGGTGCGCGTGGGTGCCAGCAACCAGGCGGATGGAGGGCCGGAGGAGTACTACACCTCGGCACCCTTCCCCCTGCCGGAGGGAGCGGTGCTCGACCACCTGGAGTGGGAAGCCACCGTGCCGCCGAAGTGCTGGGTACGCGCCCAGATCCGGAGCGCGGCTTCACGAGAGGCCCTGCAAACCACCCCGTGGCAGGGTCCGGCCGGCGAGGGAAGCTGGTACGAGCGCGGCGGGGAGATCCCGCCCCACCACCCCGCCGGACGGTGGGTGCAATACCGGCTCGCGCTGGGCGCGCGCAACGGCTGCGGCACGCCCAGGGTCACCACGGTCCGCCTGGTCTGGCGCGACGGGGCGGAGTGACCCGCCGCGCCCCCTGAATTTGCCGGCTCCTTATGGCGAGGGGATCGCGACGACCTCTCCTTTCTGGAGCGACTCGAGGGCGGCGAAGGGGATCGCCCCGGACATGTAGGCATCCAGGATGCCGCGCTCGGGGTCGTCGCCCTGCTCCAAGCGCTCCAGGAAGTGCGAGAATAGCGCCCGGTCGTGATGCTGGTGGCCTGTGCCTGTGGGCCGGGGCACCTCGATCACATCCACCGGGCGGTCCGGCAGTGGCCAGTACTCGATGCGATACTCCTCCATGTCGCACCGAATCTCGCCCCGCGTGCCGATGAACGTCATGCGCCGCCGGCCCTGGGGCGAGACCATCGACAGCGTGTAGGAAAGGCGCATTCCGTTGGTGAACTCCGCCGTGAGGCTGACCGTGTCGGTGCTGTCCTTCTCATTGTTGTAGACGCACATATCCTCGGGGAGCACCTGGGGGCCGGCGGTGTTGTAGAAGCGCTCGCGATACTCCGGGCCCTGGTCGGTGTAATAGATGCAGTCGTCGGTCAGGCGGCAGGCGTGGCAATGGCTCGCCGCGCCTTCCCGAGGCTGGAACACCTCGGTGCCCCCGAAAGCGGCCACCCGCGCCGGATACGCCCCGGTAATGAAGTTGATGACGTCGAAGGTGTGGCACCCCTTGTGGAGGAGCATGTCGCCGCTGAACTTCCGGAACCGGTTCCAGCGGCGCATGTAGGTGCTGCCGTGGAACCACCCGATCGCGTCGTGCGTAATGCAGGCGATCACCCGGCCGATGGCACCGCCCGCGACCAACTCACGCAGCTTGAGGATGCACGGGTCGTAGCGAAAGACGAAGCCGAGATGAAGCAGCTTGCCGGAACGCCTGGCCGCCCGGCAGATCGCGCGCGCGTCCTCCGGGGTCGTGGCGAGGGGCTTCTCCACCAGGCAGTGGAACCCCGCTTCGAAGCACGCCACCGCTGGCTCGCGGTGGATGCTATCCGGCGTGCAGATCAGAACGGCGTCGATGTCATTCCGGCGCACCAGCTCCTCGACTGAAAGGATGCGCGGCGCCGTCAGGCCGTTGCGGTCGCAGAAGTCGTTCAAGACGCCCTCGTTGCGGTCGCACATCGCGGCCCAGACCACACGTCCGGCCGGCATGCGCTTGACCACGTCCACGTAGATCTGCCCGCGACCGCCCGTACCCACCAACGCCAATCGAATCGGATTCATCTCGTCGTGATCCCTTCGCATGGACCGTGGCCGGGCACTTCGCCCTCCAGGTGTGCGGCGCCCGCCCGGCTCTCTCTCACACACGGGGTGTTCCGTCACCCGCGCGCGGAGCTCGAAGCTCCGCGCTGCCTCCAGGCAAAGTCCCTCTGGGGCTTCCCCTCCCAGCCCGCGCCGTTCTAGCCCGAAGTATTCACCAGAATACTTCAAGAGAAGACTCTTGCCTGGTAGCACGTCGTTGCCGCCACAAGCGCCCGG
>JAAZEM010000194.1 GCA_012512265.1 Armatimonadota bacterium | reverse complement strand
TTCAAGCCGTAGCGAAGTGGGATCTCCAAAGTCTCTCTCCTCAAGCGCGTGGTGTATCGATACTCCTGGTTTCGCCGCCACGAGCGCCGCTTCCTACCGCCCCTGCGCCTCGTTCCGGACGCGGTCGGTGGCCTGGGAAGGGGCCTGGGGATGCGTGTCGCGGGGGCGCGGCTTGCAGGCGCGAGAGGAATTCACCAGGTGGATGAGAGAAGAGGGAATCTGTTTTGGCGCATGGCCTACATCGCAGCGAGGTGCGCGCCATCGCCCGGGAAATGGGCCGCGGCGAGGTGAGTTGCCGGGCCTCAAGGGTGGCACGCGAATGCTGATGGGAGGCGGCCGGGCCGCTGGGAGAGGGGATCAAGTGGGAAGACGCTGTCTGTTCGGGACCTGGGTGGTCCTCCTGTGGGCTGGCTCGCTCGCCTGGGGGGCGGACCGGCCCGCGTTGCGCGAGCTGTCGAAGCTGCCGACGCTCACCTTTGACGTAGGAGTCACCTTCTCGTTCTCCCGGGGGCGCGGGCTGCGGCTGTGGTGGGACTTCCCCGATTACCCGGCGGAGATTGCTGCGCTGGAGAAATCGCTGAAGGGCGATGCCTGGGATGCCGAGCGCGTGCACCGCATCGGCGAACTCGCGCGCGAGATGGGCGACGACGCGCGCGCCAGCAAGGCGTTCGAGCGCGCCGTGGCCCTCTATCGCGAGCGGCTGAAGGCGCAACCGGGGAGCGGTCTGCTGATGGCCTCGCTTGGCCAGGCGCTGGGCGATCTGGGAAAGATCGAGGAAGCAGAGAAGACGCTGCGGGAGGCGGCGCGCGTTGCCCCAAAGGAGTGGCGCTGCTGGATGCTCCTGGCGCAGCTTCTGGAGAACCAGGCACTCGCTATCCTGACGGGTCCGGCTGCGGGAGGAAGCGCGGCGGATGAGATGCTGGCGCGCGCGTTTGCCGGCGTTTCGCCTGCCCATCTCCCCCAGCCGGCCGAGCTGGAGCGCGCGGAGCGTCTTCTTGATGAGGCGCGCGATACCCATGACCGGGCTGTCGCCATCGCGATGGAGACTACCCAGGGGAATGGACCGGGGGCTGCCAAGGCCCACGCGGAGCGCGGCGCCTCTCGGGGGTTCACCCAGGCGCTGCTCCGAGGCGTTCTGGCGCAGATGCGAGGCCAGAAGGTGGATCCCCGCCAGAAGATGCTCTCTCCCGATTCACTTGCCGACTTCCGGCGTGCTGCCGATCTCGACCCGGGCAGCGTGGAGCTGGTGGCGCTGGCGGGGCTGTGCGAAGTCTTCGGGTTTGCGCTGGCCCAGGGGCATCCCTGGGAGGCGATCTGGCCGGCCCTCCCCGAGGAGTCGAAGGCACGGGTGCGCCGGGCGATGGAGCGTCTTGAACGCCTGGGGCAGGTGAAGGACGCGCGCGTAGCAGCGGCGGCGTTGGACGCCCTGGGAATGGTCGCTTACGTCGCGAGCGAGGAGAAGCGCGCCGAGGAGAGCCTGCGGCGCGCCGTGAAGCGAGACCCTTCGCGCGCGCGCACCTGGGAGATGCTCGCGATGATCCTGGGCGCCGGTGGGCGGTATGAAGAGCTGGTGACGTGGTGCAAAGAGCGTCTGGCATACCGCGATACGGTGCGCACCCGGCTCCTCCTCGCCAAGGCATATGAGAAGCTGGGCCAGCTGGCGCTGGCCGAGGAGCAGGTGCGCGCGGCTACGGCGCTCGCCCCGAATGATTTCTACGTCTCGCTCGGATATGCCGCCCTCCTCATGCGCCGGAGCGAGGCTCCCGAGGTCCTGGCTGAAGCGAATGGACACCTCATTCGCGCGGAACAGGCGTGCGCCGCGGGATGCACGCTGCAGCAGTGGGTCGAGCTAGTGCTCACCCGCGCGATCCATCTTGGCCTCTCCGGCGAGGAAGAGAAGGCGCGCGGCTTGCTGACAGAGTGCCTCAACCGCGATCCAGGCAACAAGGAAGTGCGCCAGGCGCTCGCTGCGCTCGGGGATGGCCAGAAACGCCCCGAAGAACGCCCCTGACGCGGGATAGGAACTGTTCCCGGGTGGTGAGATGGGGCCCTGGCTGTGCGTCTCGTGCGACAAATAGATTCCTGGCAGGATCTGGCCCCATCGATTGCGAATCTACCGCGAGGAGAGTATCACACCATGCGCCCTAGTGCCTCTTGCATCCCCTATGCCTTCGCTATCGAATCATCTGAACTATAGAGGATCACAACGATGCCGCAACAGAGCCTGATCGGGGAATTCCTCCGGACGGCGGATCGCCATCGCAACCGCGTGGCCCTGGCTGCCAAGGTCGATGGAGAGTACCGCCCCAGTACCTACGCCGAGACCGCAGAGCGCGTCCGACGCCTAGGCGCCCACCTCATTAGGATGGGAGTGCAGCCTGGTGACCGGGTGGCACTCTTCAGCGAGAACCGCCCTGAATGGGCGATCTCTGACCTGGGCACCCTCGCAGCCGGCGCCGTGCTCGTGCCCCTCTACGCGACGTTGCCGGCGCCCCAGGTGGAGTACATTCTGCGCGACTCCGGAGCGCGCGTCCTCATCGTCACGGGGCAGAAGCGGTTGGAGATCGCTCTTTCCGTGCGCGCCAACCTTCCCGACCTGGAGCAGATCATCGTCATTGGCGCACCAGCTCCTGAGGGAACGCATGCGTTCGAGACGCTAGTGGAGGAGGATGCCCCTGAGCACCGCGCCGAGAGCGAGCGCCGCATCGCGGCCCTGGGTGAGGCAGATCTGGCGACGATTGTCTACACCTCCGGAACGACGGGCGAGCCGAAAGGGGCGATGCTCACCCACGGCAACCTCCTTTCGAACCTCAGCGCCATGCGCCCGATCCTCCGCCTCACTCCGAATGACATTTTCCTATCGTTCCTTCCGCTCTCGCACATCTTCGAGCGCTCTTGCGGCAGCTATCTGCCTCTGACCACCGGCGCCGCGATCTACTATGCGGAGAGCCTCTTCACGGTCGCCAAGAACCTGGAAGAGGTGCGCCCCACGATCATGATGAGCGTGCCCCGTCTCTATGAGAACATGCGGCAACGCATCCTCGAGGCGGCGTCGAAAGCGAAGCCGGCCCAGCGCGCGCTGGTGCACTGGGCGTTGCGCGTCGGACACGAACGCACGCGCTGCCGGTTGGAGCGGCGTTTCGCCGGGCCGGGCCTGCGCCTGCGGCATGCGGTCGCGGAGCGCCTCGTGCTGCGCAAGCTGCGCCAGCGCATGGGAGGCCGGATTCGCTACTTCATCTCCGGAGGCGCTCCCCTCTCCCGCGAGGCGTGCGAGTTCTTCTTTGACCTGGGGGTGGTGCTCCTTCAGGGCTACGGGCTGACGGAGACCTCTCCCGTGGTGGCCGTGAACCGCCCCGAGGACCCGCGCCCCTATGGGATCGGTCTGGCGCTCGAGAACCTCGAAGTGAAGATCGCGGACGATGGCGAGTTGCTGGTGCGCGGGCCCAATGTGATGCAGGGATACTGGAGAAAGCCGGAAGAGACCCAGGCGGCTATCGATGCCGAGGGGTGGTTCCACACGGGCGATATCGCCCGGATGGATCCGGATGGCCACCTCCACATCACCGACCGCAAGAAGAACCTGATCGTCCTCTCTACCGGCAAGAAGGTTGCGCCCCAGCCCATTGAGGGCCGATTGAGCACCAGCCCGTTCATTGGGGACGTGCTCCTCCTTGGGGATCGGCACAGCACCATCGGCGCCCTGGTGGTGCCCTGTTTCGATGCCCTGCGCGAGCAAGATGGCCTGGCGGGGTTGGAGAATGCGGAGCTCGCCGCGAGCCCGGTGGTGCGCCAGCTGATCCGCGCTGAGATCGACCGCCTGAGCGACGGCCTCGCCGAGTTCGAGCGGATCAAGCGATTCGCCGTGCTCGACCGAGAGTTCTCCCTCGAAGCCGGCGAGATTACGCCCACCCTCAAGCCACGCCGGGATGTGATCATGAAGCACTTTGCGGCTCAGGTGCAGAGCATCTTTGCCCGCGAGGCCTGAACCGGCGCCGCACGGCCTCCGGCCAGGCGGCGCCGCGGCGTTGCCGCTCAGTCTTGCAGCAAGGCGAGAGCCTCCGCGTGGATCTTCCCGTTGGTGGCCAGCACGCTTCCGGCGGCGAGGGTGCGCTCTGCCCCTTCCAGGGTCGTCACGCGCCCGCCGGCCTCCTCGGCGATGAGTTGCCCGGCGGCGAAGTCCCAGGGCGCCAGGCGGGGGTGGACGAACGCCTCCAGCTGGCCGGCCGCAACGCTACAGAGATCCAGCGCTGCCGAGCCGTGCGTGCGGATCTTGTGGGAGGCCAGCAGGATTCGCTCCATGCGCGCCAGGCTCTCCTGGCGCGTTTCCTGGCGGCTCCAGTCGAGGATGACGATGCTCTCTTCCACGCGCGGGATGGGGGAGACGTGGATCGGGTGGCCGTTGAGGGTGGCGCCGCCGCCCCGTTCGGCGAGGAACAGCTCGCCGGTGAAAGGCCGGTAGACCGCGCCAATCTGCGCCTTGCCCTGATGCGCCAGCGCGATGCTCACCGAGAAGTAGGAGTTGCCGCGCGCGAAGTTCACCGTGCCATCCAGGGGGTCGATCACCCACTCCCATTCGGCCTCTGCCTCGTTGCTTCCATACTCCTCGCCAAGCACCCGATGATCCGGATAGCGGCGGAGGATCTCTTCGCGGATGAAGCGCTCCGAGGCTTCATCGGCATCCGTCACGATATCGGTGCCATTCTTCGCGCGGACGGCAGCCGTGCCCGCGCGGCTCTTCAAGATCTCCCCGGCCTGGATGGCCAGGTGAGCGATAAACTCCTTCTCCATGCTCTTCTCGATTCCTCTGATGAGCTCTCGCGCGCTGCTTCCTCGAGCGGTGGGGCCAGATCGGCGAGAGCGGGTGCTTCGGGGCGGTCTGCCGGAACTGTGGACGCACTTCACCGAGGAGCGCGTCGCCCGTGGCAACCGCCTGTTCGCATTATATCCGGGCCAGTGCGCCGTGTCAAACGTGGTTGCGCCCCTCCTACCTGCGTGCTATAATGGGCGAGGGAGAGAGGGGTATGAAAAAAGTCGAGTGCATCATCCGTCCTCAGCGGCTGGAAGAGGTGAAGGCGGCGCTTACCGAGCTGGGTGTCGTCGGCATGACGGTGCTGGATGTGCGCGGCTGCGGCAAGCAGAAGGGCGTCACGGCGATGTACCGCGGGATGGAGTACACGATGACCCTGCTGCCCAAGGTGAAGATCGAGATGGTCCTTCACGATGACGAGGTGGAGGACGTCGTCGAGACGTTGCTGCAGGTGGCGCGCACCGGTGAGTTGGGCGACGGCAAGATCTTCATCAGCACTCTCGATGACGCCATTCGCATTCGTACGGGCGAGCGCGGCGACGCCGCCATCTGATCCAATCCCGTGGAGCCTGGCCCCGGCTCCGGGTGCCGGTCAGGGTGTCGCGATCATGGCGCCGCCGGCGCGCGCGAAGGGAAGGTGACACCGATGCGAACCCTGGTCGCCATTGCCATACTTCTGGCCGGCGCTACCGCTCTCCATGCGGCCGAGGCGCCTCCTGTTCTCGTCTATCCCTGCGAGCGTGTGGCCGCACCTCCCGTAGTAGACGGTCGGCTCGATGACGCGGCGTGGGAAAAGGCCGCGCTCGTCAGCGGGTTTACCTATCACGACCGGCGCGAGCTGGTGCCGGTGCAAACCGCCTTCCGCGTCGTCTACGATGCCCAGGCGCTTTACGTGGGCGTTCGCTGCGAGGAGCCGCTCTGGCAGAAGATGGTCCCGGGCGCGCCTGGAATGCGCGACACCCACGGCGCCGTCTTTGGCGGCGAGGCGATTGAGCTCTTCATCGATCCGAAGCATAACCACTCAGATTACTACCAGATTGCGGCCAACAGCGACGCCACCCTCTTCGATGGCAAGGGCACCGATTCTGCCTGGAATAGCCGCGCGAAGGTGGCGACGCGCATCTCGGAAGGCGGGTGGAGCCTGGAGATCGCGCTCCCTTGGACGGACTTCGAGGTGCGCCCGGAGCCCGGTCTCGTCATCGGCTTCAATGTGTGTCGCGACCGAAACATCGCTCCCGATAAGCTTTGGAGTACCTGGGCGCCAATCGCGGCCAACTTCCACGACCCACTTCGTTTCGGGCACCTCGTGCTCTCGGCTACCCCAGAGATGATCGGCCGCCTGGGCGATGAGTTCCGAAAGGGAGGCCTCGCGGGTCCGATCCGGGTGTTTGCCGCCGAGGGGTTCTCTGGAACCACTTACCTGGCGCTGGCCGCGCGCTCGTTGGAAACGCTCGAGGCCACGCTGAAGGAGCTCGATTCGCTGCGCCAGCAGGAGAAGTCGCCGGCTGTTGCCGCCGCGCTCGCGAAGCGGATTGCCGCCGCACGCGAGATGACGGCGCCTATTGCCGTCAAGGTGAAGGGGAATCAGGCGTTCGATGCCGCCGAATGGGTTCGCGCCGACTCGCAGATGCAGCAGCTGCGTCTCGAGCTGGAGAAGGCGGTGTGGAACGCGCGCCTGGAGGCCCTCCTGAGCGGGATCTGACGCGCGCCCCGCTTGATCCACAATAGATCCAGATACCCCGAGCGAGTGGAGCGAGGCCGCCGGGCAGACACCCGGGCAGCCTCGCGCAGGTGTGGCCGGATCGGATACCTCACTCCACCGAGATGAGCGCGTAGTCGCTGTTGCCCAGACCCGCGGCGGCGCACTGGCACACCTGCTCGTAGGGGTCCTTTCCGTGGATGCGCTGGAAGAGGTGGCCCTCCTCGCCGGGCGGGCAGAGCTGGTCCGGCAGCGTGCCCGGGATCAGCTTCTCCGCATCGATGAGGTCCAGCGACGCCTGCTCAATCGCCACAATGTCGTCGCTCGCGAGGATCCCGATATCCGGCACGAGCGGGGGTGTGGAGAAGCCCCAGCAATCGCAAAGCGGCGTGATGTTCATCAGCAGGGTGATGTAGTAGACATTCGCCGGATCGAAGAAGGCGAGGGCCTCCTTGACTGCAGCGGCCATGCCGGCCTGGAAGAGGCGGAACTTCTCCCCGGGCTGCTCCATGCTCAGGGCTTCCGTGGGGCAGGAGCGCGTGCAGTGCATGCAATAGCGGCAGTGATGCTCCGAGATCTTCAGCTGGCCTTGCTCATTGAAGCGAACCGCCCCCGTGGGACAGCCATGGACGCACTGCTCACAATGGGTACACCGCTCCTCCTCCCAGGCGAAGTGGCCAGACATGAGCCCGTGGATGGCACCGCGCGTCCGGTAGCTGACGCACCCCATTCCGATATTCTTGATGGCGCCCCCGAAGCCGGTGTGCCCATGCCCCTTGCCGTGGCTCAGGACGAGCAGGGCGTCCGCGTCGGCGATATTGCCACAGATCTCGACCTCGGGCAGCCCCTCCAGCTCCGTCTTGCGCGTGTAGTAGTAGCGGTCATGCTCACCGCCGGCGCCCACGACGCGCGCGCCGACTACCTCGGGGGTGTAGCCCCGGGCCACGGCGGCATCGGTTGAGAAAGAGCCATCCGTCAGGAAGGGAGACCCTCCCGCTTTTTTCACCGCGTCGACCACCTGGCGCACGAAGAGCGGGTGGATGGTGTAGAACCCGATCCCACTCCCAACGTGCATCTTGATCGCCACGCGCTTGCCACCAAAGCGTGGCGCCAGATCTGCTTTCTCCAGCAACCGCTCGAACTTCGCGGGAAGCGTCGCATCTCGATCCAGGCGCGTCACATGCGCCGAGGCAAAAAGAACCTGACTCGTCATCGCTCCTCCAACCTCCAGGACAACTCACGGCCGCCTCGGGCGAGGCCCGCAGGGCGTATATCAGGAATTTGATTCGCGGGCCATGCACCCGAATCCCGCCCGCGCGCCATGTGGCGCGGGCGCCCACGGAGTGCGCCTTGACCGGCATCCCACCCCCGAGTATAATGGAGCCGGGCAAGATCCCGGCACGCCACGGGCAGTCGCGCTCGCGGCGGGAAGCCCGGAGCGCTCTTGCCATCTGGGCGGAACTCATGAGAATCCTGAGCATTCTACCGATGATCTTGCTCGTTCTCCTGGCCGGTCTCGGCCCAGCGCACGCCGCCGAGACTGTGCCGGTGCCGGTTACCCTGGTAGACTTGCGAGAAGCCGATGCCTCCACGAAGCTCGCGCTCGCTTGCCTTCAGGGGATCGTCAACCGAGGCGCCGAGCGACCGGTGCTGTACTGCGTTCACACCGCGCAGGACCGCGCCTGGTTCGACCAGGTCTACGCCGCCCGCGGCTTCAAGCCCGAGGAGAAGACGCCCGCTGAGGCGATTGCCCGCTTCGCGGATCGGATCAAGGGTGAGGTCCTCTACGATCCGGCCCAGCCGGAGACGATCAACCTGGCGACGGCTCTCGCCGGCCTGGAGGACGTCCTCCCCGTCACGGCCGCGGCGCGTGATGCGAGCCGCAAGCTGGTGGAAGACCTGACGCGTTTCAAGGATCGCCGCGAGGCGTGTCACTGGGCCATTGAGAGCCTGCTCCCCCGGTGCAACCGGGCGAAGCTCGCCGTGCTCAAGCCAGAGCAGGTGGGCCTGCGCGACTACCTGGTCGCCGAGAAGATTCTGCCCGTGGGCCTGAACCCTGGGGTGAAGGAAGAGGCGGAGCTCCTGCGCACGCTCTTGGGGAAGCTGGAACCAGGGGCGCTCCTCTTTTGGGGAGAGCGGATCGGTTCGCCGGTGGAGACGCGCGCGCTATTCGCCCGCGACCCAGGTGACGCGATGCCGGCTCTGGCGCGCGCCACGGCGATGCGCCTCGTGCCTGGCGCGGATGTGGCCAACCTCTCGTTCCACGCGCGCGTTCCCGCCTACGCCCCGCTGCGCCAGTACAAGCGGCTGGTGGAGCACCACCTCGCCAGCTACGTCACCTTCCTCTTCTCGGGCAACGGCAACCTCGATTTTGGCCTGGGGCGGATGAGCACTCTGTGGGATGATGCCGCGCGTGGCTACATCCCTCTCGGCTGGGAGCTGCACCCGCTCCTGGCCGAGTTGGCCCCGGCGCTCCTCTCCTATTACTATGTGGATGCCTGGTGGGCCGGCGTGGACCAGTTCGTGATGGCTCCCAGCGGCGCCAGCTACCTGCCTCCGGCTGATCCGAAGGCGTTTGAGGCGTTCGTGGCCGAGACGAACGAGGCGGCGAGCCGCGCGGACCTCACCGCGGTCTCCGTGATCGATGTCTCCGCGTCCGACCACGACAGGCCGTGGGCACGCCTGGCTCTCCAGCCGGCGGTGCGCGGCTTCCTGGCAGCTGGCACCTCGCTGGGGCCGACGCTCTCTCTTGGCAAGCCCCTGATCGGTGAGACGGTGCACGTCACCGACGTCGAGAAAGCGACGGAGGCGATTCTCGCGGCAGCCCAGAAGCAGCGGTTTGTCCTGGCCGTCGTCGATGCCGAGAAGGTCACGCCCACCGATGTGGTCCAAATCGCGGCGCGCCTGGGGCGCGGCATCCGGGTCGTGACCCCGCATTACTTCCTGGATCTCCTGGCCGAGCGCGTCTTCCTGGACACGGTTGGGCCAACGATGGCGCTGGCGAAGCTGACGAAGGTCACTTTTTCCCCACGCGAGCCGGGGCCGAACGATCCGATCACCGTCAAGGCGACGATTAGCGGCGGCGTAATCGATGCCCGCGTGAAGTACAACATCAACGGCTCGCCCGATTTCACCGAGCCGCTGGCGAAGGTGGGCGACGACTACGTGGCGACGATCCCGCCTACCCTGCGCGGTGGGAAGCTCACCTTCAAGGTGCGCATCACCGATGGCCTCTTCCGCACCAGCTGGTCGGGAGAGTGCGCGCTCGATATCAAAGCGACGGATAGCGATGAGGACGGCCTCAGCGACTACCATGAGGAGCTGTGCGGCCTCGATCCCAAGAACAAGGACACAGATGGCGACGGCCTCTTCGATGCCAACGACTCGGCGCCCCTGGTGCCGTTCCCACGGCCGAAGGATGTCGAAGGCCCGATCATCACGGCTATCGTGACAGCGCCACGCACGCCGCCCGCCGCGGGAAAGCCGATGGCACTACGCGCGCTGGTGTTCGACCCGACCGGCGTGAAAGAGGTCACAGTGAAGGTTGCCGCGGGGGAGCGCGACCTCGGGCGGGGCGAGATGAAGCAGATCGGCAGCACTCAGGTGTATGAGTACCCACTTCCAACACTGGTCGCCGGTCAGACGGTCACCTTTACCATCGGGGCGGTCAACGGTGCCGGCAAAGCGAGTCTGGTGACCGAGAGCGTGCCCGTCACGGTGGGGATCCGCATCACCTCGCCACCGGCAAACACCCTGATCCAGAAGCCGACGCCGATTCGGATCCAGACGGCGGGCCAGGTGGCGCTGGTGCGCGTGCTCATCAACGGCTTTGAAGTGGCACGTCTCTCGAAGCCGCCGTACGAGTATGTGTGGAACCCGGCGCAGTACGATGCCGCCACGCATGAGGTGATGGTGGAGGCATTCGACGGGGAAGGCATGCTTCTGGATGCCGATGCGGTCTATCTGCGCGTGCCCCCAAAGCGCAGGTGAGGTGACGGCTTCGGCGAGGAGGGGAGGAGCGCATGCAGCTGCGCGAGGAGGAGCTGGAGCTGGCGACTCGCCGGAGCGTGATTGCCCGGGTGCTGCGCACCCGGTTTGACGCGGGCGCGATTGCGGAGGAGGCGTATCGGTGCCTACTCGGGCGGATCGAGGGCGCACGGACGCGCGAGGCGCTCGACGCCGTGCTCGCGGAGGCGGAGAAGGCATCGGCAGGCGCGCCCGGGAGTGGATGATGGTACTTCGGCGGTGGCAGGAGCTGTACGCGCGAGCGGAGAGCGCATCGAAGACGTTTTTCTCGGAGCACTTTGGTGACCTCTGCGCGCGCTGCGCCGAGGCCGCGGAGACCGCCGCGGATCCCTCCATCTGTTGCTGCAGGCGCACCAACTTCGTGCCGGAGATACTGACCGACCCGCTTCTTGGCGAGCTGGCGGACGAGAGCTTGGGCCATAGCCTCTACGCTCTTTCTGGCCCTCACAATAGGCGCGGGTGCGCGGCACTCGGGCCGGCGGGCTGCCTCCTCCCATTTGGCCGCCCGGATCCATGCCACGCCTACATCTGCGATGCCCTCTACGATTCCCTGGATGCGATCCTGCCCCTCGACCTTCTCTGCCGGATCCGAGACGCGCTGGAGGTGTACTCGCGCATTCGCGAGGCGCCCCGGCGTGATGACTCCGAGTTCCAGGGGTGCGTGGCGCAGGTTGCCGAGCTCGAGGCGCTCTTCTCGCTCGCTTCCGAGCAGATCTGGGCGCAGAGTGCCGCCTTCGCGCTCCGAAAAGAGGAAGCGCTGCGCGAGATGCTCCCGCCCGCGCCAATCGGATAGGAGCGCCAGCCCGCGCGCGAGCAGCAAGGGCGGAAGCGCCCTTGCCACCCGCTCCATCCGCGAGCCGTTGCCGAATCTCGATGGGAGCCCGCCTAGCCGACGACATCGTAGCCGGCGTCTTCAATCCGCTCGCGGATCTCCTCCTCGCTCACTTTCCCCGGGTCATACACCACGGTGACACGCTTGGCATCCAGATCCACATCGACGCGTTCGACGCCACCGGGCGCGGTGATTGCGCGCCGTATGGCGCTCGCGCATCCCTCGCAGGTCATCCCCTCCACATGGAAGGTGCTGGTACGCATCTCTCCTCCTTCCGCCGCTTTCGCGCCCCCGCTCCCGCCTCAAGCGGTTGCAACGGCATCGCCTTCGCCTCCTTGGGAGGAGAAGCGGGAGCCGCAAGGGAACTTGCAGATCAAACCGGTATCCGCCGGCGCACCGTTCCGTGCCGGCTCTCCTCCCGAGAGAAGAGGTGTAGCCATGAACAGACGCTTTCTGCCGGGCATCGCCCTGGTGTTCCTCCTTTCGGCAGTCGTGCCCGGGTTTCCCGCGAGCTTCACTGGCGGGGGGGTCACGCTCCAGTTGGACGACCGAGCCCGGGTAGTGGGTATGGCCGTTGGAGAGAAGGCGCTGAAGGTCGCTCCGGAACCGCTGGTGGCCCTGTGCGATGTTTCGACCGGCGAGTTCGTCCCCGGCACGGTGGTAGGGGGCGATGCCGCGACGGGGTGGCAGCTCGATTTCGGAGCGGCGCGTGCCCGGGCCACGCTGATGGTCGCTCCCAAGGGCGAGCGGCTGCAGTTTACGTGCGACCTCCAGGGCGAGAACCTGCCGGCGCGGGGGATGCTTCTCCGCTTTGCCTTTCCCTTTGATGCCATCGGTTGGCAGTGGTACCAGGATATGCAGACCGCGAAGCCGATCGCCGCGGCCGAGGTGTGCGAGAATGTGGTGCCCCTGCGCGCTTATGCCGACCTGCCCGAATGGCGCGACCAGCCCGCGCTACGCATGGGCTATACCAACCGCAACTTCTGCACGGTCGTTGCCGGGCCAGTCGGGCTCTGCGTGGCGGTGCCCCTAGACCGGCCTGCTACCTTCCGCACCGCCTATAACGGGCCCCAGAAGCGCCTGGAGATGGTTTATGACTTCGCGCTCTCGCCGGACACGCGCCGCCCGAACGCGGTGAGCTTTGCGTTTGACCTTTACGCATGCGACCCGGCCTGGGGGATGCGGAGCGCGTTGCAGCGGTATTACCGCATCTATCCGGAGTTCTTCAAGGTATACCCGCGTGTGCAAGGCCAGTGGATGGCTTTCGCCCGGCTCTCCGAGATCGATAACGCCAATGAATTCCTCTTTGGCCTCCAAGAGGGTGCTCCCGAGCCGGAGTACGACGACAAGCTCGGCGTCCTCTCCGCGACCTACTTCACGCACGCCGGCATGTTCGCCAACATCCCGGGCTACAACCCGGAGAAGGACCCGCTGCCTCCCTACGAGACGCTGGTCGCTGCCATGGAAGCGCAGTTCGAGCGGACCACCAAGCTCAAGGGCCTCTACAAACAGGTGGGTCTGCACACCGCCGAGGGGAAGCTGGACGTGCGCAAGGCAGCGGTGTACGGGCATTTGCTCGCGCAGTTTACCCTCGATCCGGAGCTCACCTATGGCGAGTGGACTCTGAAGCGAGCTCTGGAACAGACGGAGCAGATCAAGCGAACGAAAGGCGCCGATCTGGACGGATTCTACTACGATGGCCTCTCCACGGGCCTGGATTACAACCCGGAGCATTTCAAGACGGCGGATGCACCCTGCCTGTGGGATCCGGAGGCCAAGAAGCCATTCCTCAACAACTTCTTCGCCTCTGTCGAGTTCGCGCGCGCCGCGGCGGAGCTGCTCCGCCCCAAGGGCCAGATCACGATGATGAATGGTGCCCTGGAGAGCAGCTTCTACGTGGCGCCCTGGCTCGATCTGTTCGGCGCCGAGACGGGCGTGCGCATTCCGCGCGAGAGATTCAACTACATCCGCACGATCATCTACCACAAGCCGTTCCTCACGCTGCTCAAGGGGAACTACGAGAAGGTCCTGGGGCGCCCTGAGGTCGAGCTCTACATGAAGCGCTGCCTGGCCTATGGCGTCTATCCTGGTTTCTTCGACTGGTCGCCCAGCGGCCTCGGCCCCGGCGGGCAGTATCACTCGCACCCGCGCTACTACGAGCGTGACCGGGATCTGCATCGCAAGTACCTTCCCCTGTGCCGGGCGCTCGCGCTGGCGGGATGGGAGCCGGTGACGTACGCGCGCTCCTCCGCGCCTGCTGTCTTCGTGGAGCGCTTCGGACCGACGCAAGAGGGCATTGTCTGGTGGACGCTCCTCAACGAGGACTCACGACCCC
>JAAZEM010000193.1 GCA_012512265.1 Armatimonadota bacterium | reverse complement strand
TGTCTCTTGGGCTCGGCATTAGTTTAGTATACTGGGCGCATGACCAGCCCGCTCAAGAGCTTCGGGAAGAAGTAGGTGGATTTCTGAGGCATCTTCTCGCCCGCGAGCGCCACTTCCTTCACCGCCTCCGGTGGCGTTGGGTTCAGGAAGAGCGCCGCCTGGAACTCGCCTGCTTCCACCTGGCGCACGCATTGCGCCGCGTCTTTCAGATAGCCGATCTGGCCGGACTGCATCGCCTGCTCGGAGGAAACCCCGAGGAGATGCTCAATGATGATGCCATGCAGAAGCGCCACGTCCAGCTGGCGCCACGCAGGCGCGCGCACCGGATCCAGGAGCGCGTCCGCCCGTTCTGGCGCGGTGAGGCGCAGGAGATGGAAGCCTTCGTCGGCGTGGAAGACGCCGAAAGCGTGCCGGCCAGCTGCCTGCTCATCGCGCATGCACGCCAGGAGCTCGCTCAGATCCCCTGCGGGCTCCACGGCAAAGAGATCGCGCGCCCGCTCCAAGAAGGTGTTCAGTTGGGCCGGCGCCACTTCGCGTACCACGCGATGGGTGGGGAGCACCGTGATACCGGGGCTCTCCAGGGCGGCGATAGCTACCAGGGTCCAGTCCCACGGGCCGGGCCGATTGCCATTGGCAGCGCGCACCTCGTCGCGATAGCGGAGCGCCGTCTCATAGCGATGGTGGCCATCGGCGATGAAGAGAGGCTTCTCCTGCAGGAAGGCACGCGCAGCGGCGGCGATGGAGGGGTCGGTCTCCACCCACAGCCGGTGGCGCACGCCCCAGATATCGGTGGCGCTACCGAGGGGCGGGCGCGCGGTTCGCTCGGCGCAGAGCTGCTCGAGCACCGCGTTTGGATCGGAGACGAGACAGAAGACGCCGCTCAGGTTGGTCCGGGTGGCCCGGAGGAGGCGCAAGCGGTCCTCCTTTGGGCCAGAAAGCGTCGCCTCATGCGGGAGAACACCTCCTGCGCCGAGGGCTTCCAGGCGCAGCTGGCAGTAGAGAATGGTCAGCGCACGGAAGGCCCCCTCGGCATCCTCGTACTCCATGCGGCAGAGATAGAGCGCGGGATCCTTCTCGCGCAGCAGCACGCCATCCCTCAGCCACTCCTCGAGGCACGCAGCAGCGCGCGTGTAGCGGTTCTGACCATCATCGCCCGGCAGCTCTTTCCCGAGAATGAGCCGGACCACGTTGGCAGGATGCCGCTCGTAGAGCGCCGCCTGCTCATCGGGCGTGATCACGTCGTAGGGGGGTGCAACCACCTGCTGGAGCCCGCCCACTTGCGGGAGATTATAGCGCAGACCTGCGAATGGTGCGATATCTGCCATCAAGCCTTCCTTGCATCAAGATTGAAACTGCCGCCTGGCCCAAAGCATTTCGGGTCAATCGGCTGCGCCTTGCTCCACCACTGCGTGCTCGAGGATCTCCACCTGCAGCTCCAGGTTGCGCAGGCCCTCGGCCCCCGAGATGAGCGGTTCGCCCTCGCCTCGCACGGCACGGACGAACGCCTCGATACTCATCAGGAGCAGATCGGGGTACTCCCGCTCCTCACCTCCATGGCTCAGA
This sequence comes from Armatimonadota bacterium, assembly GCA_012512265.1. Lineage (GTDB taxonomy): Bacteria > Armatimonadota > JAAZEB01 > JAAZEB01 > JAAZEB01 > DUUU01. Next base: position 3,559 of record JAAZEM010000193.1, on the reverse strand, counting down.
TAGGTGTGGAACACCCCCTCGGGGTTGTTGCGTCCCTCGTAGTCCAGCAAGAAGCCGTTGACTCCGAAGCGGCGTTCCAGCTTCCCCTCGGGCACGTTGCCGAGCCGGATAGAGCAGTCGCAGACGTTGCCATTGGCCGCCACACATCGGAAATCAGCCACCACCTCTTTGCGGCGCAGGACGCAGTGGATGCTCCCCGGCTCGATGTGGACGCCGGGGCTCCATTTCACGATCAGACTGAGCGGGTGAGACCCAAGGTCAATCCAGATATCCCTATATTCGGCGCCACCGCCTCGCCCGCGCGATTGCATCACGGCCTCGTAGCGGCTCGGACGGTCGAGCGGGCCGCGCACCTGCGCATACCACTCCATGTAGGCCGGCAGCCCCGCGACATATTGCGCATTCATGGCCAGCAGCACCTGCTTCTTCTCGGCTGCAGCGACCATGCGCCGCGCATCCAGCAAGATCTCCGCGAGCGGCTTTTCTTCATCCCACGCGAGTGGCTTCTCGCAGAGAATCGCCACCCCGGCATCGACCGCCTGGAGCACATGCTGACAGTGGAGAGCATGGGGCGAGCAGACGCTCACCGCCACGGGGCGTGTCTCGGAGATAAGGCGCTCGAAATCAGTATATCCCGGGATCGTCACCCCGAGCATCTCGTGCAGCGCTGCCTGCGTGCGCCCGACACTCTCCTCGCTCGAACCGAGGAAACCGACGACGCGGCAACCCGCCGCCTGGTACCACTTCGCATGTTGGCGACCGATCCGTCCAGCGCCAATAATGGCAACTGGCAGCGACTCATTCATCAGGCACCCCTTCCAGCTCGAGACTGATCCCATCATCCTGAACCCCGAGGTGCAGGAGCAATTCGCTCTCAAGCGCCTCAAACCGGACTCCAATGGTGGATCTATACAGCGTGAACTACACCGCGTTGTCAAGGATGTGGCGCATCGCGGCGTGTTGCGGCAACGGCGAGATCGTTGGCGCGCTCATTCCCGGGATCTCCAGCATGCCCGGCCACTTTCACCATCCGGAAGCTGCGGCACTCCGCGATGAGTGCGCGGGTCTCCTGGATAAGCTCCACGTTCGCTTTCGGTTTCCAATCGGCCGTCAGGGAACCGATCGCATAGGCGCTATCGGAATAGACGACCACGTCCGCCTCGGCGCGGTTCTTGATCCGCAGCAGGCCCTCACGCACGGCGATCAGCTCCGCCTGTTGGTTGGTGGCATCCCCCAGCGGGATCGAATACTCCTTTTGGAACCTTCCCGAGCGTGCCACAATTCCTGCGCCCGCGCGGCGTTCCCGGCCACGCTTGTGGTTGCCGCTGCTCGCGCCATCCACCCACAACTCGACGCGCACAAAGAGCTCCCGTCCTCGTTACTTGGCTGACCGTCCCCCCTTCCCCATTCCACGACCAAGCCAGTGAATCCTTCAGGGGGCGTCGCTGGGACGGGACTTCCCCTACCCCGGGCTGCCCGCGCGCTGGCGGTCACGCGCTTGGCTTGACCATACCAGAGTGTTATACTGGGGTGTGTGGCACGCTCCTTGCTGGAAGACAGGAGCGCCACTAATGATAGCTGGACGGCGGCGTTGTAGTCCGAGTGTGGTGCTTCAACCGCCGTCGGGGCTAGATCGGAGTTTCGCCTTCTACCGACCTGTAGCCTTGGCCAACCGTACGTCTAGCGTAGAACCGGGGCATCCTCTCTTCGGCCTTCGACCATTTCGTTTCTAGGCCATCCGCACCATGCGTGAGAGCTGTTCCCCAGGGTAGCAGGTGCGCCAGTGCCTGGAGGCATTTCCCTGCCTCGTGAACACGACGGTGAGGAAAAAGGCAGCGCGCACCTTTGGGTGGGAGCCTTCTCTCAATTCAGTGCATCAGTCATCTGAATCGTACCCCCATCCAGTTGCCGCAGTCGGCAGACGTGCGCATTACCATTACGGCTCATCAGTAGATCCGTGTCGCCCGAATAGACAGCCCCGCCACCTGCCCGCTGATGGCGTGTCACCATGCCTGGCACCATCGTTAGCACGGGTGGTCTGTCGAGCGGCCGGTGTAGAGGAATGGAATCGGGAGCATTCCGTTTACGGTGGATAATCAATATCTGTTGACGTTGGCGGAAGTCGGCGTGAGTGGCTTCGGGCTTCTCTCTTGGCTTCTGGCCCGAGGGTGGGCAGCGCTCTCGTTCGCGACCGTTCGGACTATGATGCCGTGGCAGTTCCTGTGCGCCCTCACAGTGGCAGCGGCCAGAGAGGCCGGTTGCTGGCGTGAACTGGGCATCATCCCGGTGGGGCGCCCGGCAGCCGAGGGAATACCATGACGGCTAGCGCCCCCAGAGACGGCGATTCGCCCGTCGGTCCAGACATGGAAAGCGTGGCCACCAGGGAGACGCCATCGCAGGAGGCCACAAACGGTGCGCCGCAGGAGGCCCAATCCGATCATACCACGCTGCTTGCCACTGAGCCTACCGGAAGCCTCAAAGAGCAGTCGGTGCGCGGCGGGGCGACGGTCTTCGCATCCCAGGCAGTTCTCCAGTGTCTCTCCATCGGCTCATCCATGGTCTTGGCTCGCTTGCTGGCGCCAAGCGACTTCGGCCTTCTGGCGATGGTCACCGCGGTCACCGGCTTCGCAGCCATCTTTCGCGATATGGGCCTGTCGATGTCGACGGTCCAGCGCCAGACCATCACGCATGCCCAGGTCAGCACGCTCTTTTGGATCAACGTGGCGGTTGGGTGCGGGCTCGCACTGGTGCTCTCGGCGGCCGCGCCTCTCGTTGCGAAGTTCTATGGCCGGCCAGAACTGCTTACAATCACCTTAGCGATTGCCCCAACGTTCGTGTTCTCCTCCCTGGGGATCCAGCACGGGGCACTTCTCCGGCGCCAGATGCGCTTTGCGGCCGTCGCATCCGTCCAGATTGCATCCACCAGCATCGGCATCGCGGTCGCGATCCTCTTCGCGCTGATTGGCCTGCGCTACTGGGCGCTGGTAGCCCAAATGCTCGCAGACTCTCTCGTAAACGCCGCCGGACTGTGGCTTGCATCCGGCTGGCGCCCCGGCCCCCCATCCAGGCGTGCCGGCACCCGAGGCATGCTCAGTTTTGGCGCCAACATCACGGCGTTTGAGGTGGTGAACTACTTCTCGCGGAACCTGGATAACATCCTCATCGGGCGCATGCATGGTTCCACGGCGCTCGGTTTCTACAGCAAGGCGTATAGCCTCCTCATGCTGCCGATCAACAACGTCCGCGGGCCGATGACCACGGTGGCACTGCCAGCGCTCAGCCGACTGGTCTCCTCCCCAGAGCGCTACCGTGCCTATTATCTGGAGATGCTCTCCATTATCGCCTTCCTATCCATGCCGCTGGTCACGCTTCTGTTCGTCTGCTCGGAAGGTGTAATCCGCTTGATGTTGGGAAGCCAGTGGGACGCCGCATCGCCCAGGGTCATTTCATTCAGCGGTCTCGGGGCCGCCCGGCGGTCAGCACGATGGTGACTGCCTGCTTGTACCGACCGGCGTACGTGCGGAGAGCCGCCGCGATGTTGTGTGCTCCGGCACGTCGC
>JAAZEM010000192.1 GCA_012512265.1 Armatimonadota bacterium | reverse complement strand
GGAGTTCGAGCGTCGTGCCGATGAAGATCTGCTCGGGAGACGCCAGGTCCCGGATACGGGCAACCGTCTCCTGGATCATGGTGAGGTCGCTGAAGACGCGCAGCAACTGCTTCGGGCGTGCTTCCCTGCTTGCCGGGTAGAGGCGTGTTCCTTTGCCACCGGCCATAATCAGTGGAACCAGCATCCGTTCCTCCCGTTCGCGCTGGGCGCGAACCTATTCCAGGCGGCGGGTATGATGCGGGGAAGAGGTGTGCCGTGCCCCCTGGGGCACAGCCTGGCTCACCCACCGACCACCAGTCGAGCCATCATGACTTCCAGGGCCAACGACACGTTGGCATTGCGTGCGAGGTAGTAACGAGCGTGCGAAAGAGCGTCCAGAGCCTCATGGATGCGGGGCAGCGGGGTGCGCTCGGCGGCAGCCTCCAGCTCCGCACGCCGGTCAACGTTGATCAGGGGCATCTCGCTCGCCATTTTCAGAACAAGCAGATCACGGAACCAGGCGCGCGCGATATCGAGGACGGCATCGGCGTTGGCGCGAATCTGCCGGTCTTCGCTGCTGGCGCCGGAAGCGGAGACCGCCTCTCCCGCCGACGGCTCTGGCGTCCCCGCGTCGGCCAGGGCAACCGCCATGTCGCGGATCTCCTCGGCCGCGCGGAAGACGAAGACGGGATCTGCCTCGGGAAGGCGCGCGAGCAGGTGCATCAGCCGCTCGCGGACATCGAGAATGGCGGGTTGTTGCGCGGCGCGCACGGCCCAGCCGGCCCTCCCGCCGGAGATGCTGGCGATGAAGCGGGCATGAGCGGCCGGCACATGGTGCCTCTCCACGAGCAGCGCCTCAATGGCCCCCGGCGCTGCCGGACGAAACCGAACGATCTGGCACCGCGAGAGGATCGTCGGAAGAAGTTGCGACAGGCTCTCTGTTACCAGGATCAGGGTGACGCCGGGCGGGGGCTCTTCCAGCGTCTTCAGGATGCAGTTGGCAGACTCCTCGGTCATCGCCTCTGCGTGCTGGATGATGTAGGCCCTGCGGGCGCCTCCGAAGGCGGTCAGCGAGACCTCATGGCGCAGGTCGCGCATCTGATCGATCCGGATGCGCTCGCCCTCGGGTGCAATGACGCGCAGATCGGGATGGTTGCCAGCCGCGCTGAGAAGGCACGACCGGCAATGCCCGCACGCCTCGTAGATCCCATGCTCCGGGCGCGCGTCGGGGTTCTCGCAGACGAGGGCGCGCCCAAAGGCGATGGCGGCCAGCGTCTTGCCGATCCCCTCTTCTCCCACGAACAGGTAGGCGTTGGAGACGCGTCCGTTCAGCAAGCTCCTCTGCAGCAGTGCTGTCGGGCGGCGATGGCCTACCAGTTCCTCCATGCGCATCTGTCAGAACCTCTCGAACCGCTCCACATCCACGACGAAGACGATGGCCCCTCCCACCTCTACCTTGACCGGCTGCGGCAAGAAGGTGCCGATGGGGCGGGTATCGGGCGGCAGGATATTGACGTACTGCTCGCGCGTCTTGCAGTTCTCCTGGATGAGCGAGAGCAGCTCCTCAAGCCGCTCGTCCTCAACTCCCAGGAGCAGAGTGACGTTGCCTTCACGCAGGAAGCCGCCCGTGCTCGCAATCTTGGTGAAGGGGAAGCCGGCGGTCACGAGCACATCGAACATCCGATTCTTGTCTCGGTCGTGGATGACCGCTGTTACGAGCTTCATGGTATCTCCGTCCTAACCGGAAATGCGGCTAAACGCGCGCTCGCGCGGAGCGCCAGCGTTTTGTCGCCGTGCTGCACGAGGAGGCGCTCTGCGTTCCGTCTCCGTCTGGTCCTATGCGCTCCGCGATCCGCCGAACCGGCCGGCTCACCGGATGAGGGCCCAGGCTGGGACGCGGCTGGTTACGAACGCTCGCGAAGGAGCGCCTCGACGCAAGCCCAAATGTCGCGGGCGACTTCAGGCACCGGACGGCTGGCATCCAGCACGCGGATCCGCTTTGGGTGTTCCTTCGCGAGAGCCAGGAAGCCGGCGCGCACGCGGCGGTGAAACTCCACGCCACGCAACTCCATGCGGTTCCAATCGTCCTGGCGTTGCAGACCCAGGCTCACGTCCAGATCGAGCAGGAGCGTCAGGTCCGGCTCGAGACCACTGGTCGCGAAGTGGTTCAGCTGGTGAACGCTCTCCAGCAGCAAGCCGGCGCCGTAGCTCTGATAAGCGACCGTCGAGTCGGCAAAGCGGTCGCAGAGGACGATTTTGCCATCCTCGAGCGCCGGGCGGATGACACGCTCGACGTGCTGCGCGCGCGCCGCGAGGAAGAGGAGCAACTCTGCCCGCGGCACGAGTGCCAGCTCGGGATTCTGCAGCAGCGCCCGGATGCTTTCGGCCAGGGGGTCGCCCCCTGGCTCGCGGGTCACCTGCACCTCATGACCGACGCGGCGCAGCTCTTCGCCGAGGAGGTGCGCCTGCGTCGTCTTCCCGGCCCCCTCGGGGCCTTCGAATGTGATGAAGAGGCCGCGTGCCACTAGGCCCTCGAGATCCGCACGCGCCGGTTCGGCTCGGTGCCAACGCTCTCCGAGTGGAGTTGATACTGTTGTGCCACGAGATGCTGAAGGCGGCGCAGAGCCGCGTTCTGGGGTGCCAGCTCCACCGGTTCGTCCACGGCGAGAACGCGTTCTGCTGCTTCCTCGGCCTCTCGCTGTGCGTTCTCCTCGTCGCTGCCCTCATCCCGCATCTGGAACATATCGCGCAGCGCCGAAGCCACCTGGACGTAGGTGTTGCTCTTGATCACGTAGACCGGCACTTCCTCGCCCACGATCTCCTTGAGTTTGCCGGGCTCACGGCGGTAATGCGCCTTCAGCGTCAGGAGCACATCCGCCTCGTGCCAGTCTTTGGTGATCACCGCGGGCACTCTCAGATCGCGAATCGCCTTCTCCAGGCGACTGCGGCTGACTCCGTACGGGAAGATGCGAACCGTTGCTCCGGGCCGGCGCACCGGCCGCTCCTCCGGAGCGAGCATCTCCCGGGCAGTGCGTCCGTTGCCGCCCTCGTACTCTGGGACGGGCGCTTCCTCCGGCTCCTGTCCGATCAGGATCTCAACTTCGCCGTCTGGGTTCCGAACCCGGATCTCCGGGCGGGGCGGAATGCCGCGCAACATGCGGTCGACGACCCCGGCCACATCATGGTGGATGGCGAGCTTGTCCATCTCCATGATCTCGATCAAGACGTCGAAGGTGGGCGGAGCCTTCCGCTCCAGGACCGTCTTCTGTGTGCGCCGGCGGCGTGCCTCCTCATCTGAGAGGGTGACCGCCTGGATGCCCCCCACGAGGTCGGAGAGCGTCGGGTTCATCAACAGGTTGTCGAGCGTGTTGCCGTGCGCCGTGGCCACCAGCTGGACGCCGCGCTCGGCGATGGTGCGCGCCGCGAACGCCTCCTGCTCCGTGCCGATCTCGTCGATCACCACTACCTGGGGCATGTGGTTTTCGACGGCTTCGATCATCACGGCGTGCTGCTGGTCGGGCGTGCTCACCTGCATCCGCCGCGCATGCCCGATGGCAGGGTGGGGGATATCGCCATCGCCCGCGATCTCGTTCGAGGTGTCAACGATCACCACGCGCTTCTTCAACTCGTCGGAAAGGACGCGCGCCACCTCGCGGAGCTTGGTCGTCTTGCCTACGCCCGGCCGGCCCAGCAGGAGGATGGAGTGGCCCTCTTCCACGACGTCGCGAATGATATCGATGGTGCCATACACCGCGCGCCCGATCCGGCAGGTGAGGCCAATCACCCGTCCGGCGCGATTGCGAATCGCGGAGATCCGGTGAAGCGTCCGCTCAATCCCCGCCCGGTTGTCCTTGCCAAAGACGCCCACACGGCTGGTGACGTGATCGATATCCTCCTGCATCACGGTCACGCCGAGATAGACAACTTGATCTGGGAAGCGCGCCTCGGCTTCGCGGCCCAGATCCAGCACGATCTCCAGCAGGTCCTCCAGGTGATTGTGGGCCTCCATCCGGCTCCGAATGGCGGGCGGCAGAACCTCCAGGAGTTGCTCCAGATTATCTGTCACGGCCCGTTGCTCGGCCGCGTCCGAAACCGGAGTTGCTATGGCCATTTGTCTCCCTGCTATCGTTTGGGTTGCCCTTCGCGCTCCCATGCCGTTCTCGCGTCGTTGGTGCGATTATTCCTCTTGGATCCGCTCTCCAACCATCACGCCGTCGGACCGAGTGGGTCCGCGGCTCGTTGCCTCCCGCGGGTGGCTCCTCACCGAGCCCATCGCCACGCGCCGGGCATCAAGAGCGACGCCGGAGTGATGTTCGGGCAGAAACGCCGGCCCGGCGGAAGGGGCACCGCGACGGCACTCCCACTCCCTTCCCATTTCCCCCGGCCCCGTTGCCAGGAGGATCTGGTGCGTACTGGAAGCCTGTTCGCCAGCAGAGCCTCCTGGTCCTGCCCAAGCCTTCTGGCAAGGGTCCTTCGCCATCTTCATTATAGCACAGCGCATCGCAGGTGCCTATGCTGGCGTAGGCGTGCTGGCGGGTAGTCAGCGGTTGAAACGTCTTGCCAGCTCCTCGCGCGAGAGGAGAATCGCGGTGGGCCGGCCGTGCTGGCAGGTGAAACGCGACTGCAAGGCGTAGAGACCGCGGACAATCGCCTGCATCTCCTGCAGCGTCAGCCGGTCGCCGGACTTCACCGCGCTGCGGCACGCGAGGAATGAGGCGATCTGCTCCCGCCGCGCCTCGATGCTGCGCGGGGCGCTCCCGCTCAGGATCTCCTCGATGGCATCGCGCAGGAGCGATTCGCAGTCGGTGCTGGCCAGGGCGGCGGGCACGGCGCGCACCAGGTAGGCATCGCGACCGAACGGATGGAGCGAGAACCCGACCGCTTCCAGCGCGTCGAGACTATCGCGGAGGGCGGATGCCTGGCGAGAGTCGAGGCTGAGGACGAAGGGAACGGCGAGGGGCAGGGGGCGCATCAGGTCGCCCGCGGTGCCAGAGAGGATCTGCTCGAAAAGCGCGCGCTCGTGCGCGGTGTGCTGGTCGATGATTAGAAGGCCGTCTTCCCCTTCGGCGAGGATATAGGTATCGTGGATTTGCGCCCGCACCTCCGGGGGCGCCTTGCCGCAGGTGTCGCCTTCGGCAAAAGGGAGCGCTGGCGCATCAGAACCAGCGTGCCCGGACGCCAGGGTATCCGGGAGCGTGGCAGTTCCTGCCACTGGGAGAGGCGAGCCGGGATGCGCTTCCACTCGGGGAGTCAGGTCCAGGCTTCCAAGCGCCTCCCGGAGGGCATGCGAGACGAAGCGGTGCACCTCTCCTTCCGAGAGAAAGCGCACTTCGCTCTTAGCTGGATGAACGTTCACATCGACGAGGGCCGGGTCCATCGTGAGGAGAAGCACGGCGATAGGGTGACGCCCGGACGGAACGAGCGTGTGGTAGGCCTGCTCCACCGCGTGCGCGATCACCCTGCTGCGGATAGGACGGGCATTCACGAAAAACCACTGGCCGGAGCGCGTGCCACGGGTGAGCGTTGGGCGAGCGATGTAGCCAGAGAGGGAGCACTGCTCGCCGGGTCGGTCGACGGGGATCAGCTGCCGCCCCGCCTCAGCGCCGAGGATGGCCACGATCGCATCGAAGAGGTGGCCCTGGCCGGTGGTGGCAAGGATGGTCTCGCCCGATTGGGAGAGCTGAAAGCTGATGCCTGGGTGCGCGACGGCGTATTGGGCCACGCAATCGGCGATGTGGCCCAGCTCGGTGGCCGCGCTTTTCAGGTAGCGACGGCGCACGGGCGCGTTGAAAAAGAGGTGGCGAACGGTGATGCTCGTGCCCTCGGGGGCGCCAGCTTCTTGCAGATCCGTGATGGTGCCCCCGCGCGCGGCGAGGCGCACCCCGGAAACCACGCCTCGGGCCCGCGTCGCCATCTCGAGGACGCTGACAGCGGCGATGCTTGTCAGAGCCTCGCCTCGGAAGCCGAGCGTGCGTGTCGTGGCGAGATCGCAAGCGTCGCGGATCTTGCTGGTGGCGTGGCGCTGGAAGGCGAGCACCGCGTCGTCGCGCTCCATGCCCTCGCCATCATCCACCACGGTGATCGCGCGGCATCCCCCTTCTTCCACGGAGATGGTGATGCGGCGGGCGCCGGCATCGATGCTGTTCTCCAGGAGCTCCTTCACCACGGAGACGGGGCGCTCGATGACCTCGCCAGCGGCGATCTGGCCGATAGTCGCCTCATCCAGGATCGCGATGCGGCCCACGGCGATCCCCCCTCTCGGCGGGAGTATATCAGGCAGGGCGCGACGCGTCAAGCATGGGCCTGGCAGGCAGCCGCTGACCCACAGTTGCCCGGGCCCCATCTTTTGTGCTATAATAAGCCGCAGTGTTCTTGTTGAGTCGGGGCTCTCGCCGATGGCGCGGCCCGGGACAGGACTGGAGGAGCGTTCAGTGAAGCGTACTTACCAGCCGCATAACCGGCGGCGGCAACGAACCCATGGATTTCGCGCGCGGATGCGCACCCCCGGCGGGCGCCGTGTTCTCGCGGCGCGGCGCATGCGAGGCCGGCACAGACTGGCCGTGTGAGCGGGGCTCAACCTTTGGAGCGTGGAAAAAGGAGAAGCGGAGCCGGCACCGCGGGTGCGCGTGCCGGTCGTCCCGTTTTCCCATGCTTCGCATTGAGTGTTATTGAGGGGCTGCATGCTGCCGAGGCGAGAGCGGTTGACCAGATCCGGAGCGTTCCGGGCGGTGGTTGCCCGGGGTCGAAGCTTCCGGGGAAGGTTTCTTGCGCTCTACTTTCTGCCTCGGAGCAGCGGCCCCACCCGTCTTGGGGTGGCCGCTGGCAAAAAAGTCGGCGGCGCGGTGCAGCGGAATCGGGCCAAGCGCCTCTTGCGAGAGGCGTTTCGAGGATTGAAGGAGAAGTTGGACGGCGCTTACTATGTGGTCCTGGTGGCCCGGCCGGCAGCGGCGCGGGCCGGTCTGGACGCGGTTCGAACGGAGTTGGAGTCGCTGATGTGGCGCGCTCGGATCGTGGCCCGACCTGCGGGGGAGAGTTCATGAAGGAGCAAATGAAAGCATTGGCGCTCCAGTTGATTCGGGGATACCAGGCGGTTTCGCGGCTGATGCCGCCCACCTGTCGCTATTACCCGAGCTGCTCCGAATACACCGCCCAGGCGATTGCCAAGTACGGAGTCCTCCATGGGAGCTACCTTGGCCTGAAACGGATCCTGCGCTGTCATCCGTTCCACCCCGGCGGTTACGACCCGGTGCAGTAAGTCGCGAGCCGCAAGCGGAAGCCACCGGATTCCAGGATCCGGGCGGGGCTGCGGCGAGTGCGCCGGAATGATTGGGCTTTTCTGGACTATTGAGATTACCTTGGGCTAACAATATGAGCTTTGTGAGACAGTGGCGGATATGGGGAGTGTTGCTCCTTCTGGCGCTGGCGCTTTTCTGGCCAGGGCGCGCGCCCCAGGCAGCGGAGATCCCGGTGCCGGTGCGCACGCGTCTGGAGCAGGTAGACCAGATGCGCCGCGAAGGACAATCTGAGGAGGCAGCGAGAATCCTCACGGACTACGGCAAAGAGGTGCGCCAGGATAAGGTCGCGCATGCCGCGGTCCAGTTTGTGCTGGCGGATATCAAGCGCCAGGATCTGAAGGACGAGAAGGGTGCCTTTGCCCTCTACAATCAGCTCGCCATGACGCAGATTGAGGGGGAGGTGGAGATCCCCGGCTTTGGCACGGTGGATATCCAGGATTCGGCGCTGCAGGTTCAGGATCAGAGGAACCAGAGCCACTGGCTCTATAAGATGATGGCCGGCATCGTCTACGCCCTGGCGCATTTCCCGGTCATCGGGAAGGCGCTGGAGCCCCACACGGGCGTGCTGGCGATCCTACTGCTCAGCATCGTGATCAAGGTGGCGTTGACGCCCCTGACGAAGAAGTCGTTCCGCGCGATGCGCGAGATGCAGAAGCTGCAGCCCCTGATGAAGGATCTGCAGCAGCGGTATCGCGATAAGCCGCAGGAGCTGCAGAAGCGGACGATGGAGCTGTATCAGGAGCACGGCGTCAATCCGCTCTCGGGCTGCTTGCCGATGCTGCTGCAGATGCCGATCATCATCCTGCTGTGGCGGGCGATCGCGCTCTATCAGTATCCGCTGTCTCAGGAGTCGTTCCTGTGGATCAAGAGCCTGGCGGTGGCGGATGTTCCACTGGCGCTCATCTACGCCGCGAGCCTCTACGCTTCGTCCAAGCTGACGATGATGCCGGCGGCGGATCCGGCGCAAGAACAGCAGCAGAAGATGATGGCCATCATGATGCCGGTCATGTTCTTCTTCCTGTTCAAGTCCTATCCGGCAGGCTTCATCCTGGGCTGGTTCTTCTTCAACGTGCTGACAACCGCGCAGCAGTGGTACCTGATGCGGAGCTGCACCGATGAGGCCGCGCCGGGCGCCGGTCCGGGCTCGTCGGACGGTGGCAATGGTGGTGGCGGCAACGGTGGCGGGCCACGCCGTCCCGTCTCACCGAATGGCGGCGCGTCTCGCGGCAAGTCGAAGCCAACGGCGTCGCGGACCATCAACAAGCGGAAGAAGCACGTGGCAGCGTACCATCGCGGCAGATAGGCAGGACGCAAGAGGCATGAGAGCGATCGACGACACCGACAAGGCGGTGGAAGAAGTGACGGAACCCACCGAGGGCGCGGAGAGCGAGCCGGCTCAGGCGACCGGTGAGGCGCCGGAAGAGGGTCAGCGCGCGGCAACGGAGTTTGGCGCGCACGTACGCGACGTCACGCAGCGCATCGTGGATCTGATGGGCCTCCAGTTGGAGGCCCGGGTGGCCCAGGCTGACCGACACCAAGTGGAGATCGATCTGCAAGGGCCGGACGCGCGCATTATCATCGGCAAGCATGGACAGACGCTGGAGGCGCTCCAGCAGATAGTCAGCTTGATCGTGAACAAGACGGCGACGCGGCGGCATCGGGTGCTGGTGGATGCCGAGGGATACCAGCAGCGCCGTCGCGCCCGCCGCGAGCAGGAGCTGCTCGAAATGGTTCGCCTCGATGCGCAGCGCGCCAAGGAGACAGGGCAAGAGGCCGTGATCCAGTATGCGGTGGGCCCCTACGAGCGCCGCATCGTCCACATGGCCTTTGCCAACGATCCTGACTTCATCACCTATAGCGAGGGCGAGGAGCCGTACCGCTACGTGGTGATCTCACCTCGCGACTGAGCACCGGTTCGGCCCATGTTTGGCCAAGACACCATCGCGGCAATCGCCACCGCGCCCGGGGAAGCCGCCATCGGCGTGATCCGGATCAGCGGGCCGTCCGCGATCGCGGTTGCCGCGGCGATCTTCCATCCGGCGAGCGGCGCCGACGTCGCTCGTCTCGCCTCTCATCGTGTCTATCTGGGCGAGATTCGCGTGCCCGATACGGGTGAGCCGGTCGATCAGGTGCTTCTCTCCCTCTTTCGCGCGCCTCGCTCCTACACCGGCGAGGATGTTGTGGAGATCTCCGGGCACGGCGGCCCGGTGCCACTGCGCCGCATCCTCTCCCTCGTACTGGCCCAGGGAGCCCGCCTGGCTCACCCAGGGGAGTTCACCAGTCGTGCCTTCCTCAATGGCAAGCTTGACTTGGCACAGGCCGAAGCGGTGATGGATGTGGTCGCCGCGCGTACCGACCGCTCTCTTGGGGTGGCGATCCGCCAGCTTGAGGGCAGGCTGTCGCAGGTCGTTCGCAGCGCGCGTGATGCCCTTCTCCCCCTCGTCGCACACATCGAAGCCACGATCGATTTCCCGGAGGATGTTCCCGAGATGCCGCGCGCCGATCTCCGGGCGCAGATCGAGGCCGCCCAAGAGACGATCTCGCGCCTGCTGGCGAGCGCGCATGCCGGGCGCATCTACCGTGAGGGCGCGCGCGTGGTCATCGCGGGCCGGCCGAACGTCGGGAAATCCAGCCTACTCAACGCGCTCCTCCGCGAGGATCGCGCCATCGTCACCGAGATTCCGGGCACGACGCGCGACGTGATTGAGGAGAGCGCCAATATCCGGGGCATCCCCATCCGCGCCATCGATACGGCCGGTATTCGCGAGCCGGGAGACCCCATCGAGGCGATTGGGGTGCAGCGAACCCTGGAGCAGGTGCGCGCGGCCGATCTGATCCTGGTGGTTCTGGACGCGTCCCAGACGCTTCACGAGGCGGACCAGGAGGTCTTCCACCTCGTGCACGGCGAGCCGTGCGTGATCGTCGCTAACAAATGTGATCTACCGGTGCGACTGGACCTGAATGGCATTCGCGCGGAGTTTCCCGCCGCGCCTATCGTCCAGGTTTCAGCAGTGCAGGGCACCGGTCTGGATCAGCTGGACGAGCAGATCGCGGAGACGCTGCTGGGATCCGGGGTTGAGCTGGGGAACCAGGCGCTGGTGACGAGCGCGCGCCATCAGGCCGCCCTCGATCGGGCGCGGATGGCGCTTCAGCGCGCCTGTGAAACGCTCGACCAGGATCTGCCCCTCGAACTCGCGACAACGGATCTTCGCGATGCCCTCGACGCGCTGGGCGAAATCACCGGAGACACCGTCTCCGAAGCGATCCTCGCCGAGATCTTCGGTCGCTTCTGCATCGGCAAGTAGAGCCCGGCGCCCAGGAGCATCCCCGGAAGCGAGTTGAGCCCGTGGAAGCCCAAGCCCCGCCTGTGACCGCGCAGGCGGGGCTTCGCAGTGACTCAATACCCGTCCCGGCAGGCATGGCGCCGACCAGGGCCGTGCCTGCCAGCCGCTGCGTCAACTGGAAGCACGTGCTTCCGGTGGTCAAGTGCCTCCCCGATGCCTATGCTACCGCACGGTGATGGTGTCCATATGCATGAGATCATCCGCGCTCGGAGTGGCCACGGTGAAGGATGCCAGGCGATAGGTGCCTGGGCTGAGACGGACCGTCATCGTGGTCGACTCGCCCGGGTTGAGGAGACGGGTGCGCTGCTCAACGCCGGGGCCCTGGATGAAGAAGCCCCGTGCGACAGTGGAGTCGTTCGTGATGCTCAATTCCACATCGCCCGCGGCGAGTTCCGGTGTGCTTCGCGCCAGGAAGCGATCGCGCATGCTGACCAGGATCCGCGAGGCCGTCGGCGCTGCTGTCGGCGTCGTCGGCGTGGTCGGCACCGTCGGCTCGCGATAGCCTGCAACTGCTCCCTCAGTGAAGTAACTGCGCGCGGTCTGGATCTCCTGGGGCAGGAGCGCCACCGGGGTTCCCAGGTTGCGGATATCGACCGTGGCCGAGGGCCAGAAGAGATAGAGCGTGTCCTGATTGCGGCCGGGGATCTGCCCCTGCAGGATCACGTGGAACTGGAGATCGCCCGGGCGGACATTGGGCGTGTCAAGGAGCCGGCCCGTATCCGGCGTGCGGATCCCCTGAGTCACCATCATCTGCCCCTGCAGGTCGGACGCGATCATCTGGCCGTTTCGGAAGATCTGGGCCGGGCCAAACAGCGCGGCGTAGGCGAGGGTGCGCGGGAACTGGGGTGACCCGATCCCTGTCTCGCCATGAATGACGCGGAGCACGCCGGCGCCGTCGAGCGGTCCAGACGTGTCGATCCCGGTGAACCGGATCTCATACAGGGAGTTGTCCGACGGGTTCATCCATTGGGCCACCCCGGTAACGAGGCGGTCGGGCCCCCGGGTGGTAGTCGTGGCCACCGTGGTCGGCGCAGGATCCCCATCGATCAATGCCAGGCGCGCGAGGGCCCGGACGGGTACCAGGTCGTTCGACCAGGGATCGCCCTGTGCCATCATGGCGTTCTCGGTAGTGGTCGATGCGGCGCCATACCAGCCCGAGCCCATGGGGGTGACGGATGGGAGGTGGAACGCCGTCGTCTGCTCGGCTGCCGCCGGGGTTGCCGCCGCCGTGGTGCCGTCACCCTCAGCGTAGGCCGGGAGGCCTGCTGCCACGGCTAGGGCGAGCGCGATGCTCAGCCGGTATACGATCTGCTGCCACTTCATCACTTCGCAAGCTCCTTTCCATGCCATCACTCGCTAGTGGATGCCTTCTGCATGCGCTTGCCAGGATGTGAGTCGGTCCGTGTCGCCTCTCCCCCCGGGGAGTCTTCCCCCTATCTACCCACAAGCCAGCGCAGGCAAACCTGGCTGGAGCAGGAGAATTCGCTCGCGCACCTCCCCCGGGGCGTGCGCGTTGCCCCCTCTCCCTCAGCCCCTCTGAGACCGCGGACATGCATCCCGAGCACGCGGAACTTACCAGCGCAAACCCGATTCTCGCGGATCTACGGGTGGCAAAAAGGGGCATCTCTGCGTGGACCCGGGGGGCGTGAGAAGCAAGCGCCTGTGCGGGTTTCTGCTCCTTGGAGCACCGCATCGAAGTTGAAAGGGGGCTCATCCCGCGCCTCTTCTCTTTCTGAAGAAGTGGGCGCAGGTTTAGCAGCCTGGCGTAGGGGGTAAGATTGCCGCACGCCAGTGAGCCAAAAAGAGCAAGCAGGAATGGAAGGGACAGGTCCGTGATCGCCGATAACCACGCAGTCTCTGTCATCGACGGGTCGCCTCCGACGATCCGCTTGAGGGGGCATATCGACTCGAGCACCTCCTCTGCGATAGGGGATGCGTTCCGCCGGCTGTCGGCACATCCCCACGGCTGCATCCGCGTGGATGCCGGGGGAGTACGCCACATCGAACAGGCCTGCGTGCAGGCGCTGGCCGAGGGCGTGCGCACGGTGGAAGCTTCAGGCGCGGCGGTGAAGCTCGTGCGTGCCAGTCGGGAGCTTCGAACCGCGCTGCGGAACGTCGGCCTGATAGGGGGCTATCAAGGTGCCTACGGTATGCCCTACCGCTCCGGCCTGGGGTGGGAGTCTCGCCTCGACCTCCCTTGCGAGCCTCGCTCGGTGGCTGTCATCCGGGCGCAGGCCGCCGCGATGGCCGCGCGCCTCCCCTTCACCCCGACGGAGCTGGACGACGTCGTGCTCGCCGTGGGCGAAGCGGCCGCGAACGCCGTGCGCCATGGGCTTCGCGCGGGAGCCCGCGGCGTGATTCACGTGCGCTGCCGGGCAGATCGCACCGGCTTCTGCGTCGAGATCACCGATCCGGGGGATGGATTCGACCCGGAGCGGGTTCAGCGGCCGAAGGCGGGCGTCTGGCAGGAAGGCGGCTTGGGTATCTACCTGATGCGGCGGATCATGGACGCCGTGAGCTACACGTTCGATGCCCGCGGCACGACCGTTCGTCTCATCAAGCGCGCCTCGTCCGCGGCCCCCGCGCAATAGGCGAGATCGACCCCTCGGATCCTACTCCCTGACCACCCCGCATCCAGCGTCCCCGCATTCCCGTGCCCTTGAAATCCGGATGAACAGGGCTCCTCGCGCGCCGCGGCGAATCTACCCTGTGCTGGGGGCAAGCGCTGCGCGATGACCCGAACCCGACCGGCCAGACGCGGGTAGCGACGCCCAATCGGGCGGATGCCCTGCGGTTCGGACGGCCTGGCACCTTCGCAGGGATCGGCAGGGCACGGTTCGGCGCGCTTGCGGAACCACTGGCGGCAAAGGACGGGGCGGCATGGCGACGCTCGTGATAGACCTGGGGCGGATTGACTACGGCGAGTGCCTGGAGATTCAGCGGAAGCTGGCCACGTCTCGCGCGGCGGGCACCGTGCCGGATCTCTTGCTCCTCTGCGAGCATCCGCCCGTAGTTACCATCGGACGAGGCGGCGGTTGGGAGCACGTGGGGGAAGCCGTCGCTCGCCATGGGGTGCCGGTGATCAAGGTGGAGCGGGGCGGCGATGTCACCTACCACGGCCCCGGGCAGATCGTTGGGTATCCCCTCTTGGCGCTTGAGGGTGAGGAGCGCGACCTCCATCGGTATTTGCGTGCCCTGGAGGAGGTGGTGATCCGCGCGGCGGGTGACTTCGGGATCGCTGCCGGAAGGCGTTCTGGTTTGACCGGCGTGTGGGTCGGGAATGATAAGCTGTGCGCCATTGGGGTGGCAGTCCGGCGCTGGGTCACCCTGCATGGCTTCGCGCTCAACATGAACACCGACCTTCAGCCGTTCGAGTGGATCGTCCCGTGCGGGCTGCATGGCTATGGCGTCACCTCTATGGAGCGCCTGTTGGGCACCCCGCAGGATCCTGCCGCCGTCCGCGCGGCGGTCACCCGGCACTTCGCGGCCGTCTTTGGCCGGCGAGTGCGGCCTGCCCGCCTGGACGATCTCGATGCCGACGCGCCCGTTCCCCGCGACTGCGCGTCGGAGAGGAGTGGATATCCATGGTGACGATGGAGATTGCCGTACACCCGATTGGAACGGGGAATGCCAGCCTCAGCGACTACGTTGCCGACGTGATCGAGGTGGCCAAGCGCCGCGGAGTGAAGTACGAGATCACCGGCATGGGCACCAACCTGGAAGGTGACCTGAATACCCTCTTCGACATTGCTCGCGAGATGCACGAGGCGAGCTTCCGTCGAGGCGCGCCGCGCGTCTTCACGCTCATCAAGGTGGATGACCGGCGCGATAAGGATCTGACTTTGGAGTATAAGCGGCGCCGTGCCGCGGAGAAGGTGGGAGACGCATAGATGGGTGACGAGGGACTCGCCAGGCTGGTGCCGGAGGCCGCGCGCCGCACGCTGGTCATGGGTATCCTGAACGTGACCCCGGATTCCTTCAGCGACGGGGGACAGCACGCGAGCGTTGAGACGGCGCTGGCCCATGCCCGGCGGCTTCTGGACGAGGGTGCGGATATCATCGACGTGGGGGGCGAGTCGACGCGCCCGGGAGCGGATCCGGTCGCTGCCGAAGAGGAGCTCCGGCGCGTGATCCCGGTGATTGAGGGGATTCGCCGCTTCTCGCAGGTTCCGATCTCCGTGGATACCACTAAAGCGGTCGTGGCCCGCGCGGCGGTTCAGGCGGGCGCGCAGGTGATCAACGACGTCAGCGGTCTGGCCGCGGACCCGGAGATCGCCACCGTGGCCGCATCCACCGGCGCCTACGTCGTGATCATGCACACCCTCGGCCCGCCGAAGACGATGCAGCTGCAGATCCGCTACAGCGACGTGGTCGCCGATATCATCACTTTCCTGCGCCGGCAGATCGAGGTGGCAGTCGCGGCGGGGATTCCCCGCGAGCGGATCATCATCGATCCGGGAATCGGCTTCGGCAAGACGGTGGGGCACAACCTGGAGATCCTGCGCCGTCTGCGCGAGTTCCTCGTGCTCGAACAGCCCATCCTGATGGGCACCTCACGTAAGAGCTTCATCGGGCGGGTGCTGGACCTGCCCGTGGATCAGCGATTGGAGGGGACGGCGGCCACTGTCGCCCTCTCCATCGCCAACGGCGCTGCCATCGTGCGCGTCCATGACGTGCTCCAGATGGTGCGCGTCGCCCGGATGACCGACGCCGTGCTCGGCAGGTGGAGCGGCGAGTAGGAACGTGGGCGCGCGCCGACCATGCGAGCCGCCACGGGTGTGCGCCCTCACCCTGGGATCGCGCGCGCCCCGTCAGGAGCCCAGACTCGGGGCGGCCTGGGCAATGATGAGGGCGATGTCGTCGCGCGCTGCCTTGCCAGTGAACGCCTGAACCGCGGCATGGATTGCGTCGGCGGTTGCCTCTGGGCCCTCGCGGGCGCTCTCGGCCACGACATCCTCCAGGCGCTCGATGCCGAAAAGCTCACAGCCCACCCGGGCTTCGGTCACTCCATCGGTGTAGAGGACCAGCATATCGCTGGGGGCCATTCGCACCCTCTCGCCCGTAAAGGTGGCCTCACGGAACGCCCCGATGGGCGCGCCGGTGCTGCCGAGGCGCACCATCCGGTTCGGATCGCTGCCGCGGATGAGGAGCGCCGGGGGATGGCCCGCGCTCGCGTACTCGATCTCTCCGCTCGCACCATCGACTGCGGCGAAGAACATCGTGATGAAGACGTCGAGCGAGCTGTAGGAGAGGAGTGCCAGGTTGAGGTAGCGGAGTGCATCCGCCGGGTTGGGATGCTCGAAGGCGTAGGCGCGCAGCATATACCGGCCCATGGCAGCATGAAGCGCGGCGCGCACCCCCTTGCCTGAAACATCCGCCATCAGGATGCCGATACGGCCATCGGGAAGGTGCATCCAGTCATAGAAATCTCCGCCGACGCTTGCCTCCGAGAGGGCCGCGTGGTAGCGGGCCGCGAGGCGCAGCTGGCCAATCCGCTCCGGAACCGTGGGGAGAAACGATTTTTGTAGCACCTCCGCGATGTTCCGCTCGCGCTCAAAAGTCCGTGCGTTCTCAATGGCGACTGCGGCCTGATTGGAGACCGCCTCGCAGAGGCGGATATCGCGCGGTGAGATCGTCAGGTCACGTCCAGGGGTGTCCACCAGCGCGGCGCCGGTGACCGACGAGCCGACGATGAGCGGGAGCACCAGCCCGGAGCGCATTTTCCAGATGCCCCTGAGAAACGACCGGCACGCCTCTGGCTCGTTGGAGAGATCGGAGAGCAGCACCGGCTTCCCGGTTTCGAGGGCGCGGGCGACCGATCCGCCGGTGGCCAGCACCTCTGCGCTCATTTCGCTGAAAGTCTCTGCCTCATCCGCGGTGACGCCGTAGGCGCGCGCCGGCATGAGCGATTTGCCCCGCTGCAGCAGGAAAACGAGGCAGCGCTCGCAGCCGGCCACCTCGGCTAGGGTTCTGGCGATGATGTGCAGGCGATGGTCCAGGTGGAGCGCCGATACGAGTGCCTCCGCGACGTGATGGAGTGTCTGCGACTCGCGCGCGGCCAGGCGCTCGCGTTCATGTAGCCGGGCGTTCTCGAGAGCGAGGGCGGTGCGGTCGGCCAGGAGTTCCGCCAGCTCCAGATCGGTGTGCGTGAATCCCTGCTCGTTTGTGGTGACCACTTCGATGCCGCCAATGGCCTCTCCGCGGACGCGGAGAGGAACGGCGAGGCATGGCGCGCGCGTACCTGGCGGGATAAGGCTGGGCGCGCCACTCCGCATCACCTGAAGGGCATGCACACCATCGGATTCACCAACGCGGATTGGCGGGACGTGGTCCTCATC
Organism: Armatimonadota bacterium; assembly: GCA_012512265.1. GTDB lineage: Bacteria > Armatimonadota > JAAZEB01 > JAAZEB01 > JAAZEB01 > DUUU01. The sequence continues at coordinate 2,716 of JAAZEM010000192.1, read as the reverse complement.
GCCCGAGAGGTAAAGGGCGCCGCAGTGGCCCCCCGTTGCCTGGACAAAGCGCTCGAGGAGCCGGGCCGGCAAGGCCCTGGGCTCCGGCGTAGAGAGGGCAATATCGCTGATCGATTGCAGGGCCTGCAACGCCTGCATCATGCGGCGGTTTTCGCGGCTGAGGCGCTGCTTCTCTATCTGCTCCCGGATAACACGGATGATCTCCGGCATCTCGAAGGGCTTCTGCACATAGCCGGACGCGCCCTGGTTCAGCGCATAGAGCGACGTGTCCAGAGACGCGTAGGCCGTGACCATGATGCACGCAGTCTCCGGGCAGATCGACTTCATCTGCGTGAGGAGATCGGTGCCCTTCATGTCCGGCAGGCGGAGATCGAGGAGCGCGATGTCAAACAGGGTCGCGCGCGCTAGGGCAAGGGCTTCGGCGCCTGTGCCGGCTCCCTGCACGCGGTAGCCCATCTCTTCGAGGACGTCCATCAGCGTCGTCCGAGCGTACTCTTCGTCATCCACGATCAGGATGTTCGCGCTCTCACTCGCCTCGTGTTCGCCACTTGGCAGAGACTGCAAGCCTGTAGTCATAACGCAAGCCTACTCTGTGATTGCAGGAAGGAGAGAGCTGGCGCCGGCCAGATGGGCACACGCCAAGCGACCGCCTCTGGCACGCCGGTGGCGGCTTCTCCCTCCCACAACGCGCATCACCGATTGTGGCGAAAAGCCACCTCGCGACCAGGTGCCTGCGGGGTGAAGGCGCCTGCATCGAGTACCAACTCACCATTCACCCAGACGTACTGGGGCCAGCCGCGCAGGACGCGGCCGGTGTAGGGGCTCCATCCGCAGCGCGACTCGATCTCCTCGGGAGCCAGCGCGCGTGGGGTGACAATGTCGGCCAGGACCCAACCGGCAGGTTGAATCCCGAAGATGCGCGCCGCGCGTTCCGAGGTAAGGGGTGCCAGAAGGGAGAAGGGGATTCTCCCATCGAGCACTGCGGTGAGGAGCAATGGTAACGCCACCTCCAGCCCGGGCATCCCGGAGGGCGCCTCGCGGTAGGGCCGCTCTTTGGCTTCGCGCGGATGTGGCGCGTGGTCGGTGCCGATGGTATCCACGGTGCCGTCCAGGAGTGCTTCCCAGAGCGCCTTGCGGTCTTCCGGGGAGCGCAGCGGCGGGTTGACTTTGCCGTAGTTTCCCAACGTCGCCAGATCCCGCTCGTCGAGGAAGAGATGGTGGGGCGTCGCCTCGACGTAGATGGGCATCCCGGCGGCCTTCGCGGGCCGGATCAGCTCGAGCTCCGCGGCGGTGGAGACGTGACAGAAATAGAGTGTTGCCCCCGTCTCCTGCGCCAGCGCGAGCGCCCGCTTAACGGCGCTTGCCGCGGCCTCGGGGGGACGCGCCCACCCATGCAGGTGGACATCGGCATCCTCGGGGAGGGATGCGGCACGCTCGCGAATGATCCCCTCATCTTCCGCGTGCAGGGTTACGGGCATGTCGGCTGCCGCTGCTGCCTTGAAAAGACGCGCCAGCGCCTCATCCTCGTCGAGGAGGAGATCGCCGGTGGAGGGGCCCTGGTACGCCTTCACGGAGGCGATGTTCTCGACCGCGGCGATCTCCGGCAGGTTGGTGGCCGTCGCGCCGAAATGGAGCCCCCAGTTCACCCGGGCAGCGGCCGCCAACGCGCGCTTCTCGGCCAGGCGTTGCCGCGTGGTGGTAGGCGGGCGCGTGTTCGGCATATCGAGCACGGTGGTGACCCCGCCACGTGCCGCCGCGCGGGTACCCGTGTCCCAATTCTCCGCGGCTTCCATCCCCGGCGTGCGGAGATGGACGTGGGGGTCGATCATCCCCGGCAAGAGGAGCCCGCCATTCCCCTCGATCTCGACGCCGGGCAGCCCATCCGCGCACTCCTCCAGATGGCCATCGCGCAGGCAGAGGTCCTGCACACGACCCTCTGGCTCCAGACGGACATCCCGCAAGCGGTAGATCATTCCCATAGCTGCACCGCTCCCACCAGATCGCGGATACGCGCGACGCCCAATTCGGCCAGGAGGGGGCCAAGGCCGTCGATCACTTCGATGACGGCTCCTGGGCTGCGGAAGGTGGCTGTGCCGACGGCCACCGCAGTTGCGCCGGCAAGGATGAACTCCAGGGCGTCGGCGGCGCTGGTGATTCCACCCATGCCGATGATCGGGATGGAGACCGCCTGGGCGATCTCCCAGACCATGCGGACAGCAATCGGCCGAATGGCCGGCCCCGAGAGACCCCCGATATTCGTGGCGATGCGTGGCCGGCGCGAGCGTACATCAATCGCCATCGCCTGGATGGTGTTGATCGCGGCGATCGCGTCCGCGCCCGCATCGGCGGCGGCTCGCGCGATGGTCGCGATGTGGGTGACGTTGGGAGTGAGCTTGGCGATCAAGGGGCGCGCCGTCGCGGCCCGGCAGGCGGAAACGACCTGCGCGGTGGCGTGCGGGTCCACGGAGAAGGCGAGCCCACCCTGCTTCACGTTGGGGCAGGAGATGTTGAGCTCTATCGCGGCGATTCCCTCTTCGCCATGGACGCGCTCGACGAGGGCGACATACTCTTCCACGCGCGACCCGGCCACGCTGAGGATCACCGGGGTGCCATAGCCGCGCAGGAAGGGCAGGTCCTCCTTGAGGAAGTGCTCGATGCCGGAGCCGGGCAATCCAATCGAGTTGATCATCCCGGCAGGGGTCTCGCAGATCCGCGG
>JAAZEM010000024.1 GCA_012512265.1 Armatimonadota bacterium | reverse complement strand
CAGGTTGCTAGGTTGCGCGCCGAAGGCGCACTAGGTTACGTGTTGTTAGAGCGCGGCGGATGCGCTGTAAGCCGCGTCGTTGCTGGATCCGGTGGATAGACCGGTGAGCCGGGTTGAGGGCCTAGTGAGGGTTAACCTCATGCGGGTTCAAGTCCCGCCTTCCGCACCAAACGCTAGGAAAATCAAGGGTTCTGCGGGTCTTTGGCCACCCTCGCCCCTCGCTGGAAAGAGGGGAAAATGGCTGAAAGACAACTAGGTTTACCTGGATCCCGCAGGGCCGAAAGGTCGCTAGGTTTGAACGCCTCGCGACCGAAAGCTGTCGCGGAGCCACATCGCGCCGCGGGGAGAAAGCGCTCTCAGCGCCTTCAACCCGAGGCCGGGGGTTCCGCGATTTGCGTTTCGGACCTCGAACGCCACGTCGAGAGCTGGATGCTCGATTGCGAGATCCGCCAACTCTCTCCCAACACGATGTCGCTGCGGCGCACCCTCCTCGGCAAGTTCATCTGGTTCCTCGAGGATGGCGACTACGAGCTGTGTGACGAGCAGGCGGTCCGCGAGTTCCTCGCCTACCTGAACACGGGGCACCGCCAGAAGGGCGGTCGCTGGGGCAACGAACAGCTCACCCGGCCGCTGCGCCCGAAGTCGGTCCGCAACTACTACTCGGAGCTCGCCGCGCTCTTCCGCTACCTGATCGCGGAGGGGGTCCTCACCGAGAGTCCCCTGGAGGGGATCAACCGGCCGATCGTGCGCCAGGACCAGATCCAGCCGTTCACGGCGGACCAGATCCGCGCGCTCGTGGCGGCATCCAAGCGCACCGAGTGCCCCCGCCGCGATGAGGCCATCGTGCTCTTCTTGCTGGACACCGGGGCGCGCGCCAGCGAGGTCTGCTCCCTGCGCGTCGCCGACGTAGACCTGTCACAGCGGAAATGCACCGTTCTCGGTAAGGGCAACAAGCGCCGGCAGGTCTACTTCGGCCCCACCACGGCGCGCGCCATCCTGAAGTACCTCGCCGAGGTGCCCCACAACGACGACTCGCCGCTCTTCATCTCGCTGCGCGGCACCCGGTACTGCGAGGGCATCTCGCGGCATGGGCTTGGCGACATGGTCGGCCGGCTGGGGAAGCTCGCCCGGCTGCAGGGCGTTCGCTGCTCGCCGCACACGTTCCGGCACACCTTCGCGATCAACTTCCTGCGCCGGGGCGGGAACGTCTTCACGCTGAAGGAGCTGCTGGGCCACACCGCACTCTACATGGTGAACCGCTACGTGGCCCTGGCCCAGGCCGACCTGGAGGCCCAGCACCGGCAGTACTCGCCCGTCGAGGGTATCGTCGGCAGGGCGCGATAGAGTGACGGGGGCCGGGGGGGCATCTCCCGGCCCCAACGGATTGCCAAGCTGACGAGCGCCCTGTGCATGCACTGCACAGGGCCCCGAGCGTGTTTCGCGCTGCAGGGCGTACCAAGCGGACAGCCACACGGAGGATAGTCACCTCATCAACCTGTGGTTTCCCGGCGTGTGCCCGAAGTGGGTCTGCGCCACAGTCCGACCCCCGGATGCGTTGAGAGCTAATGCCACGGCGAACTGTGCCCCGAGGCCGGCGCCCTGTACTCGGTCGTCCACCACCTGCTGCATGACGCCCCCCACTGCTGTAGGAGCCCCGCCCGAGGACGGCGCCCTACCCGTCCGCCGAGTTGCTGTAGCAGGAATCACGAAGGGGGCAGGAGAGCGCAGGCCTGGCCCGAAAGCTGTGTCTGGCTGCATCGGTAGGACTGAGGGATCCGTTCGGCAGGTGGACACGGGCCAACTCCTACAGGTGCGTCCACAGTTCGCTGGCACCAGCGACTGAAAAACCTGTAATGGGAGCAGAGCACGCTCGCTGATGCCACGCCTGCTTGCCTGTTCGGTATTCAGGTGGTAGAATACCATAAGATCCGGACGGTGGAGCATATCTATGTGGCACGATAACGTATGTGGCACGATAACGAAACCGAGATCGATCTGCTGGGCTTCGGGCCCCTTGTGGATAGCGTCACCTACCTGGCTCGGGCCGATGCACTTCTACCAATCACAGTTGGGGTGTTCGGCGACTGGGGAAGTGGCAAATCCAGCCTGATGCGGATGGCCCATAGACGTCTGGCAGAGGACCCGACCTGCATCTGTGTCTCCTTTAGCCCTTGGCAGTACGAGGACTACGACGACGTCAAGACCGCCCTGATGGGTGCTGTGATGGCAGCCCTGCAAGAGAGGCGTCCCTCCGCTGAGAAGATCGGCGAAACAGCCGGACGGCAGGCAGCCCAGCTCTTAGCCAAGCTGAAGCGCAGGATCGACGGGTTCCGCCTCGTGGGAGCAGCGGCGAGGGGTATCGCCGCATCCTACGCGTATCAGCACGACCCCGTTCTCGCCACGCAGTTGGCGTCAGGCAGTGTGTTTGGCATCGTCCAGCACCTCGCGCAGCAGGAGAAGTCCATACCTGCTGATGCGGACTTGGCGGATGCGACTAAGGGAAAGCACGGAGGAGCCGATCCCGGCATTCTGAAGAAGGATGTGGATCCGCCTCCTGAGACCATCACCCAGGGCATTGCCGAGTTCCGCCAGGACTTCGCGGCCCTGCTTACGCATCTCGAGGTTAAGGTGCTTGTCGTCTTCATTGACGACCTGGATCGGTGTCTCCCACCCAACATCGTGAATACACTGGAGGCGCTCCGGCTGTTCCTGGCTGTACCCAAGACGGCCTTCGTCATCGGCGCCGATGAGCGGATCATCAAGCACGCCATTGCAACCCGTTACCCTGAGGTTCCGGGCCAGGCCCTCGACATTGGACGAGACTACCTGGAGAAGCTCATCCAGGTGCCGATTCGAATCCCCCCGCTCACGGCGGCAGAGACAGAGAGCTTCCTGAACCTGCTGGGCTGCGAACTGCACCTCAGCGCCGATGTGCATCCCCAACTTGTCGCTACCGTGATGGAGAACCAGCGTAGCAACGCTTTGGATGTGGTGATGAACTATGGGATTGCGCAGACGCATCTCGGGGCAGTGTGTGCCAAACTCGAAGCGCATATGGCCCTGATCGGGCGGATCGCCCCCACGTTGTGCAATGGCTTGCACGGGAACCCAAGACAGATAAAGCGGTTCCTCAATACTCTGCAACTACGGGTGACCCTCGCAAAGGCCCGCGGCACTGAGTTGGACGTCTCGGTGCTCGCAAAACTGATGATCCTGGAGTATTTCCACGAGACCCACTTCCGTGAGCTGTTCCTGTGGCAGGCCGTGGGCCGCGGGATCGCCATGCAACTGGAGGCCCTGGAGCTAGCTGGTGGGACCGGTGAAGCCGGAAGCCCTGCCAGTCCGAACGACGCGCAACAGGACTGGGTGGGCAACGCGACCATCGCTGATTGGCTTCGGTTGGAGCCGCCCCTCAGGTCTGTGGATCTTGGTCCGTACTTCCACTTCGCGCGCGACCGCGTCTTCACGCCAACGGCACCGACGCGCCGGCTAAGCCAGCCGCTACAAGAGCTTCTTGGTAAGCTCCAATCAGAGAGTGATGCAGAGCGTGCCGGCGGAATGCTCCAGGCAGGCGCAATGACGGCTGATGACTTGCGCCCCGTCTACGATACGCTCCTGGGGCGCTTCCAGCGTGACCCCAGGACTCTTGAGGGGAAGCTTGCCTCGGCCATCGTCGAGTTGGCTGCCAAGAAGCGTGAACTATTGCCGGCACTGGCTCAGGCGCTACGGGGCACGCCGCCGGGAGCAATCCGAACGGATCTCCCCGCCATGATCCGTGTCAAGCTGGGGCCACGCGAGCCACTGCCGGCAGAGCTACAGGATGTTTTCCAGGGATGGGTGGATCAGACGGTCGCATCCAAGCTCTCCCAGGCGGCTGCCCTGGCGCTCCAGCAACCGAGGAGCAGCTAGATGGGCACATCCAGTTCATACTCCGCACCGACATCCGGCGGCTGGCCAACTGCGAAGGGAGTAGCAACTCGCTTTGCGAGACAAGGAGGACTGTCGCCGGGGCCCAGCTCAGTACAGCCGCAACAGGTGACGGGCGCGTATGTAGCTGCGCACGGTGGCGCCACGAGCGCAACGGCAGCATTCGGGCAGAGCGCAGCCCAGGCCCTTGGTGGATTCTACTCCGGGGTCGCCAGCGGGGGGCTCGCCGCCGGACTCCAGCAGATTGGCCTAGGCGGTCTCGTCGGTAGCGACGCGATGTCCCTTCTGTCGAGCCTGGTAGACCGGCTGGCTGGGCCAGGACGCACGCTTGACGAAGCCGATGCACGGACGGCTATGTTGGCGGTGCTGCAGCGGGAATTCGGCGATGCCGAGACCTTCAGCGACCTGGAGGCGCTCTACGCAAACGGGCTGGACTCCGACGCTGTCATGGGCATCACCGAGCAGTTCATCGTGGAGTACATATACGCGCGGATGGTGCAGGAACTGGGCAAGCAGCTTCAGGATGGTGCGCTCACGACTGCGGACGCTTGCCGTGTTGAGCGCGACCTGCAAGCGTTCATTGCGGCGACCGTCAAGCTTGAGATGGCGCGTACCGACGCGCTCACGCTGGAGTGGAACGGCCCGGCGGGTCGCCAGTTCATCGCGGGTCTCCTGGAGGCGGCGTACGGCCAGCTAGGAGCGTAGACCGATGGTCACACCTGTTTTCGTCCGTAACGCGTCTGCTGTTGCGGTGCCTGAGGATTACCAAAGTGGCATCGTTGTCGATGTGCTGCCGCAGGCGGATCGCTCAACGGTAAGCCAAGGGTATGGAAAGGCCTTCACCCGGATTGGGGTGCCGACCACCACAGCCTTCGACTTCCTTCTGTTCGCGACGGCTGTCTACACGGCCGACAAGACGGTGCTTCGGGCGGGGGCACGTGACTCATGGACGCGGCAGTTTTCCACCGCAAGCCCCGTTCGGAGCACCGATGCTTGGGGACCTGCGACGGGTGCCCTAACAGAAGCGCTAACGTTCCTCACGGGTGACGAGTGGCATCTAGACTGGTACCAGGGCGCGAATCGACCGTGGGGGATGGGGCGCATCCGGCGCCCGCCTTTCGACGCGGTCTGTCTCTTCTCTGGGGGCCTCGACTCCTTGTGCGGTGCCATTGATCTGTTGGAGGACCCGCGCAGACTGCGTGTCCTCCTGATCGGACACCATGACAGCACCCTGATCGTGCCTGTCCAGAGGACGCTGGCTGGCGCTTTGGCTCGACATTACGGCCCCCTACGGGTGCATTTTGTCGATGTGTTCGTGCGTCCTTCAGGCCCGCGGGCGCGGCAGCGGTACCCTCTCCCCACCACGCGGGAGAGCACGACGCGCAGCCGGTCGCTCCTCTTCATCGCGTTGGGGCTCGCCGCAGCTTCTGCACGGGGGCAGAGCATCCCCCTCTACGTGCCTGAGAATGGCTTCATCGCCCTGAACGCCCCGATGGTTGCAGCGCGCCGAGGGAGTTGCAGCACGCGAACAACGCACCCGTATTTCCTCGACCGCCTATCATCAGCCTTGGCGTCCGCCGGCATCGTAAACCCCATCATCAACCCCTACCAGGAACTGACAAAAGGCGAGGTGGTGGCCCACTGTCGCAATCAGGAAATGCTGGGGCGTCTCATCCATCGGACGATCTCCTGCGCACACCCCGAGCAGGGACGCTACGACAGCCTGCCTTACGGCAATTGCGGGTACTGCTTCCCATGCATCATACGTCGTGCATCCATCCAGGCAGCCGGATTGTCCGATGCCACGCCCTACCATCACGACATCTGCACTGAGATGTCGGTACTGCAGAACGAGGCCCGAGGGAGCGATGCACGGGCTGTCTTCCATGCGCTGCGGTCCTTCGCGCGCGACGGGCGTTCCCTCGATAGAGCGCTCCTATCTGCCGGGCCGATCCCAGAGCCCGCGCTCCTGCGTGCGCTGCAGAGAGTCCTGAACCAGGGCCTAGCCGAGTTGCACAAGCTACTTTGGACGAACGCTAGCGCAGAGGTTCGGCGCTTCGCCTCACTATGAACGCCCATGGTGAAGAGCTATCTCCTGGACACCCACTGTCACCTCGATGAGTACCCAGATCCCCGGGCGGTCGTCCGTTCGCTTGATGGGACCCAGGTAGCTGCGGTCGCAATGACTGCGCTGCCATCAGGTTTCGAGCGGCTGCGTTCATTGCTTGGTGGGGAGCGGCTATGGCGCCTAGCACTTGGGGTACACCCACTGGCCGCCCGATCACTCACCGACAGGGAATGGCGTCTCTTTGCCAAGTACCTGCCAGAGACAGGCTTCGTTGGCGAAGTCGGGCTCGACTTCTCGCCTGAAGGTGTGGGTAGCCGGATGACTCAAGAGAACGCTTTCCACCGAGTCCTGCAAGCCATCTCAGGGCAAGGGAAGATCGTGAGTGTGCACTCGCGACGAGCGGAGGCCGCCGTAGTGGCAGCCCTCGATGAGCACAGGATGTCTCCCGTCATCTTCCATTGGTACTCGGGTTCTTTACGGACGCTTGAGCATGTCGTGCAGGGAGGCCACTACTTCTCAATCAACCCAGCCATGGTGCGAGGTGCCCAGGGCCAGAAGATTGTCGAGCGCATTCCTAGAGAGCGCATACTTGCCGAGACAGATGGACCCTTCGTACGTGTTGGCAGCCGGGCTGCAGTGCCCACCGACGCGATGGATGTCTACCAGCACCTAGCCAAGGCTTGGAGACAGCCGCTTCAAGAGACTATTGACGCGGTGTATGCCAACTATCAGTTGCTTAGGGCCTCGCTCCAGAAAGAGGGAACCCGCGGATAGGCCCCTAAGCAACGAAGGTCGGGGGTAGAAGGGGTACGGCCACAGGGACGGAAGTGTGGCCGCGAGACTATGGTAGCACCCGCTTGTCCTCGGTTGTCAGCACTCCATGACTGCCGGATCGACGCGTTCCTTCCTCGCAGAACCTACCGGGAGGACCAGGGTACCACGAAGCCCGGCAAGGGCGCGAAGCGTAAGGGGTGAAGCCCAACGAGGCCGGGGGAGTTCCCCGGCCCCGAACGCTAGGCAAGTCAAGGGTTCTTAGGTCTGTACCACACCACTCCCTCCCGCAACGTCACAAGATCATCCACCCTACATTGGTAGAGACCTGCCATCTTCTCCATCACCAAGAGGGTCGGGCCATACCGCTCGCACTGCCGCAGGTAGCTCTCGCTGATCCTCAGCTTGCGTGCAGCCGCCGCACAGCCCAGCCCTGCCGAGAGACGGGCCGCCATCGCCGGGGTCATGCCCCGGTCCCGGTTGCCTTGCCTCGGTGAACGAACGCTCTTACCACCCCCCTTCCCTATGGGCATGCTGCCTCTCTCACCCAATCCATGCCGCCCCCGACCATTTCAGCGCTCCTCGGGTTCACCAGCCGAGCCATCGTCAGCGTGACCTACGCGGACCTCGACCGCTCCCCCGCTGATGGCGCGGGCACGGGCCAGGAGCGCCTGCGTGGGCTCGACGGCCGGCCCCACCTCATATTGCTTGCCGTCGGAGACCACCAGAGGGTAGCGTCCTGGATGCCTCGCGGCGGTGAGCTGCAGTGAGGCATGGGCCGGCGAGCCGATGAACCCCTCGCCCACCGTAACGAAGACATGCTGCCCCTGGGTCTCGGCGGGCGGCTGCGGTAGTGCCGGCTCCTCTACGGCCTTCACCCTGCGCTGGCGCGGCTGCGGTGCCGGGAGGTCCATGCGCGCGATCTCGTCAGGCGGGTGCTGCTTGCGTAGCTTGGTCGCCAAGTAGAGGACATCGTCGAGTGCGTCGACCAGCACCTTGCGCTCCTGGCCGGTCCAGTCGAAGGCACCGCAGGAGATGAGGCTGGCGATGGCGGCGCTGTTCAGCTTGCGGGCGTCGGTGATGCGGGCGCAGAAATCGAGTAGGCCTCGGTATGGCCCATGTTGCCGGCCCTCGATGACCTGCTGCACACCGCCGTCGCCCACGCGGTCGACGCCGTTGAGTCCGGCGAGGATACTCCAACGATCGCCATCTGGTTCGAGCTGGAACGCCGGGCCGCTCGTGTTTACGTCCGGCGGCAGGACGGGGATGCCGACACGGCGGGCTTCGGCCACGTAGAGGGCGACCTTCTCGGCATCGCCGGCGTGCGCTTCGAGGAGGCCGAGGAAGTAGTGCGCCGGGTAGTGCCGCTTGAGCCAGGCCGTCTGGTAGGCCAGGAGGGCGTAGGCGGCTGCGTGCGACGCGTTGAAGCCGTAGCCGGCGAAGTAGGCCATCAGGTCGTAGAGCCGGGCGGCCGTCTCCCCGGGGATGCTACGCTCGACGGCGCCGACCACGAACAGCCCGCGGTACTTCGCCATCACCTCGGGCAGTTTCTTGCCCATGCCCTTGAGGAGCCCCTCGGCGTTGATCGGGTCGAAGCCGGCCAGGTCCATGGCGATGCGCATCACCTGCTCCTGGTAGACGATGATCCCGTAGGTGCGAGCGAGGATCGGCTCCAGAGCAGGGGTGAGGTAGGTGATAGCGGCCCGGCCATGCTTGCGGTTCACGAAGTCGTCGGCCATGCCTGACCCTAACGGCCCCGGCCGGTAGAGGGCGACGAGGGCGATGAGGTCGGCGAACTCGCGCGGCCGGAGGCTGCGGATCAGCTTGCGCATGCCGTCCGACTCAAGCTGGAAGATGCCGGTCGTCTCACCGGCACAGAGGAGCGCGTAGGTCGACTCGTCACCTGCCGGAACCTCCTCCAGCGTGAGCCGGAGGCCGGTCGTCTCCTCGATGGCACGCAGGCACACGTCCACCACGGTGAGGTAGTTGAGCCCAAGGAAGTCCATCTTCAGGAGGCCGACGCGCTCGACGGAGCGCCAGTCGAACTGCGTGGTCGGCACCGAAGACTCGGTGTTGCGCATCAGGGGCACCACCTCGGTGAGCGGCAGCGCGGAGATCACCACGCCGGCCGCATGCACCCCGGCATTGCGGGCCAGCCCTTCCAGGTCGGAGGCGGTGTTGAGGAGGAAGCGGCCCTGGGGCGTCTCCGCCACGGCGGTCTCATAGGCGTCGTCCACGGTGCCGTTGAAGGGAACGCTCTTGCTGATCTTGTCTACGAGGCCGACCGGCAGGCCGAGGACGCGGCCGGCGTCACGGATGGCCTGGCGGGCGCCCATGCGGTTGATCGTGCAGATCTGGGCGACGTGCTCGGAGCCGTACTTGCGAATCACGTAGTCGAGGACCTCGCCGCGGCGGGCGTCGGGGAAGTCCACGTCGATGTCGGGCATCTTCTTGCCGTCCACGCGCAGGAAGCGCTCGAACAGGAGGTGGTTCGCCAGCGGCTCGACGTGCGAGATGCCGAGGCAGTACGAGGTGATGGCGCCGGCAGCACTCCCCCTGGCCTGCGCCAGGATCCCCCGGTCGCGGGCGAAGCGCACGAAGTCCCACACGATGAGGAAGTAGCTGGCGAAGCCCTTGTCGTTGATCACGTCCAGCTCGTAGCGCAGGCGCGCAGCCGCAGAGTCGGCGGTCGAGTCCTGGTAGCGGCGGCGCAGACCCTCCCAGGCAAGCTCTGCCAGGTGGGTCTCCGGCGTGTAGCCGGCAGGCACCTCGAAGTGGGGAAGACGTAAGGAGAAGTCGAGGTCCAGGTTGCAGCGGTCCGCGACCTCCACCGTGTTCCGGATCGCGTCGAGGCGCTCGGCGAAGGCACGCGCCATCGTCTCGGCGTCTTTCAGCCAGAGCTCCTGCGTTCCGAACTGCCACCGGTCCTTGTCGGAGAGCGTCTTTCGGGTCTGGATGCAGAGCAGCACGTCCTGCACGTCGGCGTGGTGCGGCGCGAGGTAGTGCACGTCATTGGTCGCTACCAGGGGGATGCCCAGCCGGCCGCTAAGGGCCACCATGCCGCGGTTCACCAGGTCCTGCTCGGGGATACCGTTGGCCTGGACCTCCAGGTAGAAGCGGTCCCCCAGGAGCGACCGGTACCACTGCGCCGCCTGCAGGGCTGCGGCTTCCTCGCCCTTGATGACGTGCTGTGCCAACTCGCCCTTCATGCACCCGGAGAGCACGATGAGACCCTCGTGGTGCTCGGCGAGCAGTTCCCGGTCGATCCGCGGCTTCCAGTAGAAGCCCTCCAGCGACGCGGCACTGACCATCTTGATCAGGTTACGGTACCCTTCCTCGTTCATCGCGAGGAGCGTCAGGTGCGAGGCGTGCCGGTCGAGCCCAGGGTCCTTCTGGAAGCGGCTGCGAGGCGCCACGTAGACCTCGGAGCCCACGATGGGCTTCACTCCCGCCTGGCGGCAGGTGTCATAGAAGTCGATGGCGCCCATCATGTGCCCGTGGTCGGTGATCGCCAGGGCGGGCATCCCCCACTCGGCCGCCTGGCGCACCAGGTCGGAGACGCGGCTGGCGCCGTCGAGCAGCGAGTAGTCGGTGTGGACGTGCAGATGCGCGAAGTCGCCGCTGGCCATCAGCGCACCCCTTCCCGGGCCGCCGTGAGCACGTCGCGGATGTCGCGGCCGTCGAGATCGAGGCCGGTGGCATCCCAGCCGGGCGCCCGCTCCCGGGCGAACAGCTCGATGCGCGGTCGATCGCCGAAGAGGGCCACAAGGCGGTCACGGGCCTCAGGCGGCTTCGCGGAGTGGCGCGTAATGGGCGCCTCGATGAGCGAGTGGACGCGCCGGCTGACACGAGGCAGGCCCCGGCCGCGCGTGCCGAGGAGGACGAACTCCGCGTTCGCCCGGGTGTAGTGCCCCAGGCCCCAGAACCAGGTGAGCGGGTTCCGGCGATTGCGCTTCACCCAGGTGAAGAGGACCGTCTTGTAGTCGAAGCCCCAACAGGCCAGCGTCTCGATCCCCTGCTTCAGGTTGGGCGCGGTGACCCAGAGCGCCAGGGCGCAGTCGGGTGCGGCCAGTACCCGGATGTCCAGCGCCTGGATCTCGGCCAGGTTCATCGTCGGGTAGTGGTGCTCGGCCGACCGGCCCTGGCCCTTCTTGGACCAGACCCGGTAGGGCCACGGAGGGTCGGCGTAGATGAGGTCGTAGGTCACGCCGGCGCCTCCGCCTCGTAGTTGAGCCAGACCGACTCGACGCGGTAGTCCTCGGGGCCCAAGGTGGCGCCGGCACGCCTGCCACTGCGCCCGGTGGCATAGGAGACGATGCCGAAGTCGAGGCGCTGCCAGCCGTTCCCCTCCAGCACTTCGTAGAGAGGGCTGGCATAGCCGGAGAGCACGACTCGAGCGGCGTGCTCCTCGCCGGCAAGGGCATCCACCAGCTCCTCGTGGTCCTCGGTGGTCCACTCGTACTCGTAGCCGCCGCCGCGCCGCGTGCTACGCAGGTAGGGCGGGTCGAGGTAGAGGAATGCCTCCGGGTTCGCGCGGTAGCGGTCGAAGAGGATGCGCCAGTCGGCGTGCTCGATGACGACGCGCTGGAAGCGTTCATGCACCTGCGGCAACCCCTCGATGGCCGAGAGCCAGTGCGAGCACGTAAGGGGCATCGCCCGGCGGGCAGAGGAGACGCACACGTTCCAGGAGCTACGCTCGCCGCCGAACGACTGCCGGCAGGTGACGAAGAAGCGTCGCGCCTTCTCGACGGGATCGGCCTGCTCGCGCCAGGTATTGCGGCAATGCTCGAACTCCTCACGGGAGAAGGGCGTGCACTCCAGGCGCTGCCGCAGCTCACTGACGAGAGCGGGGTCTCGGATGACCCGGAACAGGTTGACCAGCCCGGAGTCCACGTCGTTGTAGACCTCCACCTCGCAGGGCGGCTTCGCCAGGAGCACACTGGCGGCACCACCGCACACGTCGGCGAAGATGCGATGTGGGGGGAAGAGGGGCAGCATGCGCGACACCAGCCGCCCCTTGCCCCCGAAGATGGTAATGGGGCTTCGGATTCTCTTCATGGCCTCTATTCTGGAAGGTGAGGGGCACCCCGCAGAGCAGGGCGCCCAGGGACTCAGGCGGCGTCTTCCGACGGGGCTGCGGCGGGGCCGTCGGCGTGCGGCTTGACGCGCTTGATGACGCTGCGCACGTCGCCGTTGTAGTCGTCATCCTCCAGGCGGATCGCGGCACGGCGGCCCACCGCCCGGTCGAGGTCGAACTTGGCGACCTGGCCGGCAACGCCCAGCCCGAGCGCGGTGACGACTTCGCCCACCTTCCAGAGGGCCTGCGGGGTGATGGCGGTGAAGAGAGGGATCATCTGCCCCTCGTGTGGACCTTCGGTGATCATGAACTTCCAGGTCCACTGCGGGTTGTGGTTACGGCTGACCCCCTTCTCTACGCTGACGACCTCGGCCGTGTACCACCCGGCAGGAAGGTGGACAGACTCGGGCGTCTTGTAGGCGGTGAGATCAACCTCGAAGTCGCCGGAGGAGCCGGCAGCGAATGGATCGAGTGACATGTGTGGTCGTTTCCCCTTCGGATTGTTGAGTTTGGTGTTACTGAGTAGCCGACTCTGTCTCCACGAACAGGTCGTAGAGGGCGGGAAGGGTCGGATCCTTGACCCGCCCACCGAGGGCCTCCGCGAAACGGACACCCCTCGTCTTGGCCCGGTAGGGGCCGCGGTCGCGCGTGAGCATGTAGCGCGCGACCCTGGTATCCTTGCCATCGGCCGTCTTCTCCTCGGCCGTGTAGAGATACCAGACCGCGTCGCAGAAGCCCATGATGGCATCGCTCAGCTTCTGCGTGAGTGCCGGCCGGATCTCGACGGGATCGCCGACGATCCCCTCTGTTCCGGCCGGGTACTGCTTGTGCACCAGGGCGGTGAGGACCAGGTTCACCGGGAGGTCCCGGTACCACCTGAGGATGCGCTTCAGGTGCATGGTGGAGACCTTGTAGTCCTGAAGCTGGAGGTCATCCACGCGGTTGCGCTTCTTGGCGATCTCCTCCAGGTTGATGCCCTGCAACTCGGTGAGCGAGTCGATGACGACGGTGCGAACGTCCTTCCACTCCTTGTCCTGCTCCTTGCGGTGCAGGCGCCAGAAGCACTTCTCCAGGTCCTCGACCGACCGGATGTCCTCGGCGAGGATGTCGCCGCGGCTTCCCACGGTGATGAGGCCACCCTCGATGTTGAGGAAGAGGGTGCGCTTCATCGCCGGGTGGTCCTGGGCGGTGCCGGCAAGGTAGGTCTTCCCGGAGCCCTGGAGGCCGTAGATGAGCAGGTTCAGCCCCTTGTTGAGCAGCGTTTGCGCGTTGACGGTGTAGGTCATGGGCGATGTTTCATCGTTTCCGCTTGCGGTAGTGCGCCTGCTGGACCCAGGCGGCGTCATCCTCGGAGAGGTGAGCGTCACAGAGGGCCCGGTAGGCACAGTACGAGCATTGGTAGGAGCGCGACCGAATCCGGACGACGCGGCCGCTGGAGATGAGCCAGGCGACGGGCACCAGGATCTGGTTCCAGACTTCCTCCGCCTGGCGGGCCGGCCGGTAGGTGCGCTGGAGCCGGAAGAACTCCGCGCTCGACAGTCGGGTCCTCACGTCGGCGTAGTCCGAGGGGTCTCCGCCGGCGTCGAGGATGGCCTGGCGGTAGGTGGGCCAGTCCGTGGTGATGTTGGCACGCGAGACCGTGCCCTTCTTGGTGACCTCGGGAACCGCGGGAAGGCGGTCGAGGACCTGGAGCGTGGCGGTGCCGTCCACTCGCATGCCCAGGACGGAGAGGGCGTGCTGGTAGAGCGGAAGCTGAAGGAGCTGCGCGGCGTGCTCGTCCTGGAAGCTCCGGACCGTCTTGTGGTCGAAGATCCAGGTGGTGCCATCGATGCGGTCGCGAGCGACCCAGTCCACGACGAGCTTGAGGCCGCGGCTGAACTCCAGCGGAGCCACGAGTGCCGCCTCGATGAGGGGCACCCGCCCCAGCCAGAGGGTCTCCCACCGCTCCGGCTGCAGCCAGTTGAGGGCGCGCAGGGCGATGCGGAACCCCGTGTCAGTCTTGGCGCGTACCACCTCGCGTTCTTCATCCCACATCTCGCGTTCGGCGAGGTAGCCGGTGGCCCACACGTTGCAGGCCCGCTCGACGGTGACCTGCGCCAGGCGCTCCTTGGCGCGCTGGCGATAGCGGTCGCACAGGGCGTAGTAGCGGAGACCCGCCGCCAGGCCGGCATGCACGATGCTCCCGAGGAGGAGCGGCTCTGCATCCGTGCGCGCCTGCAGGCGATCCTCGTAGGCGTAGGACCAACGCTGCGTGCAAGCCAGAAAGGTCGAGAGTTCCGAGAAGCTGATGGTGCGCGTCAACTGATACCTACCGTTCACTTGGTGTCACGTTGGGATTATACCAAACAGTTTTTTGATAGTCAAGGGGTCAGTCCGGAAGATCGGATGCCGCCCTGTAGAGGCCGCGCTCCGCGAGTTCCACGCGACGCTGTTCCACCAGGCGCTTCAGCCGGCGGGAGACGTTCGACTTGTCGAGGCCGACCATCTCCGCGATTCGGCCCTGAGAGAGCGGCGCCTCGGCGATGGCCATCAGGATAGCCTCGTCAGTCGTATCCTGGGGTTTGTCACCATCTTTGCGGGCGGCGGAGACGTGTACGTGGTAACTGTGCTGCTCCTCGGAGTCGATGTCGAAGCGCACGTTGACCGTCTCGGCGGCGCCGGTGATCTTGAAGTGGCGGCGCAGGATGATCTCGCCGGGCGCGGCATCCTCGGCGCTACGGATCTGCCAACCCGTTTCGAGCCAGGCGTTGAGGAACTGGCTTCCCCACGCGCCCTCGCGGCCGGTGTCGTGCACCGCGCCCTTCCGGGTGTGGTGGGCGACGAGGAACGAGGTGTGGTAGAGGTCGCGGAGGTGCTTGAGGACCATCATGTTGCCGGCGGCGGACGCCATGAAGTCCTCCGTGGTTGTTGCGGAGTAGAGCGGGTCGAGGATGACCAGGCGGGGGCGGATCTGCTCCACGAACTCGCGGAGCTTCTCCATGCTCCACCGGTCGCCGAAGCGGAGGACGCGCTCGCGGTGGATGTGGACGGGGATGGCCTCGGGGATGTAGAGCGAGAAGGAGAGCGGATCGTCATCCGGGACCTCCTGCCCCTCCATGAGGCGGTTGCCGGCAATGAGGCCGATGCGGCCGGCGAGGCCCTGGAAGGCATCCTCCTGCTGGAAGAGAATGACCGGGCCCGGCTTCTCCACCGGGAACTGCCCGAGGAAGGGGCGGCCGCTGGCGATGCTGACGGCGAGGTCGAGCAGGAACCACGTCTTATAGTGCGCCGGCGGCGAGATGATGAGGCCGGTAGTGGCCCAGGGAAGCCACTCCTGTACGATCCACTGTACGCGGCTATCGCCATACTCGCACATGAACTCATCGAGGGGGATGAGCGTGAAGTCGAGGGCGCCGCCGGGAGCATGGTCGGCGGCAGCCTTCTTCGCGGCCTCGCGCTCGTAGACGCTGCGGAGCGTGCGCCGGAAGCCGGCCTCGTCCTCAGCGCGCAGGGGCGGATCGTTGCGGTCGTCCCAGACCTCCACCAGGCGCTCCGTGACATCGAAGGGGAGCCCCTTCCCGGCGAGGTAGCCTGCCAGGCGAGTGAGCGTCTGGTTCCGGCTTCCCGAGGCGACACCCCCGAGGCTGCGGGTGAGCCACTGCTCGTCATCGCTGAGGGTTTGGGTATCGTCCTGGTCGACCCGGGCGGTGACGGGCTGCGGGCTGTGCCGGTGCTGCTCCAGGAGCGACTCCAGGATGGCGGGCGGAAGTGCAGTGGCCTCGCCCTCCTGCACCCAGGCATAGAGCACGCCCGAGGGGTGGAGCGAGGGCGGCGCGATGACGTAGCCGCCATCACCGCGCACATCGAGGCCCGGCCCCAGCTCCTTCTCCATGACGCCGGCAAGCGTGGGGACGAAGTCGGCGCCCTCGGGATAGCGGAGCCACAGGTGGTACCCACCGCCGGTCTTGACGATGCGCTCCGTGGGCGCGCATTGGTACAGGAGCCAGACGTTGGCGCCGTGCTTGTCCACGTCGGCATCGAGGACGACCAGGCGAGAGACCTTGCCGGTGACGACGCCGATGGCGGCGTTGGGCCATTGGCGCCACCACTCGCACACCTCGCCCTCGGTGGGCAGGCGCGTCTGGTAGGGCTTCCACTTCACGAACGGCTTCTTCGTCTTCGGGTTGCATGGGATGACCGAGTAGCCGTGGGATAGGTAGTCCAGGGCATGGTCCAACAGTGGCAGCATCGCTCTCCCTCTCCAGTAGAAACGCCCGCCGTTCGCAGTCCGGCGGGCGTGTGCATCGGTGTGTCGGGCCTGAGCCTACCGGTTGGCCCACCAGGCTTCGACCGCGGCACGGGCCTCACGGCCGGCCGCGAACGGTCCCAGCGTCGCGAGGATGAAGGGCACCGCGGGCGAGCCGCGGTCCGTGGTGTCACCCGGGTAGCCGTACCACGCGCCCCCGACGCGGGCGACCTCGCCCAGCGGGCTGAGCCACCAACGGCCATCGGGGGAGCCGCGGCGCCAGGTCACAGGCGCTCGTGCGGAATCGTGTCCGTCCATCGGACCTCCGTAATCAGGTTGCGTGGGTCTTCGAGGTGCTCCTGAAGCTCCTCAAGGAGGAGCTCGATGAGGGCATCACGGTCGTTGCTGAGGGAGCGGTCCCATTCCTCTTCGGTGAGCCACCCCGCGACGACGGGGATGCCTGCTTCGACGGTGACGATGAGGGGCATGCTACTTCTCCGACTCCAGCATCTCGCGTGCGGCCGACCAAAGACGCCGCACGTGGACGCGCGCCGATGCGATGGCGGCTGTGACGATGGAAGCCACCCACCCGAGGGCCGAGCGGATGGTTGACAGGGCGAGGCGCAACGGGGGTCTCCTTTCGATTGACAGGAGGCCGCTTCGGAGGTAGAATCGAGGACGGAACGAACTGGTCCCTTGAGTAAGGACTGTGTGTTCGTTTCCCCCTAGAGCCGGGTCGCGCCTCGTTCTTGGCAGGCGGAGCGTGGCCCGGCTTCCCTCTGTACGGCCCTACGCGACCGGTACGCAGCAAAGCGCGACAGCCGCCCCTGGCGACGCCGCGCTCTCCTGGTTTCCGGTCGCTTCTCTCTTGTTCATGCTTCACCCTGGTAGCCGGTGCTACCGGGAGCATTATACCGAATATATATTTGTTATGTCAATACCAAGCATCCCTGTTTGCTTCGCAACCGGGGTAGTCGCCGGTTGCTGCGTCCGAGGTAGCGTCAGAAGGTGTGCAAATGGTAAGCATCCTACCCTCCGGGTGATAGCAACCGGAAACCGGACGAGCGCTCTTCCCTGGATGGGGCTGGTGAGCGTGACGGTTCCAGGCGGGTTGGTGCGCGCACTACGGACGTCTGGGTCTGATGCGGCTGTGCATGGAGTACCGGAGCAGACGCACACAGTTGAGGCGTCTGCCTCCGGTACTCCATCATCCGAAGGGGTCGACTAGGAAGTTCAGCGTGCGTCACTAGTCGCAGGTGGTTTTACCCAAGGATCGCCTTCGCTAATCCTACCGCAGCCCAAGGATGCACGCGGATCGTCGTTGGCGTGGCAAGAGCCGCGGCAGTCATCGGCCTGCCTGGCTGATGCGCAAGAACGGCCTGGTGGTGCGCCGACGTCGCTCCTACCGCGTGACCACCGACACCAAACACAAGCTGCCCGTGGCCGGGAATCTGCTTGACCGGCGCTTTGAGGCGGGTGCTGCGAACCGCGTCTGGGTCGCGGACATCACCTACGTGCCGAGAGCTGAGAGGGGGCTCTCCCTGGCGGTCGTGCTGGACCTTGGGTCGCGCCGGGCGGTGCGCTGGTCGATGGGCGTTGCCCTCGGGCGCGGCCTCGCCATGGCCGCCCTGGAGAAGGCGATCGTGAACCGCAAGCCGAACGCCGGGTTATCCACCACACCGACCGAGGACGCCAAACTGCAGTGGGGACTACCAGCAGGAGTTGGCATAGCGGGGGATACTCGCGTCGATGGGCCGCAAGGGAGCTCCCCCATACGCCCAAGATAGAGTGGATCGCTGGCCATATCTGTCGCATCTGGGATGAAGCCCGGCGGGAGATCCCCGCCGATATCGGGGCCTGATATTACCGACAGCGGCTGCACTCAGCCCCCGGCCACACTACACCCGAGAAGCACGAGCGAACGGTAGCGACTGTGTAACCGAGTGTCTACAAGACCGGGGCAGGATCACGCCACTTCTAGCGCTGGATAGCGTACGCGCCGACACGTGGTGGCGGCCACGTTGGGAAGCAGCGTGAAGCGATGCGCTGGATGAAGGGTGGCGGGTTGAAGGTGGGGTAGAAGGCCACTACCAGATCATCCAGGATGGTACCTGAACCGTAGACGCGTACGGCCGCATAGGTCAGGGTAGCCCCCTTCCCCGGGGCAAGGGTCGCGGGATCCGCTGTCTTGAACGCGATCTCGGCCAGGCTCCAGTTCGTGCCGACCACGGCGTCCAGGAACTCCCGTAGGCTTGTCTCCCAACCTGCTATCAGCGGCATCGTCTCTTCCGGTTCGTATCTTACCCGCCCCGGGTGGCAGCGATGCACCAGGCACATTCCCTGTTCCGAGCATCCCCGACGGCCTTCCCGGTGAAGGAACCGTGGCGGCACGGGCGGTGGAGACCTCCCCGATGCGCAACACGGCGGGCGCGTATGGCATCCAGGCCCGGGGGGTATGTCCCCTCTGAGCCTGAGCCGCGAGCGCCCGGGTGCGAGGGGAGGAAGCTCGGCGATATCGGAGCGCAGGAGCATGGAACAGATCCGTTGGCTGTTGCTCATCCAGGGACTGTACTTCCTGGTGACCGGGGTGTGGCCGCTGGTGAGCATGCGCACGTTTGAGGCGATCACCGGGCCAAAGACCGACGATTGGCTGGTGAAAACGGTGGGGCTGCTCGTCACGGTCATCGCCGTGGTGCTGCTCTGGGAGGCCTGGCAGAACCGTATCGTGCCGGAGGTCGCCTTGCTTGCGGCGGGCAGCGCGGCGGTGCTGCTGGCCGTCGATATCGTCTACGTAGCCAAGCGTGTCATTCGGCCCGTCTACCTGCTGGACGCTCTGCCGGAGGCCCTCTTCGTTGCCGCCTGGGCGCTGGCGTGGATGCTCCGCCTCCGTTGATACCCGCCGGCTTCCCATCCCTCCCTGGCAGCGGCGCTATGCCATCGGGGGCGGCACACGCCAGGGGAGAAGCGACCGGGGTGCTTCAGGAGTGGGCTGAGTGGGAAGATCCACCCGAAAGCGTGGGTCGCCTGGAGTTCCCCGGCGGCAGCCCTGGGGAAGACCGATGGCATGGCTGCCGGCAGTGGGGAGAAGGCGCGAGGTGGACACGCAGAGCTGGGGGGTCATGGACGTGACGGTGTCGATGGACGTGACGAGGCGTGTGCTGCACTCTGGCTGGGAGTTCGCCTTCGCTGATTACGGCGAGGTGAACCGCCCGGAGGATGCTGAGGGGCTGGAGTTTCGGCCCGCGACGGTTCCGGGCACCAACCTGACCGACCTCCAGGCAGCCGGCCTGGTCGAGCCGGACACGTCTGCCACGTACGAGGACTCCTTCGCCCTCTACAAGTACACGGACTTCGTCTATCGCACCCGGTTCGTGGGGGGAGAGGAAGCCGGCCGCAAGCACGTCTTCCTGGTATTCGAGGGTCTGGACACCATCTGCCACGTCTTCCTGAACGGCGAGGAGATCGGCAGCGCCGAGAACGCCTACCTCCCCCGCACATTCGACGTCACGGGGAAGCTCCGCCCGGATGCGAATTCCCTGGTGCTCCTGTTCCGCTCGCCCATCCTGGGCAGCGCGACCCGCCAGGCGCTCCTCGACCTCAAGTTCCCCGCGATCTTCGGTCATGACTTCATGTACATTCGCAAGCCGGCGTACTCCTTCTACTGGGATTGGGGTCCGGAAATGCCGGTCAGCGGCATCTACCGTCCGGTCGTTCTGAAGGCGTTCGACCGCGCCGAGATCACCGACTTCCACATCCGCTACGAGGTGGACGGCCGCGACGTCTCCGGGAGCGTGCGCGTCGAGGCTTCCGGCGCCGACGGCACCCGTGCCACCCTCCGCCTGGCAGGCAACGAGTACACAGCCACCGTGGCCGGCGACACTGCGACGATCCCCTTCCACCTCGCCTCGGCAGACCTCTGGTACCCCAACGGCGAGGGCGAGCCCTTCCTGTATGGCATGGAGATCGCTCTTGAAGACGGAGGCGTACTCGACGCCCGGCGGCACCGGATCGGCTTTCGCACGGTGGAGGTCGTCCGCGATCACCGGACGGACCTGCAGGGGAAACGCTTTGTGTTCCGCGTGAATGGTCGGGAGATCTTCATCCGGGGCTACAACTGGATCCCGGTGAGCAGCTCTATCCCCAGCGGCTACTATGACCTCTACCGGGGCAACCTCGACCTGGCGCGCGACGGCAACGTGAACATGCTGCGCGTCTGGGGCGGCGGCATCTACGAGGCGCCCGAATTCTATGACTTCTGCGACGAGTTCGGCATCCTGGTCTGGCAGGACTTCATGTTCTCCTTCGCGGAGCACCCGGATACCGAGGAGTTCGCCGCCGCCGTCGGCCGCGAGGCGCATGCCGTGGTGGCCCGCCTGCGCAACCACCCCTGCCTGGCGCTCTGGTGCGGCAACAACGAGTGCGAGCTGGACACGCCGCCGGAGCAGCAGTGGCACGGCAAGCGACTCTTCTACGAGGTCATCCCCCAGGCGGTCCGTGAACTGGACCCCGAGCGCCCCTACTGGCCGTCCAGCCCCTACTCCGGGCCCGTGGCGGCCTCCTGCGAGTACGGTGACTACCACGGGGAGCCCTGGTTCCACGCCTCGAAGAGCGGCCTGGAGACCTGGCGCGACTGGATCGACAAGGACAAGGGCCTCTTCATGAGCGAGTTCCCCCTGCACGGCCCGCCGGAGGTGGAGACACTGCGCCGGTTCATCCCGGAGGAGAAGCTTTTTCCCGTGGAGGGGAAGCTGTGGGAACCGCACATCATCACCGATGACCACCGCAAGCAGAAGGAGGGGATGACCAGCCGCGAGTCGCTGCTGAAGAACATCCGGGAGATGGCCGGAGAGCCGCGCAGCATCGAGGAGTTCTGCTACCTGGGTGGCGTGGCGCACGGCGAGTTCCTGCGCGCGCAGATCGAGCACTACCGCCGGCGCAAGTTCGGCGTCGGCGGCGCCCTCCTCTGGATGCACGATGAGGCGTTTCCTTCCGTGAGCTACGGCATCGTCGACTACTACGGCCGGCCCAAGCCCGCCTACTACTACGCCCGGCGTGCCTTCGCCCCGCTCCTCCTCGTCTTCGACCGCGAGGGCGACGAGATGGCGGCCTGGGTGGTCAACGACCTGCGAGAGCCGGTCGAGGGGGTCACCTCCCTCCTCCGCATCCAGGAGGGCCGAGCCGATGCCGGCCCGGAGCGGGTCGCCTTCCGCGTGCCGGCGAACGTCGCGCAGCGCATCTGGACCGGACCGCCTCCCAAAGACCCAGCGCGCGAGTGGCTGGCGGGCACGCTGGAGCGCGATGGGCGAACCGTGGCGCGGAGTAGCTACTTCCTGGCCCTGTTCCGGGAGATCCACTTCCCACCGGCGTCCGTCGCCGTGGCCCGCTCCTTCACGGATGGCACCCTGGAGCTGGACCTCCGGTCGGACGTCTATGCCTTCGCGGTCGCGCTGGAGGGCCTGCCCGATGGGGCTCGGCCCGATGATCACTACCTCGACCTGCTGCCGGGCGAGACGCGGCGCATCACCGTGCGCGGCCTGAGCGCGGAGGGGGCGGCCGGCGTACGCGTGAAGACGTGGCCGCTCGCGTCAGGGTAAAGTCGGGGCCGGGAGCGGCCGTCGGCCGGCGCCCACGTTTCCCGGGGCTTCAGGCGGCGGAAAGAGGGGCTTGAGGGGGTGCAGCCCCGAAAGGGCCGCACCCAGGACAACATCAGGATCATGTTCCTGAAGGCAGAGGAGGGCTCTCGAACAATGAAGGCTGCGGTGAAGACTGCCAAGGGCGACTTCGAGGTCAAGGAAGTAGAGACGCCCACGATACCGCACCCGGACTGGGTGCGGGCCAGGGTCAGGGTCGCGGGCATCTGCGGAACGGACTTGCGCCACTGGAAGGTCGAGGACCCGCACCTGGAGGGCAAGATCGTCGGGCACGAGCTTGCCGGCGAGATCGTTGAGGTCGGTGATGAAGTCACGGACCTCAAGAAGGGCGACCGGGTCGTCGTCGAGACGGTTCTGGGGGACGACACCTGCGAGTGGTGCAGGGCTCAGCAGTACAACCTCTGCCCCCACCTCTACGAGGTGAGGGAGAAGAGCGTCTCACGGGCCTTCGCGGAGTACGTAATCGGCCCGGCGAAGAAGTTCTACAAGCTGCCCGACCACGTGAGCTTCGAGGAGGCGGCTCTCCTGGATACCTTCACGGTCGGTCTCCACGCCATGCACGTCACCAACCTGAGTCTGAACGACAGGGTGGCGATCCTGGGCGCCGGGCCCATCGGGCTGGGGCAGTTGCAGTTGGCCAAGGCTGCCGGAGCGAAAGCACTCATTACCGATGTGCTGGATTTCCCCCTGCAAGTAGCAGAGAAGCTGGGCGCGGACGTGACGGTCAACACGAAGACCGGGGACGCTTACAAGAGCGTAATGGAGTTCACCGGTGGCCGGGGCGTCGACATCGCCTTCGAGTGCGCCGGCGGCGATGCCCTGCCGACCACCCTGGCGCAAGCTACCTCGTTTGCCAGGATTGGTGGCAAGGTGGCGCTGGTTGGGGGCTTCGACGACGGGCCCTCCACCTTCACCCTGGAATGGCAGCGCATCCAGAAAGGCGAGATCCAGATCATCCCAAGCGCAAGCTACGCACTCTGGGGGATCTACCCCGAGATGGTGATGTGCCTTGACTTGCTGGCATTCGGGAAGCTGGATGCCAAGAGCCTGGTTACGCATCGATTCCCGCTTGACCAGATCAACGAGGCGTTCGAGACCGCCGAAGATAAGGAGAGGAACAACTCCATCTTCGTGGCTGTTACGATGTAGGACCGGGGGGTGGCGAAAGCGTGTGGGAGGGCGCGGTGGTGCGCCGGCGGCGGTCATGACGGGCGGTTGCGGGCTCGTTGCGGGGGAGCGGAACCCGCACTCCGGCGCCGAGGCGAACATCGAGGGCGCCTTCGCGCTGATGGATGAGATCCCCTGGCGGGCGCTCTTCCGGGCGGTAAGAGACCGCCAGGGTGACGCCTGCCCCCTGCCGATGGCGGCAGGCGTCATGCCCCATGAGCTCTGATGAGGCGAGTGGGCCACTCAGATGGCCTGCTTCACCGGGCCGATGCGCATCTCATAGACGTTGCTGCGCGGCGGCTGCGTGAGGATGCAGTAGATCGCCTGGGCCAGGTCCTCGGCCTCCAGCATCTGCCCCTCGGCCTCCATCCGCCGTTGCCCCTCCACATCGGGCGGCTCGCCGTGCAGGTTGGTACCGACCATGCCTGGCTCCACGAGGCTGATGCGGATGCCCTCCTGGCCCAGGTCCTTGCGCAGGCTCTCGCTCATTCCCTCGATGGCGGCCTTCGTTGCCACGTAGACGTCACTGCCCGTCTCGCGCACCTTGGCGGACATCGAACCGACGTTGACGATGTGCCCGCCCCCGTTGCTGCGCATGATGCGGATGGCCTCGCGCATGCAGGTGAGGTAGCCGAGCACGTTCACGCGCAGGATGTAGAGGATGTCATCATACGGCGTGTCCAGCACGCTCTGGGCCGGGAGAGCCGCGTTGTTGATCAGGATCCCCGGGTCGCCGAAGACACGCCGCGTCTCGGCGAACACGTTGAGGATCTGGTCCTCGTAGGCGTTGTCGGCGATCAGCCCGTGGAACTGGCCGCCGGCCTCTCCCAGGTCGTGGAGCGTATCGTCCAATTCCTGCTGGTGGCGCCCATAGACGACCACACGGACCCCCCTGCGCGAGAGCAGGAGCGCGGTGGCGCGGCCGATGCCGGTGGTGCCGCCGGTGATGATCGCTACCTTGCCGTCGAGGTGTGCCACCTCGGGCTCGAAGGTCCTCTTCTCAGCTTCTGCTACTGGCATGTGGTTCCTCCGTGATCAGTCCTGCCACTCGATCTCTACCGTGCTCTCGCCGGGGAGGTCGAAGGTGAGGTGCCCCTCGGGTGTGCACTCCCCTGGCAGATCACGGTACTGGCCGGCGTGCCCGATGCGCACCTTCACCTGCGGCAGCGCACGGCCGCGCGATGGGAGGAGGCGCGTCTCGCCGCCCACATCGGTGCCATCACGCGCCAGGAAGGAGACGCTCCGCCCTTCGGCATCGACGCGCAGATCCCGCAGGGGATAGGCCGAGTAGACCATGAAGGGGGCCCCATCCAGGCGGTGATAGGCACGCGCGACCAGCGCCAGCGGCGCCCCCGCGCCGTACACCTCCTGGCCCACCGCACCGGCCTGCTTCCACCCCTCGTAGATGTCCTCCAGCGGGATCGGCAGGCTGGGGTCGATGACGCCGTTCTGGATCTCCGTTGCCAGCACCTCGCGGGGCAGCCGGCCCGGGTAGTAGCACCAGATGCGGTCGAGAGCGTACTTGCAGTACTCCGCCAGCAGCCCCCGCAAGGAGTGCGGGATCTCCTCGCCGATGCGTGAGAGGTACTCGTGGAACGCCGCGTGGATCTCATGCTCCTCGTAGACCGCGAGGTAGGCCGCGTTGTACATGGCGGTGATGCCGAAGAACGTCGTGTAGTGCTTCGCGAAACCGTACCGGCACTCCCAGAGGACGGCGTTGTTCAGGATGCCCGCCAGGCAGACGTGGCTGAGGCCCAGAAATGCCTCGTCGCCCGTCTCCTGCCAGAGGCGCAGGCAGGCGTTGGCACCCCACGCGGTGTTGTTGAACTGGTAGCCCATGTTGAAGCGCAGGTCTTGCATCGCCAGCGCGCCCCGCTTCGCCTCCTCCAGGTAGCGTGCGTCGCCGGTGAGGTCGCGCACCAGGAGCATCAGGTAGGCGTAGAGGCCGCCCACGTCCGTCTCCCCGCCCTCAAGGGGTGCGCTGCGGGTGACCTCGAGCGTCTTCGCGTCGAAGAAGATGGGCCAGCGGTAGTCGAAGTGCTGGGCGGT
The DNA here is from genome assembly GCA_012512265.1 of Armatimonadota bacterium. Lineage (GTDB taxonomy): Bacteria > Armatimonadota > JAAZEB01 > JAAZEB01 > JAAZEB01 > DUUU01. The sequence continues at coordinate 37,489 of JAAZEM010000024.1, read as the reverse complement.
ACGCACGGCGTAGTCCACGGAGTCGAGGAGGAGCCGCTTCGCCACGTCGTCGCCGCGCAGCGCCAGGCGGGCGAGGTTCGCCAGGGGATGGTAGAGGTACCAGGAGTCGATCTCCCAGGCGGTGCGCTCGTCCCTGTCGGTCGGCTGGATCTCGCTCTGGCTCTTCAGGTAGCGCAGCACGCAGCCGACATCCGGGTCGTAGAAGCCCGGTAGGCCGGCCTTCAGCTCCTCGATGAGCGGGATCGGTTTGCGGCGCCACTCCTGGTACTCGTGCAGCGCCGCCAGAACGGTGAGCTGCACCATGCTCTCCGGCCGGCGGTCGCCCGTGCCCACGTAGCCGTTGAGGAAGTGATGCCCGTCCACCTCCGTCCGGCAGGCCGGCGCGCTCGATAGCGCCCCGACGACCGCCTCGGCCTCGTCGGGCCAGTCGCGGTAGCGCGTCGGCGGATGCGGAATGTGCCGGTAGACTTCGGCCAGCAGCTCGGCAAAGAGCAGTGCCGAGGCCTGGGGGTTCTCCGGCACGCGGTCGGTGAAGCGGAGGAGGGCGTCGGAGATCACCACTTCCCTGCCGGCCGGCAGAGCCTCCCGCTGCACCACCGGGGGCGTCCACCCCAGCTCAGGCCAGCTTCCGCCGACGCGCGCGTCCGGGGCCACGTGCAGGATCTCGCAGTAGTCGTTCAGCGCCGTCAGGTTCTGCAGGTAGAGGAGGCTGCCGCACTCAGGCTCGGTCAGGCTCATGAACATCACGCCGGCCGCGCTGCCGCGCTGCCCGGCGTGCACGATCCCCCGCGTCGCCAACGGGTCGCCCTGCGCGTCCACCGGGACCACGTCCACGGGCCAGTAGGGGATGATCAGGTCGTGGTCCGGCGTCAGCGAGACCGTGTAGTGCACCAGCGCTCGGGGTGTTTCGGGGAACTCCAGGCGCACCCGGAACTGCCCCAGCACCGTGCCCGCCTCCCATTCCATGCGGCCGTCCTTCTCCCGGCACTCCCCCAGGCGCAGCCTGCCGCCCGGACAATAGGCGGTGCGTACCACCACCCCGCCGCTCTGGGGCAGCCACCGCACCACGAGCCAGAGAGACTCCCTCCCTTCCAGCACACTCACTTCCACGCCGTCGAGAGTCGCCCGCTGCAGCACCCGCATCTGCCCATCCGTGAACTCGTCACGCAGCGCATACAGCCAGGGACTCCCCCCGATGCGAGGGGCATGGTCGCCCCGGTTCCTCGCGTTATCGGCCATTCGCCATCACCTCGGCGAGGATCATTCCCCGCAGGAGCCAGGCGCAAACCCCTCGGGCGCCTCCCGCTCCGCACGGGTGGATACCGGCCCAGACCTGGAGACGCCCGCACTCCCTGCGGCAGGCATCGAGCGCAGGGAGCAGGATGCCGGCCGCACGGAGGTAGCGATTGCCCGATTCCCGGGTATACTCAGCGTACCAATCCAAGGAGGGGTCTGCATGCTGGGTCGCATGTCACTCGATGGCAACTGGGAACTGGCCGGCTTCCTGGAGGGCCAGGGCGACTGGTCCTGGCCGGAGGATCACTTCCCGATCGCGGCGCCGGTGCCGGGCGAGGTGCATCCGGCGCTTCAGGAAGCCGGTCTCATCCCCGATCCGTCGTACGGCACGAACGCCGGCCGAGTCCGCTGGGTCGAGGAGCGGGAGTGGTGGTACCGGCGGCGCTTTCGCGTGCCGGCCGGGTTCACACGTACGCAATCCTTCCTCGAGTTCGACGGCCTGGACACCTTCGCCACCGTGCTTCTCAACGGTGAAGTGGTGGGCGAGGCCTCGAACATGTTCGTACCCTGCCGCTTCGACGTGACGCGGAAGTTGAAGGAGCACGGTGAAAACACCCTGGAGGTGCGCTTTGCCCCGGCCGCGAAGATCGCCGAGCGCACCAGCCCCAAGGATCTGTACGTGCGTTACAACCCGATCCGGGTGGGCGTGCGCAAGATGCAGGCTCAGTTCGGCTGGGACTGGCTGCCCCGGCTGATCGGGGCGGGCATCTGGCGGCCCGTGCGCCTCACCAGCTACGACCGCCTTTCGGTCCGCGACGTCCACGTTCAGTCCGACGTGACCGAGGGGGCGGCGACGGTCTGCCTGGCGGTCGAGCTGGATAACCACCTGAGCGTCCCCGTATCGGCCGTCGTCTCCGCGGGGGTCATCGCTCCGGACGAACGCCCGGGAGGAAGGGCGGAGAAGCACGTTCTGGTGGGCCCGGGGGGCGGGGTGGTACGCCTTGAGGTGCCCCTCGCCGGCCCCCAGCTCTGGTGGCCCAACGGCCTCGGGGAGCAGCCGCTCTACGCGGCCCGCATCGAGCTGCGCGCGGATACGGATCTCGTGGACGAGCGGGAGCTGCGCTTCGCCCTGCGCACCGTGGAGCTCCGCCAGCAGCGTGAGGATGGGCAGCCCGCGTTCCTCTTCGTGGTGAATGGAGAACCCGTCTTCGCCCGAGGCGCCAACTGGATCCCGGCGGACGGCTTCCCCTCGCGTGTCACCACCGACCGCTACGAGGCCCTTCTGGAGATGGCGTGCCAGGCGAACCTGAACATGCTGCGGGTGTGGGGCGGCGGCATCTACGAACAGCCCGACTTCTACGACCTGTGCGACGAGCTCGGCATCATGGTCTGGCAGGACTTCATGTTCTCCCTGGCCGAGTACCCGGAGACGGAGGCGTTCACGGGGATGGTGGCGCGGGAGGCCTCGGCGGTGGTGCGCCGGCTGCGCAACCATCCCTGCCTGGTGCTCTGGTGCGGCAACAACGAGTGCGAGATGGATACGGAGGCGAACGCCGTGTGGCGAGGGAAACGCCTCTTCCATGACACGATCGCGCGCATCGTCCGCCAGCTCGACCCCGGACGGGTCTACTGGCCCTCCAGCCCCTACGGGGGAGAGATCGCCCACTCGTCTGAGCATGGCGATTACCATGGCGAGCCCTGGTTCCACGTCGCCAAGCTCGGGCCCGACCACTGGCGCGAGTGCCTGGAGAAGGACCGTGGGCTGTTCATGAGCGAGTTCCCGACCCAGGGCCCACCCGAGGTCGAGTCCATTCGCCGCTTCATGCCGGCAGGCAGCCTCTTCCCCGTGTCCGGAGCGGCCTGGGAGGAGCACCTCGAGAACAACGCGCAGCGCCAGGAGCGTACCGGCTATACCAGCCGTGAGCTGCTGCTGCGCAACATACGCGCGTTCATGGGCGAGCCGGAGACCATCGAGGAGTTCGCCCGGCTAGGGGGCATCCTCCAAGGGGAGTTCCTGGCCTCGCAGATCGAGTTCTACCGCCGGCACAAGGGCACCATGGGCGGCGCCCTCTTCTGGATGTTCGGCGAGGCGTGGCCGGCCGTCAGCTACGGCGTGGTGGACCACTACCTGCGGCCCAAGCCGGCCTACTACTACGTGAAGCGCGCCTGTGCCCCTGTCCTCCTCTCCTTCGACCACCAGGGCGGGGAGGCGGAGGCGTGGATTGTGAATGACCGGTTGGAGCCGGTGCAGGGCCTGCTTTCGGTGGGCCGGGTGGCCGGCGGAGTGCTTGCCGGCCCGATGGAGCGCCTTCCGGTCACGGTGGCGGACAACAGCATCCAGCGCGTCTGGTCCGGCCCGGCGGCGGATGATCCGGCCGAGGAGTGGCTCATCGGCATGCTCGACGTGGGGGGCCGGGTGGTGGGGCGGGCCAGCCACTTCTTTTCCCTGCCGCGCCAGGTAGGCTTCCCGGCGCCGGCGGTCCACCTGCAGCAGGAGTACCTGGACGGCATCCTCATTATCGCGGTCGCCGGCGATACCTACACGCGAGCCATTTCGTTGGAGGGGCTTCCCGACCAGGCCCGTCCGGATGACAACTACTTCGACCTCTTCCCCGGTGAGGTGCGGCGGATCGGCGTGGCCGGCCTGAGCCCGGAGGAGGCGGCTCAGGTACGCGTTATCACAGGGCAATCCGTCACTCCCGCACGCCGTGGGCAACCCGCACCGGCGTTGGCCGGCGCGCGGTGACGTGAAGGTTTGCGGAGATGCCCCTGTGGACGTGGTCGCCGGAAGCCCGCTCGCCTTGGCCGGCGCGGCAGGGAGGCCCTACGCCACCCGCCACCTCGGCGGGTGGGTCATCGGGTATAGGAGAGGCTCCGGGAGGTCCGGAGCCTTCACGGTTTGGGCGATGCGACCTCTACCGGCGAGAGGCGATCCTTCCCACTACGACCGGCTACCGACGGCCGGGCCTCTCACCTGGTCGAAGACGGAGCGCACGACGCGCGCCAGCGTCTCCGCCGGCCCGGTTCCGGAATAGTGCAGGAAGTAGAGCTTCGGCTCTTCGCCGACGAGGTGGATATGCTGCGCGGCGACGAGGAAGCCGGCCTGCCGGAAGGTGTCGATAGCGCGGTCGATCTCCCTCTCGGTCAGCACGACCTCACCGCCCACGAGGGCGTTGGCGTCCGTGCCCGTGAAGTAGGCGACCGAGAACGGCCCCATCCCGGGCGGCAATTCGACCCCCTGCAGCCGCACACCGGGGCGCCCCTGCGTCACCTTCAGCACACCGCCTTCGATGATGCCCGACCGGCGCAAGGCAAGCTGGATGCGGTTCACGTCCAGCCCCGCTGGGGGCGGCAGGTTGAGCGCACCGGGCGGTGTCGGCAGGGGGGTGCCGGTTCGCCCGAGGGCCCTGCGGATACCTTGGGCGAGGGTGGGGCCACTCCCACGGCCCTGGAAGTGCACGTACATGATTCGCGGCTGCTCGCCGATCATGTGGCGGACGAGTGCGGCAATCCGGATGCCGGCCGCCCGCAACTCCGAAACGACCGGGTTCATCTCCTCCTCACGCACGACCAGGTAGCCGGAGGTCAGGTATCCCTCCGGTCTGAACGTCCACGCGATGAACGAGGTGAGGTCGAACCCGGGCGGGAGCGGCTGGCCCATCATCGTCACCTGCAGATCGGTGCGTGGGGCGTGTACTACGAAGGCCCCCTCTTCCATCCTTCCGGGGGCCTGCAGTATCCGCTCCACGTCTCGGTATGCCGGTGGCGTCGGTGACGCCGCTGCCGGGGCCGGCGCCTGGGAGTGCGCCGGTGCCGTGAGGAAGAGGAACGTGAGGGCCAGCAGGCCCCCAAGCCTATTCGCTGTGATTCTCATCGGCAGATCTCTCCTATGGGTGGTTGGCGAAGGTCGTCGTCTGGGTCCTGGAACGACGTGACCTATCGCGTTTGGCGACCGGACCGCTGCCGGGTGTGTCGGCGCAACACAAGACGCTTCCACCTCCGCGAGGCCCGACGCCAATCAAGGCAGGTACTACCCGGTCTCCCCGGCAGCAAACGCCGGGCAGCGAGTGGGCGCACAGGAGTGCTTCGCGGTCGCCCGACCTCGCACCGCGGCGTCTGGCCCGTGGAGCACGGTAGCGCGCCAGGGCGCAGCCTGCCCTCTGCCATGATCCGTGTGAGACAGCAAGAGGCACGGCGCGGGTCAGCCCGTGCCCGCCGCCGGCTGGGCCGGGCGGGCCGGCACTGCCTCTTCATCCTCGGAGCGCATGCACACCACGGACGGACACGGCACCTCGGTCTTCGTGAGGAGCGACGCGGCGAGCGAGAAGAGCCCGAAGCCCTCGTAAGTGCGCCGAGCGCGCGCATCCAGCCCGGCGAGCTTGAGTGCTCGCGGCGCTGCCAGCAGAAAGAGGCCAAAGGCCGCGTCGATCTTCAGGTGGGTGCGCATGGAGAGCACCTTGACTGCCCCCCACTCGTAGTCCGTGAAGACGCTGTAGAGCACGGCGAACACACTCAAGCCTCTCAGAGTGCGCACCGGCGCGCCCCCCAGCCGCGCAAAGCGGAAGACGTTCGGGGCGAGCGCTAGCGCCGCCGCTGCGGCGTAGTCGATGATGCCGTGTACATAGGTCGAGATGAACCGCATGACACCTCCTGATCGCTGCCGGTCCAGGCCCGGGCCCAGCGGAAGCGCCGCAAAGCGGCGGGCGGAATCCCGGCTCCGTGCTTAACCGGCGCCGGGGCCTGCCCTCGTTTCGTTCGATGTCCGCCTGCTGCTCGCATCAGGTGCTCCGGGCATGTCTCATCCTCACGGCCCCTTACGGCCGAGGGATACCATCACGATGCTTGGCCGACAGCTCCGGGACCCTCCTGTCTCGGGGTTCCCGCCGTCAGCGCGGCGCAAACCGCGAGTGAGCACATCCAACTGCCGGGGCGAAGGTGATCCGAGAGGACTACCAGAAGCGGTTCCCGGAAGAGGCCACCGGCTCCGCGGGCATACCTCGTGGCGAGAGGGTACGGTCAGGAATAACCCAGAGACAGGCGGCGCACGTCTCCTATCACAACGCGTGGCGTAATGCCCCAGGAGGGCACGATACTCGCGACATTCGTTCCTGAGCCGATCCCTAGCGCCCTGCTACGTGCCATCTCGGCCGATACCCATCCAGCGGCAGCTCTTCCCACACTTGCTCTACTCCATAGAACAGCACCAGAGCAGCGCCCACTACGCCTTGTGCCAGGCCCGGGGCATAGTCCCTCTCATGCCGGCTTCTCCTCATCACCCGCCGGCTCGGCGAGTAGGGCTTCATAGGGCACACCGATGACCTCGGCGAGGCGGCGGAGGACGCTCTCAGGGCAGCGCACGTACTCGCCTTCGTAGCGGACGAGGGACGGCTGCGGGATGCCGGCCGCGGCCGCGACGGCGCGCTGGGTCATGCCGGCCGAGAGCCGGGCGGCACGGAGGGCGGCGCCGTCCTGCTGCACCAGGTCCTCGGGGTGCTGCTTCTGGCGCGGCGGCAGGGGATAGTCGGGGTGCTTGCCCTGGACGAACTCCTCCTCCCAGCGGAGGATGGTGTTGATGGCGGTGCTGGAGTCGCGGGCGGCACGGGTGACGCCGCGCTGCCGGGCATCGAGGACGATGCGGTAGCGCTCCTGCACCGAGGCGCGCGCGGTGACCGACTCCGGCACCGGCGCGCCCTTGGCACGGTCGCGCCGGATCCAGGAGTTGATGGTGGAGACGGGCGTGCCGGAGCGGCGCGCGGCCTCGGAGAGGCCGTAGCGCTCGACCAGGGCGTAGACCTCCTTCTTGCGCGTGTCCTCGACCGGAGGGCGCTTGGCACTGCTCATCGGCGACTTCCTTTCCCGCTGCGGAGCATCTCGGTGAGAATCTCCGTGGTGCTGCGGCCGTCCACGGCGCGGTCGGCCACCTGCTGCTTCCGGTCGAGGATCTCCAGGATCCGCTCTTCCAGGGTGCCCGCGGCGACGAGGAGCCAGACGTTCACCGGGAGCGTCTGCCCGATGCGGTGCGTGCGGTCCTCGGCCTGCTCCAGGTGCGTCGGCGCCCAGGGAAGCTCTACCACCAGGACGTTGTTCGTGGCGGTGAGGGTGAGCCCTTCAGCCGCGGCCTTCAGACTGGCGACCATGAGCGGGCAGCTCGGGTCGGTCTGGAAGCGGTCGACCTGCTCCATGCGCTTCCGCTGCGAGTACTCGCCCAGGATGGACGCACAGCCGGGGAAGGCGTCGCGCAGGGCTTCCTGCACCTCGATAGTGAGGGCGAAGACGAGGAGCTTCTGCCCGGTCGGCAGGAAGCTCTTGATCCACTCGAGAGCGAGCTTCCGCTTGCCCTGGGCGATGAGGCGGCGCAGCTTCGCCAGGTGGCGGAACTGCTCGCCCTGGAGACGCCCGAGCTGCCCGGCGGTCGGCGGCTTCTCCTCAAAGAGGAACCAGTCCTCGTCGGCCGCCATGCCGCGCGCCATGCGCAGGGCGTCGGCGTTCTTCTCGGCCCAGGCCACGTACTCTTCCTCGGCGCGCCGGTACTGCGCCATATTCCCGAGGGTGACCGGGAGAACCGTGCGCTGCTTGCGGGGCAGCTCCGGCGCGACGGCCGCCTTCTCGCGCCGGATAGCGAAGGCGCGCAGGTGCTCGTGCAGGTCGTCCAGGTTGGAGTGGCCGCGGAACTCCCAGACCATGCGGTGGCCGTTCCACACCTGCGCCGGCCCGCAGTAGCGGTGCTTGAACTGGTGGTCATCGAGCCAGAGGCGCCCGAGGATCCGGAGCTGCGGCACCAGCTCGGCCGGCCGGTTGATGATGGGCGTGCCCGTGAGGCCGATGCGGTAAGGGATCGGCTTCACCAACTCCGTGGCCACGGTGGTGCGCATGCTCGACTCGCCGCGCAGGTAGTGCATCTCGTCGAAGATGATGCCCTGGTAGCGCTGCTCCTTCAGGAAGGCGTAGCGGCGCCACACCAGCTCGTAGTTGATGACCGTGAAGTCGGTGTCCGGCCGGATGTCGTCGTAGCCGGTCATCACCACCTGGACCCGGGAGCCGGGCAGCCACTTCGCAATCTCGCGCTCCCAGTTCAGCTTCAGGCTGGCCGGCGTGACGACCAGCGTGCGGCCGACTTCGGCGACGTGGGTGATGTGCAGGGCCTGCGCAGTCTTCCCCAGGCCGGGCTCGTCGGCGATGAGGATGCCGCGACCGGGGGCCAGGGTGGCGGCACCCCAGGTGACGCCTTTGGACTGAAACGGGCGGAGGACACGACGGGAGTGATCGAGACGGGCTTTGTTGATCAAACGGTCTCCTTTCCTTGTTGATTATAACACACCTGATGCCGCAACGAGCGCAAGCACTGGCATCCGACCGTAGTGACCTGGATATGCTCCTTATCCCTGATCGACGTCCCAGTTGCTCGCATAGAGGAGGATACCGTCCGGACGCATGGAACAGGAGCATTGCGTTGAACCAGATCACCCACACATGGATCACCGATAGGGTGTCAGGCCGGCACCACTCCGCAGACTGACGGGTTCAGCCTACTGGTGGCGTGACCGCCGTCCCTTGGTGGAACCATCGTGCATCACAGACCGTTTGCGCGCCGGCTGAGATGACGAGACCGGGCTATAGGCCAGTCGACCCGTTCGACGCACGCATGTGGATGACATATGGGGGTGAGAACAACTCTGGCGAGTTGACACCACGGCCGGCCTTAGCGGAAGTGGAGGCTATGGATGTCGCAGAGGTTCGGACGTTACGAGATCGAGCGCGAGCTAGGACGTGGGGCAAGCGGAATAGTCTACCTGGCGAGCGATAAGGCGCTGAACAGGCAGGTAGCACTCAAAGTGCTGACGCTCCCCCAGAGCATACAGGGGGTAGAGCGCACGCAAGCGCTGGAGCGCTTCGTACGTGAGGCACGCGCCGCGGCAGCGATTAGCCACCCGTCGGTGCCGCAGATCTACGACGCAGGCAGTATGGCAGGGAAGTGCTATATCGCGATGGAGTATTGTCATGGCACCAACCTGCGTGACATGCTCCGAATGCAGGGTCCCCTGGCTGAACCGACGGCCCTTTCAGTGATACGCCAGGTACTGGATGCCCTTCAAGCAGCCCACCGATTGGGGATTTGCCACCGTGATGTAAAGCCTGACAATGTCATTGTACTGAGTGATGGTCGGACGAAGCTCATGGACTTCGGTGTCGCTCGTGTCGCGGGAGATACCGTCCTTACCCAGACAGGCGTCGCACTTGGAACGCCCGCCTATATGTCTCCAGAGCAGGTGCTGGGCAGGAACGTCGATGGCCGCTCTGATCTTTTCTCGGTAGGGGTCCTTCTTCACGAGATGCTGACCGGTCGACGCCCCTTCGGGGGAACAACCGTGACACAAATCACGCACGCAATCGTCCACGAAGAGCCCGCAATAGCGCCGTCGATCCCGCCTCATCTATCTGCTGTGATCGCGAAGGCCCTCTGCAAGGACCCATCCGGGCGGTTCGGATCCGCAGAAGAGATGGCCAGTGTGCTGAGCGCAACTGGCACTCAGCATAGTGCGCGCCAGCGGCTCCATTCGCCCGGTCTCGCAGCTACACCGCACAGTGGAGCGCCAGATCCAGGGCTTCATACTGCCTCTCCATCAGGTACGCCGCCGGCCATCATGGGTGGACCGTCGAAAGCTTGCCCTCGCTGCGGGCGGTTGGGGAGCCTCGATGCGCCTACTTGCGTATGCGGACATGTGTTCAGAACCCAGTTCAGCACTCCACCTACCCAGATGGTTCCAACCCCTCGACCGGAAGAGCAGACGGTCGTACGCCCAGGCGGCCCAATGGGTGTTCCCGGCCGCATCCCACCGGGCAGCGACGTGCGGTTCTGCGCACATTGTGGCATGCTGCGGCAGCCAGGCAGCACTCGATGCGCCCGGTGTGGCCGTGTGTGGCAGACCGCGACTGACGCGGCACCGTATTCCCCGACCCCGCCGTACGAGGGTCCGGGCAACTCCTGGCCCATGCGCGCTGACGAGCTTATCCGCGTGACACCAGGGTCGCATTCCCCGGTGGTCGCCGTACTCCTATCCATCCTTTGCCTAATATGTGGCGGGCAGTTCTACAATCGACAGTACCTAAAAGGTGTAGTCATCCTACTCGGGGCGATCGTGTTGGCGCCGGTGACGGAAGGTGTTTCCACCATTCTAGCTTGGATCCTTGGTCCCATAGATGCTGGCTTAATAGCCGGTCGCCTGAATCGAGGAGAGACGGTTACCAAGTGGCAGTGGTTCTGAGTTTCTCCCCGAGGGCCTTCCTGATAGATGGTCGGCGTGTGGCCGAGTCAGTGGAGGTGAAAGGTGGGTAAGCCTCTTGGGTTCCTGGTAGTAGGCGTGTCTGGCGCAATAGTAACCCTGATTCTCGTAGCCGCGATGTTCGCTCCGACCGGCACTCGCCGCCAGACACCCACTGGCAGGAACAACGTGGTTACTAGCGATGCCATAGCTCGACGCGTCGCGGCCGCAGGGGGACAGTCAGGGGATGTGCAATGCTCACTGGCATGGAGCAACTACAACGACCTCGATCTGTGGGTAGTGCATGATGGCGAGAAGATCTTCTTCGGCCACCCTCGGGAGGCCTTTGGGCGTGGTTCCCTTGACGTCGACATGAACGTCTCTCCAGAGACTAACCGTCCGTGTGAGAACATCTTCTGGCCGAGGGGTTCGAGCCCCCGTGGCGATTTCGAGGTCTATGTGGATCATTTCCGAAGGCATGGCCGAGCAGACCCCACCCCCTACATGGTCAGGGTACTCAAGGAAGGCCGTGTCCAGGTCTTCCGGGGCGCCATTAGGCACGGAGAGAGGGCCCACCTAGTTACCAGATTCACCCTCGCCGGTGGGCCGGTATGGAGACGGAGGGATCTGATGCCTCTCGCCGTAGCGCTGCTCCTAGCCTTCTGGATTGGTTACGTGGTAGTAGGGATCCGGCTATTCCGAGCCACGCCTGGAGTTCAGCACACCGGCGAGGTAGTTGGTGCGGGGACGGTCAGCATGCTGGAAGCCATCGCGGGCCCCCATATGGGCGAGGCGTTCCCGTTGGTCGCTCGATGCCTGCATGTTGGACGGGGCGCCGAGTGCGCGATTACCTTGTCTAGAGACGAGATGGTCAGCCGACATCATGCGACGCTCTTGCGGGATCGGACCGGTTGGCGTATCGAGGATAACGCCAGCAGTAACGGCCTATACATCAACGGCGAACGCGCATCTGTCCGGTATGTTCACGCTGGTGACCTGATCGAGGTCGGACGGACGGTGTTGAGGGCCAAACAGGAGGCACGCTGATTACGCGCCGCCCAATCCGCGGATCCATGCCAGTGAACGTGTGGCAGCCGCACGACCAGCGCCCCGCGGTGCGGGGCGCGACGCAGCCCACGGGCCGGTTACTCCTCGCCGGGCGCCGGTTCGGCGAGGAGCCTGACGAAGCGGCGGGCTAGGCCGGCGCTCAGGGTGAAGGAGTTCAGGCGGATATGGCCGCCGGGCTGGACCTCGATGGTGCCGCTGGTGTGGTCCTCCGGGTGGTTGAGCCAGAGCGTCTCGGAACGGTCGAGGTTCCTCACGCCGTTCCGGTCCTGGTACTCCCGGTGGCGGGCCTGGTTGGCGGCATCGAAGCGGTTCGGCGCCAGCGCGAGCAGCTCATCGGCGAGCGCCCGCATCGCCGCGAAGGCCGCCTCGGCCCGCGCCTTGGTCTGGCGCGCGGCCTCCAGGTTGGCCTCGTAGCGCGGCAGCAGCCGGCGGCGGATCTCCCGGGCAATCTGCACGGGCGGGCGTGCCGGCGAGACGTTGATCGAGTCGGGCACGGACTGGTAGGGCCAGAACTCGTGCAGGTGGCGCGGTCGGAAGCCGTGCAGGTGCAGCATGCCCTTCGGCGCCCAGGTGTCGGACCGGATGCCGATCTCGGCGTCGCCGTTGCGCAGCAGGCCCAGCACGCCGTAGCCATCCAGGTCCTCGACGGCTGTCCAGCCGTCTCCCAGGTGCCCGGCGATCTCGCGTGCGAGGTGAGTAGCCTCGTCTTTGGTCATGTTCGTTTCCCCTTGTCTCGGAGCGATGGGCTCCAGGAAGCCCCGGCACGGGGCTTCGCGCAACCCACAGGCTCAGCCCTTCGGCCGGATGACCCCCTCCAGAGCGGCGAGGGCCTGGTCGATCCGGTCGAAGAGAACGCGCTCGCAGCCGTCGCAGGTGACCTGGAGGATGAAGGAGTCATCCCCCTCGATCTCCATCGCGCTCCAGTCGCCCCTGGAGTATTGCTGAGAGCAGCCCTCCAGGCTCCACGTCCGGAATTCGGTGGAGCCGCAGTGAGGGCACTTCGCCGTGCCTTGGAACATCTGGGTCAGGATGAGTGTGTCGGACATCGTTCGTTCCCCCCTCGGATCGATGTGCACCCTATGGCCCCGGTCGGTGCCGGGGCACAGGGCAACACACGGCTACTTGCTTGCGCAGTCATCACAGGCGCCCAGGCTCTTGTGCTGGGCACGGTGCTGCCGACAGTTCGGGCAGATGGCCGGACGGCGGTCGCGTTTGGCCTGGCGTTCCAGGTAGGCGCGGAAGTCGTAGGCGTAGTCGCGCGAATCGATGAAGTCCACGGCCATGTCGAGCACGGTGCTCGTGCTCCAGCCTTCGCGCCACATGATCTCGCCCACGCTCTCGGGCTCCTGAGGGCCGTTCAGCTCCTCGCAGAGGGCGTCGATCTCCTCGGCGGTGACGGGGCTGCGGTCGTCCAGGCCGTCGAAGTGCTCCGGGCAGAGCGTCGCCAGGTCGCGGTACTCCGCCCCGGGCTGGCCCTGCTGCAGGCGCAGCGCGGCAAGCACGATGGCCAGTTGGCGGTCAGTGAGTGTCATGTTCGTTCCCCCCTATCCGGCGGTGGCCGGACGCTGATACTCTGTTCCATGCATGCGCAATACGCACCGGCGGCAGCGCAGCGGACAGCCGCTGGCGGGTCGGCGTTGCGCGTCGGTGTTGCGGACGCTTTGGGCCGGCGCAACGGCGCCCGAGAATCGAGCGGCGGTGCGGGGTCCGGCGTTGCGGGCCGGCCGTTGCGGAGGTCGAAGAGGGTTAGTTCGGGGCGCGGAACCGGTCCCCGGTTCCGGCCCTGAACCCCGTTGCGCAGTTGCGTCGCTATAGGGGTCCGCAACGCGCAACGAACATCGGTGGGCGGGTGTGTGCGGCGTGTGATCGCCGTTCGGGCGAGTTGCACGTTTCCAGTTTGTGCAATCCCTCCTCCCAGCCCCCGGCCCGTTCGGGCGAGGGGCTGGGGCAAGGATCACAGCTCGCGGTCGAGGCGTTCGAGGAGGGGGACCGGCCGGCCGTCGAGGTCGGTGATCGGCTCCTCCAGGCCTTCGTAGAGGTGCGAGTATTCGGGCCAGTCCGCGAGCCAGTCGAAGTCCCTGGCCAGGGGCCGGCCGCGAGCACGCCGGCGGGGCGGCGTTGGGTCGCTGTGGGGCAGCTTCGTGTTCTGCCAGTCCTTGTAGAACCGGCGGAACCGGTCGACCTGCAGGGCGGTGTCGCGCAGGTTGGCGTGGCACCAGAGGGTATGGGCGTCGTCGTAGCCGCAGCCGAAGTTAAGGCACTTCACGCCCAGGTGGTCGAGGCTGGTGATGTCCGAGAAGGATCCCTGGCCGGCGTTCAGGCCGTAGCGGCGCAGGACGCGGCGCAGCTTCGGATCGTCGTACTGGTAGAGCACCACGTCCGTGCCGCGGCGGTCGAACTCCACCACCCAGTGGTACTGCCTGGGCGGCTCGAAGAGGGCGGCCGTGCTCATGCACGCCTCTTCGCCGTCGGTGAGGAGCACGTCGAGCGTGATCCCGAGGGACGGCAGGAGGTCGAGCAGGATGTAGGCGCCGAGCCGGTCGTCGAGGTGTGGGCAGACCACGGCCTCGAAGCCGGTTCCCTTCACGATCCCGAAGTGGTCGTGCCGGCGTACGTCGAAGACGGTGTCCAGGTGGGCGACGCCGAGGACCTTCGAGCCCGTGTCGCGGAAGATGTAACTTCCGCGGGGCGAGTTGAAGACCTTGCCCTCTGCCAGGAAGGCGCTGAAAGGCGCCAGGCAGCGCTGTTGTAGGCGCTTGTAGTCGAACTTCATGTGTTTCGTTTCCCCCCTATGGAGTGGCTATGCCCTCCTCCCTGCCCTCCGCCGGTGAGTAGCCGGTGAGGGCAGGGGCAAGGCACTAGGCCGCGATGGGCAGGACGAGTTGGTCCGGGTGGTACTGCGTCTCGGGCGAGACGTAGAAGACCGGTACCGCTTCGCCCCGGCACTTCGGGCAGAGACCGTCAACCAGGTCGTCGGGCTTGACCGGGGTGCGGCGGCCGTCGGTGATGTCGGCGCACCGGCGGCATTCGTGAGCGTAGTGGTCGCGGCAGTGCGGGCACCACCGTTCGCCGCTCACAGTGTATTCCAGGACCTCGTATTGCCCGCCCTCCGCCGGCACGGTTTCGCCGCAGTGGTCGCAGACGTAGGTCTCGGGGCAGCACTTCTCGCAGTAGCATTCCCCGTCTACCTCGTACACCTCGTCCTTGGGGAAGTACTCGTCGCACTCGCAACACTGCGCGGCGACGTCTTCCAGGCAGGACTCGCAGTAGGGCATGCCGTTGAAGTGGACCGCCTCTTCTGCCCACAGGTCGTGGTGGCAGTGCTCACAGAAGGTGAACAGGTCCGAGTAGCAGCGCTCGCAGTAGTTGTAGTCGCTGCATTCGGGCGAGTAGGCGTCCTCCTCATGTACACGCCGGCCGCAGTGGTGGCAGGAGACCGTTCCATAGCCTTCGGTCGAAGCGTCAAAGTCCCAGGAGGTGATCGCGTCGATGACTTCCTGCTTCCCGAGGATGTAGCCGACGCCGCCGTTGATGTACAGCGTGCCGCTGCATTCGCCCTCGTTGGTGAGCCGGATGCGCTTGTAGGGAAGGTTCCCCAGGGCTTGCGAGACGACGCGCACCTGGTCGAGGAGTTCGTAGCCGTAGCCGTTGAACAGGATCAGGGCTTGCTCGTCGCTGCGCACGCACACGGGGACCGCCCACGCACGGGCGACGCCGTACTCCTGATCCGGGTCGTAGAACCGCACCGCATAGGCGTCGAGCTCGTCTTCGAGGATGTCTCGGGCACCCGCATTGAAGGACCAATAGCAGGAGCCCTCGTCCCCGAAGTCGCCCGCGCGCCAGGAGTGCAGGTTGCGCGTGAAGTCGAGGCAGTACGACTGACCGTGGCGTTCGGAATGGCGTGCCGCCAGGTTGCCGACCAGCGACAGGATCTTCGGATCCGCCTTGATGTGATGTACCCGGCGCAGCCAGGCGTCGAGGCGCTTCGGCAGCGTGCCGCGGTTCGTCTTCCACACCCACTCGAAAGCGGGGTCGTTGACGGCCGGCAGCCCGTGCTCGTTGAGCAGCGCCTTGATATCCAGCATGCCGGTCGTGTTGACGACGGCGGGCATCTCGAGGCTGAACTGCTTACCAGTTGGCAGGTCGAACAGGTCAAGGTCCGACAGGTTGACGACAGGATTCCCGATGAGCGTTGGCATGTTCGTTTCCCCCCGTTTGGGGCGTGCGGGAGTCGAACCCGCGAGTGTCCCTGCGCCCCGTAGGGGTGGAGGAGCCGGCCGTTCCGCCGGGCACGCGCGAGGCGTACGCGGCGGTTCCGCCGGCTCCCCCACGGGGGGGGAGGAAACATGCGCCGTTATGTTCCCATAGCTACGGCCCCAGGCGCGCGGCGTTACCCGACGCCTGCTTTACCCGCCGGTGGGCGGCGCGCTGCCTCTTGCGTCCGGGCGTTGCCGACCGGCCGCCTTCAGCGTGCGCGCTTTGGCGTTGCATACTACGGCTATGGGAGTTGAGAAGGTGCGCAGCACTCCCCATTGACAAGGCGTTGCGTATCGGCCCCACGTCTCACGACGTTGGGCAGATCCCTGGCGCCCTGCAGGTTGTCAACCCGGCCCGCCCGCGCCTGTTGCCAGGCGTGGTCAAGCCCGCGCTTGGGGCATGTGCCGACTCAACGGATCCCTTGCGGGACCTGCGCGAGTCTACAATGTGCCTGCCGGTGCCGGCCGGCACAGCCGAAACCTGTTGCGCGTGCATGCGTTTGGAGGAGCCCGAGGGACGGGGTGCGCTCAGGTGTGGTCGGGCCGCAGGTGGCTTCGGTACTCAGGACTCTGCCTGTTAGACCGCATGCCCCTTTTGCGCCGTCCCACGCGGAAGCCTGTACCTTGGCGGGCGTACCCGTTTCGGCAGGCGTCCCGCGAGAGAGTCGCACGTCCCCTGGGGACTCCGCGCACTTGCGAATGCGCGCCAGTGTTTGGCTATGCCTGCCTCTCGGCAGGGAAGGTGCGAACCGGCTTTTCGGCCGGCCGGCTGACTGTAGCGTCAGCGTCAAGGGGATTATAGCAGGTCCTGCACACTAATGGAATAGGGAATATCCCGCGATTGTGGGGAGGGTAAATGGGAAGGGTAGTAAGGGAATGTCCGTATCAGGGGCGGCTGCCCTATCGGCAGCCGTGTGCGGCAGGAAGGGCGGAACGGCGCCTGTACGCCCCCAGGACGGGCGGAACGGGGCGTATGGTGCCTCAGCACGCCCCGGACGGCGTCCGGCTGCCTCAGCGTACCTGCCACGAGGAAGGGCAGCCGGCTGCCTCAGCGCGCGGTCTGTAGGCAAACAGGAGGAAGGACAGGCGTCCCGGACGCCTGCCGGACGCCTGCCGGCTGCCTCAGCGTGCCGGAATGCGGTCATACCTCGCCATAGCCTGTCCCACTCCGTCAACTTCCGATAAGCCTTATTATGTTGACTCTAGGCGGCCGGCAGGGGGCGTGTTCACCTTTTGCCGGCGTGCGGGCGGGCGACCATGGGCACGGACCTTTGCAGGGATCTGGTGTATCCCAAACACCTGTTAGCCTCAGACCTGGCGGATGATGACCGCGACGCGGCCCACGAGCGTGCCCTCCTGGATGGGCCAGCGCCGGACGGCGCGCTGCCCTTCCCTCTCGGCCACGACGAGATCCCCCTGCCGCGGCGCCTCGGTGGCGCGCACGACCACGAGGTCACCAGCGCGGACGCCGGGCATCTCGTCGTCACCGACCTCGAAGAGGAACGCCTCGCCCTCACCACTCAGCTCCTTTGGCAGGCGCATGGCGCCGGCACCGAACAGCGGGGTGTGGGCGCGGCCATCCGCTGAGAGCATACCATAGAACGAAATATCGGTGCAAGTCCCTGGCGGGTTCACCATCTCGATGGAGCGATGCCGGCCCTCGGCGGGCCTGAGGAAACCCTTGCGCTCCAGTGCTTTCAGGTGCTGGTGCATCGTACATGTGGAACCGACGCCCATCCTGTCCGCCAGCTCTCGGACGCTAAGGCGTTCACCGGCCTGGGTGGCCGTTTCGATGGCCGCGAGTACTTCCTTCTGCTTCGGCGATAGACCCTTCACACACCCCTCCCGTGTTCTCTGTGCATACATTTCTGTTCGGCGAACATTTATGTTTGACGAGAGAAGTGTACCTCCGAGTCGGTGCTTTGTCAAGGGACCGAGGAGTAGAACTTGTGCAAACGTGCGTTTGCGAGTTGTCCGCGCGGGGTAACTCCCGCGCAGCATACTACCCATTAGGGAAGGAGACCACATGGACGAGGATCGCCTCATACGCGAGACACTCGAATCCGCCAAGCTTCCCCCTCGCATGAAGGTCTTTCTGGCTCTCGCCACGCGCGAGCGCAGCGTGGCGCAGGTGGCTGCGCTGGTAGGCCATGGGACCACTGCAACGGGGCGGCTGCTGAGCCGGATGGTGGGGGCCGATCAGCTTACCGACCGGTGGGAGGGCAAGCAGCATCTCTACAGCATCGCCGATCCCGACCTGCGACGCTGGTCGTATCGGCACTTGCGCGAACTGGTGGGCAGCGGCGGGTGTACGGACCTGGGGGAAATGGGAGAACGGATCCTCGGGCACCTGCTGGACTACGACCGGAACGCCGCCCAAGAGGATCTGCACCTCCTGCTGCTGGCGGGCCACCCCCCGGAGGAGATCTACGAGCACACCATCACGCCGATGATGGAGCGCGTCGGCACGCTCTGGGAGGCCGGGCAAGTCTCGGTCGCGCAGGAGCACTTCGTCTCGGCCCAGGTAGAGACTGCGCTCTCGGTTCTCTTCTGGCTCCTGGCGCCCGCTCCGGCGGACGACGCGCCAGCGGCGTGCGTGTGCGCCGTACCGGGGAACGTCCACAACATCGGCCCGCGGATCCTCCATCACTACCTGACGACTGATGGGTGGAAGGTGCTCTTCCTGGACGGCATGACCCCGCTGGAAGACTTGGTACGCCTGGTGGGTGAGCGCCGGACGCGCCTGGTGGGCTTGTCGGTGGCAACCGACGACCAGTTGCCCATCACCGTCCAGAGCGTCGCGACACTCCGGGCGATGCATCGCCCGCCGGAGGCCATCTTCGTCGGCGGCCCCCTCATTCGTTCCCGGCCGGACCTGGCCGGCCAGATCGAGGCGGATGCGGTCCCCGGCACCGCACGCGAGGCCCGTGACCTGGCACGGCAGTACCAGACCGCGGATTGACGGAGCGGCGGGAGCGTGAAGCGCCCGCCGTGATCCTTTCCAGGCGTTCCGGGAGCAATCAGGCAGTTACACCGCTTGACTAACAAACAATTATATGCTATACTGGCCTTGATAGGTTGACGTGGCCGCACTCCCCGAGCAGGGAGTGGAGAAGATCCCCTCGACACTCCCTGCTCCCCCCGAGGCGCGTGCCAAGCTGGGTGTGGCAGGTGGAGCGGAAGGACGCAGGTTGGCGGCGCCCCAGGTCATCATCATCCCCGCGATGGATGCCCCGAAGATTGGCCGGCTGACCCCTCAGGCCGGCTGGATCGGTGCCTACTACCCCATCCTGCACGGGCGCGGGAACCACCGAAACCCCCGCGCCGTGCGGTATGGGCTGTGGAAGGACCACGTGCGGGCGCATCTTCCCGCGGGGCTGGCGGAGACGGCTCCCACCCGCGAGCGACCGCTGCGCCTGGATACCTTCCCGGTATTCCGAAACGGGCAGCATCCCGACGCGGCGAACGTGCGCAAGGGCGTTGAGGACGCGCTCTGGCGGAACGACAAGTACGCCTACGGGATGGTGGGGCGACCACGGTTCGACAAGGAGAACCCGCGGGTGATCTGCTTCGTGGGGCCACCCGAGGCGTTCGAGGGATTCGACGTGGAGCAGGAAGCCTCCACACGGTGAGCGAGTCGCAGAGCTCTCAGGACGGGGCCGGTGAACTCTTGCCGGCGCCGGCAGCCGGCACACGCGGTGCTACCGCAGTGCGGCTCTACCTGGAGGGCTACACGTGCCAGGAGATCGCCGATCTCCTGGGCTACGGCGGGTCCGGCGCCGTCTCCCGGGTGGTACACGGGGAGCTGGCGCGGATGGCGGAAGCGGACGCGACCACCCTTCGGCACCTGGAGTATGAGCGGCTGGCAAGTATGCGTGACGCCCTGCGGGCGAAGGTCGAGCAGGGCGACGTGCAGGCGATCACCGCCGCGCTGAAACTCTCCGAGCGCATGAGCCGGCTGATGGGCCTGGACAAGCCGGGAAGGCTGGACATCGGGGCGCACAAGGGAAGCCGCGCCATCGAGATCGTGCAGATCAACATGCCGGCCGGCGCGCGGCCCGCCGAGGTGATCGACGTGACACCCTCGCCCGCCGCCATCGCAGGGGAAGGGGGAGTGGATGGGGAGTCCCGAGACGGCCGTCCTGGTGACATCGGACTGGCACTACGGGAAGCAGACGGCGAGCTACGGCCCGCAGACGTTTCGCTCGAGGTTCGAGAGCCTGGGGGAGCGGCTGATCCAGTTCCGGGATCGGCACCTGGGCGGGAAGCACCTTGACAAGCTGATCGTGCTCATCCTCGGGGATGTGTGCGACGGGGGCGGGATCTATCCCACGCAGCCCCACCACCAGGAGATTACCGATCCGCAGGAGCAGGCGTGGCAGCTCTCGGGCGTCACGTCGGCCTGGCTTGGGAAGCAGCGCGAGGCGTGGGGCGAGGTGGAGGTGTTCGCCGTGCCCGGCAACCACGGCCGCGCCGGCAAGCACGCGCACGAGAACACGAACTTCGACGTGGTGTTCTACCGCTACCTGCAGGGGCAGGCGAAGGAGCACGGCGTCTCGGTGAACCTGAACACCGCCGACTACTTCCTGCAGAAGGCGCAGATCCGCGGCCACCACTACCTGCTCTACCATGGCGACCGGATCTACGGCACGAGCGGCATCCCGTGGTACGGGGTCCAGAACCGGCTGCTGCGCTGGAACACCTCCGACAGCTTGGGTCCCATCGACGTGCTGTGCATGGGCCATTTCCACGCGCTGGCGCACTGGCGGGTGAACCGGGTGCAGGTGCTGGCGACGGGAACGATGGTGACCGACGACCAGTGGGCGCTGACGACGCTCGGCTTCGACAGCGCGAACCAGTGGTGGCTCTTCGGAGTAAGCGACAAACACCCGATCACCTGGCAGTACGGGCTGGACCTGGCATGACACGGCCGGAGCTGCTGCGGCTGCACCAGGTGCTATGCGACGAAGCCCGGGTCCTGATGCAGGGGAAGAGCGAGGACTACGCCACCGGCGACGACCCCCTGCGCAACTTCCGCCTGGCGGAGGCCGCCGGCCTGGCGACCGCGGAGCAGGGCCTGCTGGTGCGGGTCTGCGACAAGGTGGCACGGCTGATCCGCTTTTCGCAGGCGGGGAAGCTCTCGGTGGTCGACGAGTCCGTGGAAGACACGGCGAAGGACCTGATCAACTACTGCGTGCTCCTGATCGCCCTGGTCCGCGACGGGGAGTGACCCCCTAATCTCGTTGCCGGCGTCCCTGCGCGCAAGGGCCCGGCTTGGTGGCGGGGAGGCGACCTTACCCGCCGCGACGCCCCTCGGGGTGTGTGGTCGCGCCCCTTCCCCGCATGGCTGACGGCATCCGGCTCGATGATGAAGGCGTCGTCGTAGAGGAGACCTTCTACGTGAGCGCGGGCGGACACTGCCTGGCGTCCTTCCCGACGAGCGGGCACGCGCACATCACGCACGCCGAGGGCCACGTGGAGGTGACCGTCAACGACCTGGGGTGGCGGCGCACCGTGGACCAGGTGAACGACGACAACAAGTCGTACGACTACGGTCCCGTCACCCGCCTAGATGTCGCCACGGTCTATGAGTGGACGTGCGAGCCGACCGAGCCGTCGATGCAAGACACGCTGGAGCCGGCCACCAAGAACCACTTCGGGACGTGGCAGGGCTCGTGGCACGTGACCGACAACCATGGCGTGCACGTCACGGTGGATGAGCGGCGGTTCTCGGTGGACTTCGGAGACGGCCCGACGGAGCACCTCTGGCAGACGAAGCAGATCACCGACGAGACGCGCTTCTTCGAGTACGTGCTGCCGCAAGGAGAGATCCAGTTCCTTGGCCTCAGGCCGCTGATCTTCTGGAACGGCGGGCCGATCTACGACTACGACCCGACGGCCTGCTACATCCCGTACTACATGCATTGGCCGCCGGATGAGACGCACGACTACTCGACGTGGATCATCAACAACCGTCACGAGGGCTTCCCCTTCCCACCGGCTCCTGAGGACATCTTCCAGCCATGGATCGAGTACCACCTCCTGACGGGATGGGAGGACTACTACGGTGGCCCGGTGGAGACGCAGTACCGCGGGTGGGCGCAGGGCGCCCGGTCCACCACGGCTCTCACGCCGCCGAACCCGGCAGCGCAGACGTTCACGTCGCAGCCGACGGAGAAGACGGGGCTGGGCCCCTACAAGCTGATCGCCATCTACACCACCGGGCTGGTGGTCTACGACGAAGGCCGGGTCTGCGAGGTCACGACCAAGGAGACGCAGGTCTACGAGGCGAGCCAGGAGGACGCCGACCTGTGGGTTCCCGTGACCCGCGACCCGATCTACCACTTTGACATCGCGCAGTCGGGCACCGGACGGGCGGTCCTGTGGGCGTCGGGCCGGGCATACCTCTCCGGCGGAGACCTGTACGTCAACCCGAGCTACTCCAAGTACATCTCGAAGCTCGACTGCGGGGATGATGACGGCGGCGGGAACGTCACGCGCAAGCCGCTGGTGGCCCTCCGAACGCCCTACGGGGAGCACATCGTCTCGCATCGCTTCGGCTTCGACCGTGCCCCGGGGCTGGGGCAGGAGTATGTGCGCATGCCGCCGGTCTCTACCTACTGGCACGGGATCGAGCGCCGCCCGAGCGGGCTGCTGATCGCCAAGGACATCAAGGGCGTAGTGCTGGCGAGTGAGGATGGCGGCGATACATGGCAGTCACTTTCATCGTGAAGGTGCCGATGCTGGTGGGGCCGGCGCTGGAGCTGACCGTGGACGGCAAGACGGTGAAGGAGGGCTCCCGGGTCTGCTTCACGATGGAGACGAACGCGCTTCCCGTGGTGACCGCGGTGCAGTATCCGAGCGGCCTCCTGGTCGCGTCGTATGTCCTCGCCACCGGGGTTCGCCGCGAGAGGTACTCGGAAGACGACGGCATGACCTGGCAATAGAAAGCCCGTATGCCCCCTCGCCAACTCTGGACCGTGGAAGATGGCGTGCTGACCGCCAACCTGCACCCCGGGCAGGCACGCGCCTGGGAGAGCGAGCGGCGGTTCGTGGTGATCCTGGCGGGCACGCAGGGCGGGAAGACGAGCTTCGGGCCCCTCTGGGTGCATCGGGAGATCCAGGCCAAGGGGCCGGGCGACTACCTGGCGGTCACCGCCAGCTTCCCGCTCCTCGAGCTGAAGATGCTCCCGGAGTTCCTCCGGCTCTTTCGCGACACGCTGCGCCTGGGCGAGTGGAAGGAGACGAAGCACGCATTCATCTTCACCGAGGAGGGGTGCCGGCGGATGTGGGGCTACGTGCCCGAGGCGGAGACGCGGGTGATTTTTGGCTCCGCCGCCAACCCGGACTCCCTGGAATCGGCAACAGCGAAGGCCGCGTGGCTGGATGAGGCGGGCCAGGACAAGTTCACCTATGGAGCCTATGAGGCGGTGTTGCGGCGCGTGTCGCTGCACCGGGGGCGGATTCTGATTACGACGACGCCGTACAACCTGGGGTGGCTGAAGCAGCGGCTCTTCGAGCCGTGGCGCAAGGGCGACGCCGACATCGACGTGGTCCAGTTCAAGTCGACCCAGAACCCTTCGTTCTCCCAGGAGGAGTACGACTGGGCGAAGGCCAACCTGCCCGACCACCGCTTCCGGCTCTTCTACGATGCCGAGTTCGCCCGGCCGGCGGGGATGATCTACGCGAGCTTCGTGGACCTCCCGCGCGAGGATGGCGGATGCCTGGTGAAGCCGTTCGACATCCCCTGGGGATGGGAGCGGCACGTGGGCGTGGACTTCGGCGCCGTGAACAACGCCTGTGTGTGGGTCGCGCGCGACCCAGCGCGGGACGAGTTCTACGTCTACCGTGTGGTACACGTGAACGGCATGACGACCGAGGAGAAAGCGCTGCAGGCGCTTCGCCTCTCCGTTCGGGAGCCGGAAGCGTCCTGGTGGGGCGGAGCCCCTTCCGAGGTGCAACAGCGGGAGGACTGGGCGGCCTATGGTGTGCCCGTCGAAGAACCGCCTTTCAAGGATGTCGAAGCGGGCATCGACCGGGTGACCGGACTGCTGAAGACGGGGCGCCTGTTCGTGGTGGATTCCCTGGATGGGTTGAGGGAGGAGTTCCTGGACTACAAACGCGAGGCGGACGACACGGGTGAGGTGACCGAGAAGATCGCCGCCAAGGAGAAGTACCACCGGCTCGACGCCCTGCGCTATGCCATCGTCGGGGCGACGGATGGGTGCTACCTGCAGCCCGCGTCCTCGCACATCGCGCGCCTGTTCGGCTTCGCGCGGAAACGGTGGGCGGCGTAGTGCACATTCCCTGGAAGCTGCTCGCCTCCATCTCCTCGGCCGTCGACTCCTTCCGCCGGACGTGGAACGGCCAGGGCCAGCAGGCAAACGCCCGGTACCGGCCGCGCGCCGACCACTACGACCGGCTGTGGGAGTACTACTCCAACACGGCGTTCGAGGACCTGCGGAACTGGTCGAGCTACAAGGGGCGGCATGGGCTCTATCGCTACATCCGCCAGATCTACAACCCCACGTTTCGGCTGGTGGAGTTCTACACGAGCATCTACCCGGGCGTGCTGACGACGGATGCTCGCCGGCTCCCGGACGGCACTCCGCTGGCCATCCCGCTGGCCCGCGATACGCGCCAGGAGATCCGCGACGCCCTGGGCAGCTTCTGGGAATGGAGCAACTGGCAGGAGCAGATGCACGTGATGCTCCGCCATGCCGCCGCGCTCGGCAACGTTCTGGTGAAGCTGAACGACGAGGTGGACCGGCGCAAGGTGAGCGCCGAGGTGATCTGGCCGGGCCTGGTGAGCGACCTGGAGCTGGACTCCGCGGGGAACGTGCAGCGCTATGCCCTGGAGTACGACATCGAAGGCGACGGGGGCCGCTGCCATCGATACCGCGAGGAAGTGACCAAGGAGAGCATCCAGACGACGCTCGACGACCGCCCCTTCGACGCGACGGGCGCCGGAGCGCGCTACGAGAACCCCTACGGGTTCGTGCCTGCGGTGTGGTACCGCTTCAACAACCTGGGGTCGGTCTACGGTGCCCCGGTGACGTGGTGCGCCATCGGGAAGCTCGATGAACTGAACCACCTCGTCTCCCAGATCCATGACCAGATCGGCAAGATGCTGGAAGCCCCGATCATCGTCAAGGGGGGCAAGAATGTGCGCGTCCTGGCAGACATGATCCAGGGCTCGAAGCAGGTGGCCACCCATGAGAGCCCCGATCCCCTGGCGGGGCGGGAGCAGCTCGACGTGCTCTACGGTCCCCCCGAGGCGGGGCTGGAGACGCTCTCGCTGGATGTGCAGCAGGCGATGGCCGCGGCGCACGCGCTGGTCCAGGAGGTGGAGCGCGACTTCCCGGAGCTCTCGATGTTCGCGACGTTGCGGGCGATGACGCAGACGACGGGGCCGGCGGTGGAGAAGCTGGCCGGCGACGTGAAGCACCGTTTCGTGCGCGCCGCCGCAGCCGCCGACCGGCAGAGCGTGAAGCTCTTCCAGATGGGCCTGGCCATTGCCGGAATGCGTGCGAACAGCGGCGCGTGGGGCGCCCTGGACGGCAAGCGCCGCCGCTTCCTCCCCTTCGACCTGGCGAGCTACGAGCAGGGCCACCTCGACTTCGACATCGACATGCGCCCGCTGCTGCCCGAGGCGAAGGGCGAGGGTTACCAGGTGGAGCAGAGCCGGTGGACGGCATTCAAGATGGCGGTTGAGGCCGGCATGCCCCTGGAGATGCTGCTCCGCGATGACGGCTGGGACGATGCCCGCGTGCAGGAGATGGCCCGGCACCTGGGCGGCCCCCTCGCGCGAGAGCTGGCGCAGGCGAGTCAGGATGCTGTGCCGGCGCCAGGGGGCCCGCGCTGATACCCCTTCGGATCGAGTCGCTCACGTCACGAGCGTAGGAGGAAGTTCATGCCTGAGGAGACCGATGTGCCTGCCGCCGAGACGCCGCAGACTGGTACTGAGACCGAGGCTGAGCCCAAGGCGAGCCCGGAGCCGGTGAAGGAGCCCGAGGAGCGGATGGTCCCCTACGACCGCTTCCAGAAGGTGAACGAAGAGCGCAAGGCACTCAAGACCGAGCTGGAGCGCGCCCGCCAGGAGCACGCCGACCGCGAGGAGGAGAGCCAGCGGCGGCGGGACGAGGCCGCGGCGCAGCACGAAGAGACGCGCCGGAAGCTGGAAGCCCTGGAGGCGGAGCACAGGGCTGCGGTCGAGGAGCTGCAGAGGTTCCGTGACCGGGCGCAGTCGGCCGTCGAGGCGCGGCTGAAGGCACTGCCGGAGAAGGTGCGCGCGCTGGCACCGGAGACGGACGACGTGCTGGTGATGGACGCCTGGCTGGAGAAGGCGGCGGTCCTGGGGGAGGAGCCGGCCGGTTCGCCGAAGCCCGGCACCCCGAAGAGCCCTGCTCCCGCGGCCCCGGCCGGTAAGGGGAAGCGTGATGAGGAAGCACTGCGAGCACAGATGAGCCTGTACCGCTAGGCCGATGCTCGCACGGTGGATGGAACTGGAGAGGGAATGGCTGATATCTCGCTTGCCGCCGCTGGCAAGATGCGACTGCTGGAGAGCAATCGCCAGAGCACCTGTGTGGCCGGCGAGGACCTGACCGCCGGTGACGCCGTGCGCCTCATCCCGAGCGGGAACGGCGCCGGGCGCGTGGTGAAGGCGCAGGCCGATACCGACGCGAACGCACGTGTCTTCGGGATCGCGACGCGTTCCGTGAAGGCGGGGATGCCGGTGACGGTGCTGATGGAGGGCGTGCTCGACGGCTACGACTTCGGCACCCGCGACTTCGGCGGCACGCTCTTCCTGAGCAACACGGCGGGAAGGATCGCCGACGCCGCCGGCACCGTGAGCAAGAAGCTGGGCTACATCCTGGCCGTGCCGGTGACCCGAGTGGGGCAGAGCTACGACCGCGCACTCTACGTGCAGATCGATGCCCCGTAACGTGCTGAGGGAGGCCGGCCGCCCGGTCTGGAGATAGACGAAGACTGGTTCGGCTCGCCGCAGACGGGGCCGACCCAGTTGCTGTGATGACCCCCGAGAGGAGCCTCCGTGGCGAACACCCTCCTATACGGCTTCCACTCTCTTGCGGATGTCCTGGGCCAGCGCGTCACCGAAGTCGGTGTCGAGGAGGTTGGCCGGGCCATCACCGAGAGTGTGGCCGTGCATAACCAGGTGGTGCGAGACCTGTTCAACCTCTTCGTTGAGCCCACCACCGAGTTCAAGACGCGCTACAAGACGCCGAACGTCGTGAGCCTGCAGCCCCTGGATGAATACGGGCGTGCCCGGCAGATCCAGGTCGCAGGCTACTACGAGGTGAGCTACCCAATCCAGAGCGCCGGCCTGGCCTGGGGCCGCACTCGCATGGCGACGCTCTTCATGACCGTCGAAGAGGCGAACCGCGTGCTCACGACGATCCTGGACGCCGACCTGCGGTGGATGCGGAACCACCTGCTGGCGGCCCTCCTCGGCAACGCCGACTGGAACTTCGACGACGAGGCGCACGGCACGCTCGCGGTCAAGCCCCTGGCCAACGCCGACGCGACCTCCTACCTGCTGCGCAACGGCGGCGAGACGGGTTCGACCGACAGCCACTACTTCGCGCAGGCCGCAGGGATCGCGGATGCGAGCAACCCTTACCAGGTGGCCGCGGATAGCCTGCGCGAGCACCCGGGGAACGACGGCGAAGTAGTGCACCTGATCGCTCCCAACCTGGAGGCCTCGACGAAGGCGCTGGTGAGCTTCATCGACAAGGCCGACCCGAACGTGGAGCAGGCCGTGACGGGCGATCGCCTGATAGGCAGCGTCGGCGTGAACGTGCCGGGCGAACTGCTGGGCTACGACCAGGCGAGCCGGTCGTGGGTCTTCAAGTGGTCGGTGCTCCCCGACGACTACCTGGTCAGCACGATGACCCGGGCCGAGAAGCCGCTGCGCATGCGCCAGCACGCGCTGCCGGAGCTGCAGGGCTTCCATGCCGTGGCCGAGCGCGCCGATCACCCCTTCTGGGAGCAGCAGTACGAGCGGCACGCCGGCTTCGGGGCGTGGAACCGCGTCGGCGCAGCGGTGACCCGGGTGGGGAATGCCGCCTACGCGATCCCGGCCGGGTACGAGTCGCCGATGGCCTGAGTTGTCCCCCTGGGGGTGACGCACCCCCAGGGGCTCCCCTTCTCGGAAAGGACCACATGGCAGCCCCTTACGTCCTAGAGGCGCGCAAGCAGTCGGCGATCTCCCGGATCACCGGCACGCTGGAAGCGCTGGCGCAGGAAGTCGGCGTGGAGCCGGCCCAGAAGGGCTTCGTGCCCCACCCCAGCGTGGCACAGCTCCATGCCCTGGAGTCCATTGCCGACCTGGCGGAAAGAGTCGCCCAGGCGGTGGGAGCCCAGCGCGCACGCGCGCGCAAGAAGAGCGAGTAGCCGCCGATGGCCTTCACCCGAGCCGATGCCCTGGCGTACCTGGCGAGTGAGTTCAGCGACCTGGCCCTGGAGACGGGGCTCTCGGAGACGGACACCCCTGTCGGGTACGGGGGCGCCATCGATGGCGCGCTCCTGGAATACGGCATCGCCTTCTCGGACCTGGCAGGCGGCGCGGTGGCGGAGTCGGACGTGATCGCGTTCCGAGCGCTCCTGCGCTACTTCGCGCTCCTACGGTTCAGCCACAAGCTGGTCACGCGGGTCGACATCTTCACCGAGCATCCCTCGCCGGATGTGCGACGGAGCCAGGCGGTGCGCAACGTGATGAAGCTGCTGGACGAGGCGAAGGTGGAGTGCATCGGGTGGGGCTACCTGACGGAGCTGACCAAGAACGACCTCGACGGCGGCGTGTTCCAGCGGGTGACGATGCAGCTTGATGGGCAGGAGCCGAACGCGGAGGGGAGCCTCTGATGCCGGTCTACCGCTTCGTGGTGATCACGAACGTGGCTCGCGGCGACGTGCAGCGGAAGCTGCGCGAGTTCCGCGACGCCATTCGCGACATGCGCCCCGTGTTCACCAACGACACGCTCCCCTACCTGCGCCGGCAGACGCGCGAGGCGTTCCAGCAGGAGAGCACGCCGAGCGGGAACCCCTGGCCGGACCTGAGTGCCTCGTACCTGGCCCGACGGCGGCGCGAGGGAACGGGAGAGACGAAGCTGCGCCGGTTCTGGGACCTGTTCCACAGCCTGATGGGAGGCACCAACGCCGTGGAGTCCGTGCGGAAGAACCACCTGAGCTACGGCACGAGCGACCCGCGCGCCGCCTGGCACAACGAGGGCCGGCCCGGGCGCAAGACGCCGCTGCCGCAGCGCACGTTCCTGGACATCACGCCGCAGACGGTGGATGACGTGGCAGACCAGGTGATCGACCACCTGATTCGGGTGTTCTGATGGCAGCGGACGGGTTGGTGGAGGTCTGGGACCAGGTCTACCACATCCTCGACGCGGCCGTCGGGGGTAGCCTACCGGTCGGCTGCGCCGTAACGCAGGACGTCTACAACAGCATTCCGGACGAGGTGGACCGTGCCCGACGGAGCTTCCCGCAAGTGAGCGTCTTCTACGTGCATGACACGGTGATCCAGGAAGTGCGCCCGGTGGCCTCGTCCAATACCGAGCGCGAGTTCACGACGCTCTTCGTGGCATGCGTGGCCCGGAGCACGGCCGGGTCGGTGGACGCGGCGAAGGAGGCGATTGCCCTCGCCGATGCCGTGAAGCGGATCATCCGGGAGAACCGGGGGCTGCACTATGACGGCCGGTGTGCCGGGGCGTCTCGCTGCGGGTACGCCAGGACGTGGCCGAGCGGGCCTGGTACGCGATTGCCGCCGTCCGCGTGGACGTGCTGAACTCACGAACGGGGGTCTGATGCCTCGAACCTTCACACTGCACCCTGAGTATCCGGTAGATGCCCTGGTGCTGAGCCCCGGAGCGATCCGCGTGACGCGCGAGCAGGCGACGGTGATCGAGGACGCGGCGATCCTGGGCCACTTCGACGCGGGAAGAGCGCCCTTCCTGGTGGAGGTGAAGCCGGACGAGGGCGTGCCGGACGCTCCGGCGGCACCGACGGGGAAGCGGGCGAAGCCGGGGGCGTGATGCTCTCCGTGGCGGCCTCGGCGGGGCCGGTAGAGAGGTTCCCATAGATGGCAAACGCAACGAGCCGGCCGGAGGCGCCGGTCTTCCGCAGTACAGAGTCGTGCATCCTCTACGGCCTCGAGGCAACGCACGGCGTGCCGGTGACCCCGAGCATCTACTCGGACCGGGTGACCAAGGGGCGGATCTACGCGCACCCGAACGTGCAGACGCGCCGGCACGTGGGCGGTCGCGTGGACCGGCGTGGGGGCATCATCCGCGCCGGGATGGACGGCCTCGACCTGGAGGTGCAGACGCCCGCGTTCATCCGGCACGCGATCCGTTCGGTCGACGGCAGCGTCGGGGGCACGTGGTCGGCAAGCGGGAGGGTACCTTCGCTCTCGATCCTGGCAGGGAATGCCGGCGCGGACGCGCTGCTCCTCTGGGGCGCCGTGATCGACTCGCTGGATCTGTCACAGGAGTACAGCGAGGACGGCGAGGTGCTCAAAGCATCGGTGACCCTCCTCGCCCTGGGTGGTGACATCTCCGGCACGACAGGGTTCGTGGGCGGGGCGCTGCCGGACCCGGTTCTGTTCGGGTGGCAGAGCGCCGTCGCCCTCACGGGGCCGGTTACGCCCCCCGGCGGGCTCCGCGTGCGCGAGTGGAAGCTCGGGATCAAGAACAACCACAAGTACATGAGCTACGGCGATCTCCAGCCGGCGAGCCGCGGCCTCGGCGCCTCCGACCTGGTGAGCCTGCGCGAAGCGTATGAGCTGAAGGCAGGCGAGGAGGAGATCGAGCTGGAGCTGAGCGTCGAGGTGCCGGTGATCTGGAACGCTGCCCTGCAGGATGACTTCTTGGCGGCATGCTACACGCCCGGCACGCTCGCGTTCGCCGCCACCTACGAGCAGTGCGGTGCCGCGGTCGACGTGCTCTACGTCGAGGCCGCAAACCTGGTGGCTGCGCCGGACCAGGGGTTCGAGTACGAGTACGACGCCGAGGGAGCCAACGGCGACCCGGTGCATGTCTACAGCTTCCGGGCCGTGAAGGCCGATCCCACGCTGCCGAGCGTGCGGATCCTCGCCGCCGCCCCCGTGTAACCCTGAGAGGAGCCGTATGCGCATCTCCCCGTTCACGAAGAGCGTGACGATAGACGACGCCCGTTTCTTCCTGCAGATCAGCTACCAGGCAAAGCGCGGCTTCGCCGAGTGCGTGAAGCTGGGCGACCTGGCGAAGGGCGCCACCGACCCGGAGTCGGTGCAGATCACCCTGAGCGACCTCGAACTGGGCAAGCTCGTGGATGTACTGGTGAACAACCGGTGCGTGATCGGGTGGGAGGGGGTGGAGATCGAGAACGAGAGCGGCGAGGTGAAGCCGCTGCCCTTCTCGCAGGAGAACGTGCGCTCCCTCGACTTCTCCACACTGATCGAGCTGGCGACACACGCGATGAACTTCGCCTTCCAGTCGCGGGGAAACGCGGGAGGCTCCGAGAGCAAGTGAGGCGGATGGAGGGGGGAAAGCCGGTGCAGGAGCCGGAGCTTCCCCTGCTCCTCGATATCCTCTTGAGGCGCTACCCGGGATACGATACCGAGCGCCTGCTCGCGGAGCCGGCCGACCTGATTGAGGACTGGCTGCTCATCGCCGAGGAGCAAGCCAAGGCCGACGAGGAGCGACGCCGAAAGGCTGAGGCCGCCGCCAAGAGTGGGGGAAGGTGACGATGGCGCAGAGCCAGCAGGCCACGCTGAACCTGAAGATCGCGATCGACGTGATCGACAACGCGTCGGCGGCGATCAACAACCTGGCGGCGAACCTCAACAACCTGCGCAACGCGATCCACAACGTGAACGTGAAGCTGCCGCAGGCGAACGCAAACTTCAACGCGTTCCGCCGGAACGTGCTGGACCTCTCCATGGCCCTGCGTGAGGCTGCCCTGGTGGTGATGCTCTTCGGCGGAGCGCTCCTCGGCATCGGCGGGGGGATCGCGAAGGCCGGCCTGGGGATGGAGGAACTGCGGCAGCGGACGACGGCCGCGTTCGCGAACCTGCTGCAGAGTGCGGAGAAGGCGCGGGCGCTCTACGCGGACCTGCAGACGTTCGCCGTCAAGAGCCCCTTCAACATGGAAGAGACGGTGAAGCTGTCTCAGCGCCTCCTGGCGATGGGGTTCGATGCGAAGGACCTCCTGAACACGCTGACCGCGATTGCGAACGCGGCGGGCGTAGCGGGCGGCGGCACCGACCGCTTCGTGCGCATCGGCGATGCGGTCGGGAAGATGCTGGCCGAGGGGAAGGTCCATATGCGGCGGATCAACCAGCTCGCCGCCGCGAACCTGAACGTGTGGCCGGTCCTGGAGAAGGGGTTTGGGAAGACGCGGGCCCAACTCATCGCGATGATGCGGAGTGCCAAGGGCCTGGCATCGAAGCCGGTGGTGGACCTGCTGCTGCGCACCTGGGAGGGCGACCCCACCACCGCCTTCGGCAAGCAGTACGCCAGCATGATGGACGCGATGATCCAGTTCATCTCCGGCCGCATCGAGCAGATCCGTGACTCCATCAGCAACCTCCTGGGCGACCTGCTGGCGCCGCTGTACCAGTGGGTGGTCACGATCCTGCGCTGGGTCGCGGAGTTCCTGGGGCGGGTGTGGGACCTGTGGCAGGCGCTGAAGAAGGCGCACCCGACCATCGCGAAGGTGATCGCCATCCTCTTCTCGCTGCAGGTGGCCGGCACCATCGTCTTCGGCGCCCTGATCGTGGCGGTGGGCGGCGTCCTGGTGGCGCTGTCGAGCGTGGCGTTCTTCCTCGGGGTCCTCTTCACCTCGCTGAGCGCGCTGCAGACGCTGACGGCGCCGGGGGCGATTGCCGCGCTGTTCGCGCAGATCCCGCCGCTGATCACGGCGATCTGGGGCGCCGTGCGCGGGATGGTCACGATGCGGGGCGTGCTCCTACTGCTTCCGCGCGCCTTCTGGTTCCTGACGAAGGCGATCTGGGGCGCGATCTGGGCGCTGGTGCGCTGGATCGTCGTGAAGATCGCGGCGTTCTGGGAGATCGCGGTCATCGCCGCGGCGATTCTGGCGCTGGCGTATGCCTTCGGACTCCTGGGGAAGCACGGCGAGGGCACCACGGGCCGCCTAGGGCGGATGGGGGCGGCGGTCGCGCGGGTCGCGGACTCCATCCGCCGGCTCTGGAACGGCGTTCGGAGCGTGCGCAACGACATCAAGTTCCTGGGGGCGACGCTGCTGATCGCGACGGCCGCCGCCGTGCTGGGGCAATACCAGGTGGCGGCGTTCGTGGCCGTAGCCGGCGTGCTCATCTACGCGCTCACCCGCCTCTACATCGCCTACCTGCGCGCGCTGGGGGCGGCAATGGAGTGGGCATCCGGGCTGCGCAACAGCGTGGCGAGCGGGCTGCGGGCGATGCTGGATGAGATCACCGGGTTCTTCCCGCGGATGTACCACGCGGGGCGCGAGTTGTTCCGCCAGTTCGTGCGAGGGATGAGCGTGGAGCACAGCCCACTCGGCAGAGTGCTGAAGAGGATCCTGACGTGGATCGACGAGCACCTGCCCCACTCACCGGCGAAGCGGGGTCCGCTGAAGACGCTGGACGAGACGGGCCCGGGGCTGATCGGCACGCTGGCCCGGGGGATTCGCAAGAGCGTCGGCGTAGCGCGGAAGGCGGCGGTGAGCGTTGGGGCGGCAATCACCTCGGGGATGAGACCAGACCCGAAGGTGCGCGTGGTCACGCCGGAGATCCCGCGGCTGCCCGCGGCCAAGCTGCCGGCACCGAAGTGGCAGATCGAGCGACCGCCGGACAGCGGCGGGTCGGAGCCGTGGCTCCCGCGGTGGCCGATGCGGAAGGTGCCGGTGGCACCGGGCGTGACGGGGATCCGGCCGATGCCGCATGTGCCGGCGCGACCGCTGACGAGCCGGCCGCCGGGGGTGTGGCCGCCGGTGATCCTCGTGGGCGGGCCGCTCACGAGCGGAAGGCCAGGCTCCCTTCCCGCGGGGGCACCGCTGACGGGTGGGACTCCTCCCTCGGTGCTGCCGCGGATCCCGTGGCCGAAGCTCCCCGTGGGACCGTCGCTGATCACACCGTCACCGAGGGCGCGAGTGCGCATTCGCCCGGCCCCGGAGCCGCGGGTGACCATCCGGCCACTGCCGGAAGCGCCGCCGTGCGGCACAACGCTCTACCCCATCCCGAACTTGCCGGATCCCACGTCGGGCGTGGCAAGTACCGGCGGGAGCCGGCTGGCGGTGAACGGCAGAAGCATCGGCAATGGAACGGTGAGCGCCGAGCAGGTGGCGGAGAACGAGTGGGTGATCCGCATTCGCACAGACAAGACGAGCGAGATGCTGCGGAGCTCGTACCAGCGCGCGCGGCAGCAGGTGGGCTTCTGAGGGGTGAGGTCTGATGATCGTACGCCACTACTTCTCGGTTGCCTGGGATTACCCGCGGTCGGTCGGTGAACCCGACGGCCGGGCGTTCGTGCGGGAGTGGTACTTCCGGGGTGGGAACCGGAGGGACTACTCAGAGCTGGTGCGGACGTGGCGGTTCAACAACACGCAGTACTACGAGCCGCTGAACGCGGTGGTGTTGCACTCGGTTCACAGCAAGCAGTCGTTCGCGCCGGGTGACTACGAGCCGTGGGCGGGGGCTCCCAGCAACAAGTGGCGCCTGGTGGTGCCTGCCGGAACGCCCCAGGCCGCCTACCTGAAGTACTACGACACGCGCCCGACACAGTGGGGCGGCGTGAAGCTGCGCCGGACGTATGACCTGGACGCAGGGGTCGCCGTCTACGTGATCCGGTCGGCGCCCACGAACCTGGAGGTGCGCGCGGGGAAGCTGACGGAGCTTCGGCCGGCGGATGGCCTGCTGAAGCCGTGGGTCTCCATCGCTCTTCCAGACTACCGCTACCGGGGTGAGACGTACCGCTACTGCGTGCTCTTCCCGACATACGCGGCCTGGATGGGCCAGCCCCCGGAGGAGATGAAGAGCCTCGTCGGCTTCGGGTCGTGGGACCTGGACAACCGCAAGCCCCTGCTGCGGCGGGCAAAGATCGGCCCGGATGGAGAGACGGCGGTCTCGGAGTGGGAGACGCTGGATGAGTTCTCGGGGAACGCCCTGCAGTGGGAGCTGAAGCGGGCGGCAGTGAACGGCGGCGACCTGGAGGAGATGATCCTCATCCGGCAACTGGAGGGAGTGCTCTCCATCGCGGCGGGCTCGTTCGGTGACTGGTGGAACTACAGCGACGCGATCACGCGAGCGAACACGCCGGTCGGCACCATGCGCCTCTACGCGCAGGGGCACCAGGTGGCGTTTATGGTGTGCCAACAGTTCATCCGGCCGGTGGTGGAGGAGTTCCAGGACGAGAACGGCGACGTGCAGACGCGCAAGCGGTTCTGGGGACGCGTGGAGACGCAGAAGCCGCCGGAACTCCCCTTCACCACGACGGACGAGGCGGGGCGCGTGGTCACGGCGGAGGTGAAGGCGGCCAACCTCCGCGTGAACGTGCAGGCGGCGAGCGGGAAGAGCCGGGGTGGGTCGGTGGTGACGCCCTTGGTGGAGACCGACGACCCTCCGACGAAGCTGGCGCGCTTCGGCGCCACGCTGGAGACGGGGAACCCGCTGCGCACGCCCATTCTGTACCGGCTGCAGGAGGTGTACTCGCCGGACTTCCGGACGCAGGCGAAGGCGCCGCAGGTCATCGGGGTGACGGAAGTGACCGTGGCCCGGCAGGAGAACGAGTTGGGGATGGTGCGCGGGGCGACGGCGCGGGTAACGGTGCCGGGATGCTGCGCGACGCTGCTCCCGTTCTTCCGGGGGAACGAGGAGATGCAGATCCGGGCGGGGGCCCTGGACTGCGACGGCACCGACACGGGGGAGTACATCCTCTTTACGGGCCGGGTGATCAACCCCGAGGTGACGCTGGAAGGTACGACGCAGCCGGTGCCGCGCGTGATCGAGCTTCAGGACGACTCCTTCCGCCTGGAGAAGAAGAAGTGCCGCAGCCGGATTGGGGACGTGGCGGGGTGGCCCTGGAAAGACGCGTGGCGGCACTCGCTCAACGCCTTCGGGGTGCCCGACACGCGGATCCGGATCAACGGATGGGCCTGGGGCACCCCCGAACTGGCGCAGTTCGAGACCTTCGTGCTGCCGCTGCCGGATGCGCGGGTGGATGCGCTGACGAGCAGCCCGGACGAGCCGGTGGTCCAGGGCGACCTGTCGCCGGGCTACACCGTCGAGGCGGTGAAGTGGCTGGACTACCTGTGCCGGCAGCGCGGCGACTGGATCTGGCGCATTGAGCCGGACGGCACCTACCACGCCCTGCCGCGCCCCGACTACCGGGCGAACCCACAGGTGTTCGTGTTGGAGCAGGACCCCGCCGACGATGACGACCGCCTGTGGCGCGTACGGCACAAGCGCGACCTGAGCGAGTTCGTGAATGAGGTGGAGATCCTGGGGGCCACGAGCATTCGGGAGGGGAGCCTCACCGTGCCGGGCACCGAGATCGCGCCGGAGTCGGCGCTGTGGCAGGACAAGGGCAGCCAGGAGAACCCGGCGTGGCGCTACTACGTCGGCGACGTGTGGGAAGAGGTGATCGATGACCCGAACCTCTCTGACCCCGCGGTGGCCGCCCTGAAGAAGGGGATCCGGGCCGAGATCACGTCCGAGACGATCGTGTGGGAGACCCAGGGGAAGCCCCTCTACCCCGGGATGTTCGTCCGATCCCAACTGACCGGCGTGGACCTTCCACCGGGGTCCATCTTCCGGCTGACGGAGGAGCAGCGCACGCTGAAGGCGGATGAGAACGAAGTGACCCACCAGGCCGTCTACACCGGCGTGCTGGAATGGATGCCTTGATGCCCACCCACACCGACCGAGAGCTGGCGCGCACGGTGGTCTACATCTCGGGCAGACGCCCGGTGACAACGCGGCAGACGGTAACACGGTGGGAGGCGATTGCCGCCGCCCGTGCCTACCCCCGGAATGTGACGGGACGGTTCTTCCTGGATAGCAGCACCCTCGCCGCCGAGGGAGCGGTGGAAGGCGACAAGCTCGGCTGATGGCAAGTGAACTCCACTTCTCGAAGGTGTTCCAGGCCGACACCCCTCTCTACGCCGCAGAGCTGAACCAGATGCAGCTTGAAGCGCAGGCTGGGCTGGAGCAGCGCAGCGACGACCTGGCTCAGGACTGCGTGCTGACCGCCGCGGACTGGGAGCCGTCGCTCTCGGGGATGGACACCGTCGCGTTCGCGGCGGGCACGCTCTACTTCCGGGGGAAGCGCTACGCCGGTCCGGCGAGCTACCTCTTTGCCGCGGAGGCGGTCGGTAGCTACTACGTGTACCTGGACGACGTGAGCGAAGAGATCGCCGTGAGCGTGGTGGCCCCCCTGCCCACGGCGGGGTTCCGCCTCTGCCGGGTCTCCTGGGATGGCGTCGCGCTCTCGTCGCTCGCGGATCTGCGGGTGGTCGGTCCGGTCGGCGCCGGGCAGATCGCGCCCGGGTCGGTGGGCCTGGCGCAACTCGACCCGAGCGTCGCAGGCGCCCTCGGCGAGGTGACCGAGGTGAGCGGCTCGTTCCAGGTTACTTGACTTACCACGGATTTCGTGGTTGACAAAAACAGTGTCTTATGTGTTACTT
>JAAZEM010000191.1 GCA_012512265.1 Armatimonadota bacterium | reverse complement strand
GGCGGGGACCGCCGTGATCCGCTATGGCCGCCTGTCGCACGCCGGGCGGGCCCTCGGCACGCTACTCGCCGGCCTCGTGGGAGAGGGCGCCACGGTGGCCGACGGTCCGGCGTTTTCGACCCTGGGAGTGTTGCTCGATTGCGGGCACAACGCCACGGTTACCTCCGAGCACCTGCGCAAGTGGCTCCGGCGTCTGGCGCTCTTGGGGTTTGATACGGCGATGGTCTACACCGAGGCAGGCTATTCCCTCCCGGACGAGTCCTGCTTCGGCTACCTGCGGGGAGCCTACACCCGCGAGGAGCTGCGCGACCTGGATGCCTACGCCGCCGGCCTGGGCATCGAGCTGGTGGGGGCGATCCAGGCACTCGGCCACCTGGAGCAGATGCTCAAATGGGCGCCCTACGCGGGCGTGCGCGATACCGAGCACACTCTCCTGGTGGGCGAGCCCAGGACGTACGAGCTGGTGGAGAAGATGGTCGTGCATTGGGACAGCGTCTTCCGCTCCCGGCGGCTACACCTGGGGATGGATGAGACCTATGACCTGGGTCGCGGCCGGTCGCTCGACCTGCACGGCTACCGGCGCGGCCTCGATCTCTATGTGGAGCATCTGGGCCGGGTTGCCGAGATCTGCCGCGCGCACGGCGTGCGCCCGATGATCTGGTCGGATGTTCTCTTCCGACTGGCGGGCACGTCCGGCACGCACTATGATCGGGAGAGCCGCATTCCCGACGCGGTGCGCCGCGCCCTCCCCGCCGATGTGGATCTGGCCTACTGGGATTACTACAGCGATTCCCCGGAGCACTACGAGGAGCGCATCCAGAAGCACCGCGAGCTGGGCTACGAGCCGGTGATGGCTTCCGCCGTCTGGAGCTGGCCGACGCCGTGGCATGACTGGGCGCGCACCGAGCGCAACGCGGGCGCGTGCATCCAGGCGTGCCGCTCGGCCGGCCTGAAGGAGATGATCTTCGCCCTCTGGTCGGATGATGGCGGCTTCTGGGATGTGGACTCCAACCTGGCGGGCCTGGCCTACGCGGCGGAGAAATGCTTCGGCGATGGCAGCGTGGACGAGGAAGCGCTAGCCCGGCGGTTTCGGGCAATCTGCGGGGCGGACCTGGCGGTGCATCGCGTGGCCGCGCGGATCAACGAGCCGTTGCAGGCGTGCAGTCTTCTCTGGGACGATCCGATGCTGGCGATCTACCTGCGCCATGCCGCGCGCGAGGGAACCGAGGCGCTGCGCGAGGCAGCAGCCCACTATGAGGCCGTGGCGCGCGACCTGGAACCGCACCGCGAGGATCGGGCCGCCGGCGATCTGGGGCACGCCTGGCGGGTGGCCCGGCTCTTCGCGGCCAAGACCAGGCTGGCGGCGCGGCTTCTGGACGCATGGGCCGCGGGGGATCGCGACGCGCTGGCAGCCGCGCGCGAGGATGCGCCCGGGGTGGCCGCGCTGGTGGAGGAACTGGCACGCTCCTACCGCGGCTTGTGGCTGGCGCGCCATCAGCCGTTTGGCCTGGAGGTGATCCAGATTCGCCTGGCCGGCCAGGCGGAGCGCTACCGCGAATTGGCCCGTCGAATTGGGGAATACCTGGAGGGCGAGGTTCCGACCATCCCCGAGTTTGACGAGTGGCGCAAAGGCGCCTACCTGCCGGTTCGATCCCTCTCCTACCGGGCCCTGGCGACCGGTTCCCGCGTCTTCTGAGGACGACGGAGGGGGAGGTCGGTCGTTCTCCAACCGGCATCGACAGGCGGCCGGCAGCGTGGCGATGAATCACCGCGCTGCTTGTGAGCGAAGTCCTATCGGGCTGGGCCTGGCCGCACGCCCGGCCAACCCGGAGTGGCGGGGTCTGGGAGGGGAAGCCCCGAAAGGGCTTTGCCGGGAAGCAGCGCGGAGCTTCGAGCTTCGTGCGAGGGCTGGCGGATGCCCCCGGATGGTCCGCGCGACGACGGGGGCTTGTACTGCCCATCCGTATCCGGCCCCTTCATCCGCGGTATCGAGGCCTTCACGGTGCGCCCGGCGCCGGAGCCTGGTATGCTGATACGTGCGTTGACTCCGTCCCGGGGGTGTAGTAAACTGGGAGTGGTGCCAGTCAACCCCACCAGCGGCACCAGAGGAGGCAATGTGCCAATGCGGACACAGCGTTTGATTCGGGTCAATGTCCGGTGCTTGCTCCTGGCAATGGGCGTGCTTGTGGCAGTGGCCGGGCTGGACACGCGCCTGGCGAGCGCACCGGCGGAGCCAGGTGGCAAGCCGGTCAAGAACATCATCCTGATGATCGGCGATGGATGCGGCTTCCCTCATCTGGAGGCGGTGAGCCTCTACCTGCATGGCGAGAAGGGCCGCCTGAACGTCGACCAGTTCCCCGTCAAACTGGGAGTACGCACCTACTCTTTCACCGGGCAGGGCTACGATCCCGCGCAGGCGTGGGCTAATTTCGAGTATGTGAAAAAGGGTGCCACCGATTCGGCGGCTGCGGCCACGGCGTTGGCCACCGGCATCAAAACGCGGAACGGGTATATCGCCATGGACCCGGACAAGGTGCCGGTGAAGACGGTGTTGGAGCGCGCGGAGGAGCTCGGCCGGTCGACCGGCGTGGTGACCACGGTTCAATTCAGTCACGCAACCCCGGCGGCTTTCCTGGCGCACAACCCCAGCCGCAATGAGTATGAAGCGATTGCCCAGGAGATGCTGTTGCGGAGCAAGGCCGACGTGATCATGGGCTGTGGCCATCCCTGGTATCGGAGTGATGGCCAGCGCCGAGAGGCCCCCGGCGACTATAAGTACGTGGGCGGCGAGGCAACCTGGGCGGCCTTGACGGCGGGCAAGGCGGGCGGCGATGCCGATGGCGATGGCGTGGACGACCCCTGGACCTTCATCGAGACGCGCGATGCGTTCCGGGCGCTCGCGACCGGCGACACGCCCAAGCGCGTGTGTGGCGTGGCCCAGGTGAGCAGCACATTGCAGCTGGGGCGCCCTGGTGATAGGAAGGCCGCGCCGTTTGAGGTTCCCCTCACGGAAGGTGTGCCCACCCTTGCTGACATGGTGCGCGGGGCGCTGAACGTGCTGGATAACGATCCCGACGGCTTCGTGGTCATGATCGAGGGAGGCTCGATCGACGGCGCTGGCCACGGCAACCTGTCTGGACGCCTCATCGAGGAGGGCGTCGACTTCCTGCGCGCCGTAGATGCCGTGGTGGAGTGGGTGAATCGGCACAGCAACTGGGACGAGACGGTGCTGATCATCACCGCTGATCACGAGACCGGCTACCTGTCCGGGCCGGGCTCTGGCCCAGAGTCGCAGCCGATGTGGAAGCCGTTGGTAGGCAATGGCGTCAATAAGCTGCCGGGCATGGAATGGTATAGCACGAGCCACACCAACAGCCTGGTGCCCCTCTACGCCCGCGGCCGTGCGGCCGAGGCCCTCACCAAGCGCGTCGTTGGCAAGGACCCGGTGCGCGGCGATTACATCGATAACACCGAGGTCGGCAAGCTGATCTTCGAGCTGCTGCAGTAAGCGGGAAGCATAGAGCGAAGCCGCGGCGGGGCTCCCATCGGAGCCCCGCTGGCGCTCTGAGTGGTGGCCCGCTTCACCCACTCGATGATTCAGCTAGCTCGCCCGCCTGGGCGAAGAGGGCTTCGTGGCAATCGCCCGGCGTCTCCCCAGCACGCGCGTTGCCCCCGGACCTGGTTGCCGGCCGGTCCGGGATAAGAGGGGGCTGCCGGGCGGGTTCATCCCCCGGAAGCTCTCGTTGACGATCCCCCTCGGATCCGGTATACTGAGGGCGCAGATTCCTCGCGTAGTGCCTGCGTGTCTGTATATATTCTGTGTTGGGGAGGTCAAAGGCAGCGCATGGTAGAT
Source organism: Armatimonadota bacterium (assembly GCA_012512265.1). Taxonomy (GTDB): domain Bacteria; phylum Armatimonadota; class JAAZEB01; order JAAZEB01; family JAAZEB01; genus DUUU01. The sequence goes on along the minus strand of JAAZEM010000191.1, from coordinate 1,665 downwards.
ATGGAAACCATCGTATCGCTGTGTAAGCGGCGAGGGTTCATCTTTCAGAGCAGCGAGATCTACGGCGGGCTTGGGAGCACCTGGGACTACGGGCCGCTGGGCGTGGAGCTCAAGCGCAACGTCAAGGAGGCGTGGTGGAACACCGTGGTGCGCCAGCGCGGCGATATGGTCGGCCTCGATGCCGCCATCCTGATGCACCCGCGCGTCTGGGAAGCCTCCGGGCACGTGGCCGGCTTTGCCGACCCGATGGTGGACTGCCGGAAGTGCAAGCAGCGCTTCCGCGCCGATCACCTGGAGAGTCTGGAGAAGTGCCCGGAGTGCGGCGGCGACCTCACGGAAGCGCGCATGTTCAACCTCATGTTCAAGACGTTCATGGGGCCCGTCGAGGATGAGGCGGCAATCGTCTACCTGCGCCCTGAGACCGCCCAAGGCATCTTCGTGAACTTCGAGAACGTGCGCGAGACGATGCGCAAGAAGCTCCCCTTCGGCATCGCTCAGATCGGCAAGGCGTTCCGCAACGAGATCACCCCTGGGAACTTCACCTTCCGCACACGCGAGTTCGAACAGATGGAGATCGAGTTCTTCGTCAAGCCGGGCGAGGACGAGGAGTGGCACCAGCGCTGGATCCAGGACCGCCTGGAGTGGTACCGGCAGTATGGGATCCAGCCCGAGAAGCTCCGGCTCCGCGAGCACGCGTGCGACGAGCTGGCCCACTACGCCAAGGCCTGCACCGACATTGAATACGAGTTTCCCTTTGGCTGGTCCGAGTTGGAGGGGATCGCCAACCGGACGGACTTCGACCTGCGCCAGCATGCCGAGTACTCCGGGCGTGACCTAACCTACTTCGACGACCAGACGCAAGAGCGCTACTTCCCCTATGTCATCGAGCCTTCCGCCGGTGCCGACCGCGCGACGCTGGCGTTCCTGATCGACGCCTACCACGAGGAGCAAGTGCGCAACGAGAAGCGCGTCGTTCTCCGCTTCCACAAGGCTTTGGCGCCGATCAAGGCCGCGGTCATGCCGCTGAAGCGCAACGAGCCGCGCATCGTGGCCATCGCTAAGGAGCTGGCCGATAACCTGCGCAAGTGCATGTCTGCCATGTACGACGACACCGGCTCCATTGGCCGCCTCTACCGGCGCCAGGATGAGATCGGTACGGTGTGGTGCCTCACCGTCGATTTCCAATCGCTGGAAGACCAGACGGTCACCGTGCGCGACCGCGATACGATGGAGCAGATTCGCCTGCCCATCGCCGAGGTGCCCGCGCGCTTGAAGGAGCAGCTCGACAACGCCTGCTAACCTAGGGGCGCGGGCCAGGCGCCGCGTCTTCCGGTTACAGATGAGGCGAGGCTACGGAGACTACTTCTCCGTGGCCTCGCTTTTTTTCGGGGTTGCCGGGCACGCGTTCCGCCGTGGAGTTCCCCGCTCCTCTTCTCCCCCTTGGTTTGATACCCGTTTGGCACAGCAATTGCTGGAGGCACCCTGCCGGTTTGTGACGACCCTGCCACTGCGCGCGGATTGCGCCGCCGTGATGCAGAGCGTTGGGCGCCAGCTCACGCGGGGCCGTCGCGCCGGAACGACGCAGATTCAAGCCGGAGGGAGGAACCTCGAGCATGCCTTGGAGCAAACGATTCCTGTGGATGGCAGGGATATCCGTGATGGTGG